>NZ_SGTZ01000035.1:0-523 GCF_005435115.1 Halorubrum sp. ARQ200 | reverse complement strand
ACACGCTCCAAAATGGTGCACCCTTACCGCCAGCCAAGGTCGCCGAGCACGGCGAATTGACGCTGAATGGCGACGATATCGTTTATCAAACTTGGCAAACCGAACAATTGCCGGGCAAAGTACGCGTGATCCAGGCCATCGCCGGACGCAGCAGTGCCAAGGAAATGAATGCCCCCTTGATGGAAGCCATCACCGCCGCAGACTTTGACGATGCTCGCTACCAAACCACCACCATCATTAACCAAGATGATGCCATGTGGGGCACCGGTGGCTTTGTCAAATCATCAGCCGAAGACAGTAAACGTGAGTTTAGCTGGTCATCGATTGTGCTCGACGAAAACGGCAATGTCGCAGAGGCATGGCGCCTAAAAGAAGAAAGCTCGTTAATTGCCGTATTGGATGACCAAGGCTCGGTACGCTTTGTCAAAGAAGGCAAATTAAGTGCCGACGAAGTGAATCAAGTCGTCAGCTTGGTCACCCAATTAGTCAACCGATAACAACCACGCGCGGGGACAGCCCGCGC
>NZ_SGTZ01000034.1:0-525 GCF_005435115.1 Halorubrum sp. ARQ200 | reverse complement strand
GCCTACACTGAAAACAGACATCTAGAGGAGATGCTGTCATGTCAGAGCGTAGAAAATATTCCCGCGTGATGTATCGTGCCCCCGCGATACTCAAACAGGATGGTCGTGAATGGCACGCACACGTACTCGATTTATCCCTAAAAGGCGTGCTACTTAGCTTGCCCAACAATTGGGAATCTGACCCTGAGCGTAAAGAGTTCGACTTGGTCTTTTTTCTCCATGATTCAGAGATAGAATTAGACATGGAGTGCATTCTCGTGAACAACTGCGCGAATTACTTACATCTTTATATCGATCACATTGACATTGATAGTGCCAGTCATTTAAAAAGGCTCGTTGAACTTAACGTCGGCAACGATGAACTTCTCCATCGCGAGCTCGCACAACTGACTGACCACATGGCGGAGCCACAAGCTTAGTGTCCGCGCGGTCATGGACGGTATTAAATGCAGGCCAGCAGTAGCCAGTCATGACAGATCACATTCATATCGCCGTCACGCACCCTAATGGCGTGAAGCACTTTAC
>NZ_SGTZ01000033.1:0-526 GCF_005435115.1 Halorubrum sp. ARQ200 | reverse complement strand
GCCCAATCCGTGGCGGTGAAGCCTTCCATACTGGTTGTATTCCGTTCTATAAGTATTTCCAAACCGCGGTGAAATGCTGCTCGCAAGGCGGTGTTCGTGGTGGCGCAGCGACCTTATTTTATCCAATTTGGCACCGCGAAGTGGAATCACTGCTGGTATTGAAAAACAACCGTGGTGTGGAAGAAAACCGTGTGCGCCACATGGATTACGGGGTTCAAATCAACAAGTTGATGTATACCCGCCTGCTTAAAGGTGGCAACATTTCCTTGTTCTCTCCGTCAGATGTGCCTGGCTTGTACGACGCCTTTTTCGAAGATCAGGATGAATTCGAACGTCTGTATACCCAGTATGAAGCGGACGACACTATCCAACGCGAGACGGTAAAAGCGGTCGACCTGTTCTCACTGATGATGCAAGAGCGCGCCTCAACCGGCCGTATCTATGTTCAAAACGTTGACCATTGTAATACCCATAGTCCGTTTGATGCATCGGTGGCCCCAATTCGCCAGTCGAACCTGTGCTTAGA
>NZ_SGTZ01000032.1:0-564 GCF_005435115.1 Halorubrum sp. ARQ200 | reverse complement strand
CCCCGTTCCGGTGCCTAAATCCAGCACACGGCAAGGCGTAGGAGGCAACACGGCCAGCGCTTGTTCCACCAGCAGCTCGGTTTCAGGGCGCGGGATCAAGGTGGTCGGTGACACATTGAGTCGTAGCGTCCAAAAATCGCGGTAACCCAAAATATACGCCACGGGCTCGCCTTGTAGACGACGAGCAAACAACTGACGAAATTGCGCTAATTGTGCGGCGGTGAGTTTGCGCTCTGGCCAGGTATAAAGGTAACTGCTTGGTTGTCCTAACACATGGCAGAGCAACGCCCTAACGTCGACGCCTGCAGCGCCGCCCGATAAAGCGGTCAGCTCTGTGGTGCTATCGGCCAGTAATGCGCTGATCGTCGCTGTCATTATTGCTGCTCAGACAAGGCGGCAAGTTGGTCGGCTTGGTGCTCTTGAATCACCGGGTCGACCAGGCTATCCAGATCACCTTGCATGACATCGTCGAGACGATACAAGGTCAGGTTGATTCGGTGATCCGATACCCGCCCTTGCGGATAATTGTAGGTGCGAATACGGTCTGAGCGATCACCCGAGCCC
>NZ_SGTZ01000031.1:0-566 GCF_005435115.1 Halorubrum sp. ARQ200 | reverse complement strand
ATTATGGGTTGGGAGCACCAACACCTTGCCATGTTCATCACACCCTTTGGTCATATTGACCTTGACGATGAATCCGATACCCAAGCGGCGTATTTACCCATTGGGGCAGTACTGCGAGAGCCCGGAGACACCATCGCGTATGTGTATGATTTTGGCGATGACTGGCACCACACCATCACCCTTGAGAAACTGAATACCCGCAATTGCACGCAGCCTAAAGTCACGGCAGGTAATGGCGCCTGCCCACCCGAAGACTGCGGCGGTATAGACAGATACAAAGACCTACTCAGACTCTCAAAACGCGCTCCACTCAACGACGATGAGCGAGAGACCCTGGACCTCTTTAACATGCAGGACTGGGACGCAAAGTACTTTGATAAAAACGAAGTGAATCAGAGATTAAAAGAAGAAGTACCACCTATTTTCGACTAGGTAGATCGTGGGACAGACACTTTAGATGTTTTAGTGTCTGTCCCAATAAGCTTTCGCCAATTAGCGACTAAAGTGCCTGTCCCTCCAATGGTCCCTCCAATGCTCCTCATACTCACTAATACACTGTACTCAGA
>NZ_SGTZ01000030.1:0-592 GCF_005435115.1 Halorubrum sp. ARQ200 | reverse complement strand
AAATTCAATTTTATCTCAGCACTAGGTTTTATCAGCGTGTTACTGACAGGTGGGATTGGCCTACTCGAGCTCGATACTCGCTGGTTAGCCTTAAAAGAGGCGCTGATCCCCGGTATTATTGGCTTGGCGGTGTTAGGGTCAACCTTTACCCGCTACCCACTGATGCAGAAGTTAATTCTGAATGACACCGTGCTCAACCTCGCGTTGATCAATCAGCGTTTAAAAGAGAGCGGGCAATCCGCGGCCTTTGAGCGTTGTTTGATGTGGTCAAACTATCTGTTCGCCAGCACCTTTGTGTTCTCATCGGCGATGACCTACTTCCTTGCCACGTGGATTGTCACCAGCCCTGCCGGCACACCCGCGTTTAATGAAGAGTTAGGCAAAATGACGCTGTACAGCTACCCGATGATTGCTATCCCTAGCATGTTGATGATGTTTGGCATCTTTTACTACATCTGGCGTCAGATACGCGCGATGACATCGCTAGAAACAGAGCAAATCTTCCACCTGAAATAACAAGCGCCACGCGCGACGTTTAAAAACGGATCAAAAAAGGGAGGATAGCCTCCTCCCTTGCGTTATCACTTCCACC
>NZ_SGTZ01000002.1:0-403804 GCF_005435115.1 Halorubrum sp. ARQ200 | reverse complement strand
CTTCCGTCGTCGCCGTCGTCCCCGTCGCCGTCGTCCCCGTCGCCGCCCTCGATCCGCTCGCCGAGCCAGTCGTAGTGGGCGAGCAGCGCGGCCTCGCCCGCGTCGGTGAGCGCGTACACGTCGGCGATCCCCTCGGCCCGGCGGTCGAGGTATCCGGCCTCGACGAGCGCGGAGAGCGTGCCGTAGAAGGACCCGGGGTCGATCCGCTCGTCGTAATGCGATTCCAGCCGGCTCTTCGCCGACTGCGCGCGCAGCTCGCCGTGGTCGTACAGGAGCGCGCAGAGGTCGCGGCGCCGGCCGCTGTGGAACCACTTCGTCATGGTCGGCGCCTCGCCCCGCGGGCGGATAAATCGCTCACGACGCGTCGACCGGCTCGCCGGCGCCGAGCGGGTCGTCGCCGCTCCGGCCGGCGTCGGTCCGGCCCTCGCCGCCGACCAGTTCGTCGAGGCGGCGCACGCGCCGGTCCCCGAGGATACAGCGGCCGCGCTCGTCATGGCCGACGCGCTCGACGTGGACCGCGTCGAGGCCGGCGTTCCAGGCGGCCGCCACGTCGCTCTCGCCGTCGCCGACGTAGTAGCCGCGGTGGCGGGCGGGGTCGACGCCGAGTTCGCTCGTCGCGGCCTCTATCGGGTCCGGCGCCGGCTTCCAGCCCGTCTCGTCGGTACAGCAGACGACCGCGTCGAAGCGGCCGCCGAGGTCGAGGCGGTCGAGGACCGGCTCGGCGAGGAACTCCTGGCAGTGGGTGACGAGGCCGGTCGGCCCGCCGACCTCGCCCACGCGGTCGAGCAGTCGCGCGGCGTCGTCGTGGAGGTACGTCGCCTCCGCGCGGGCGACCGGGTCCTCCACGGCGTGGAACGCGGGCCAGAACGCGTCGGGGTCGACCCCCATTCCGCGGAGCGTCTCGGCGCGCGACCCGCCGAGCCCGTGCCAGAGGACGCGCGCCTCGCGGTCCGAGAACTCGCGGTCGAGCCGGTCGCCGACGCGGTCGAACACCGTCCGGGTGTACTCCCACTCGGCGTCGACGAGCGTCCCGTCGAGGTCGAAGAGGTGGAAATCGTAGTCGGCGATCCGCATTCCACGTCCTTTCGCCGCCACCGGGTAAGTGCGTTGTGAAGCTCCGGCGACGGTTCGAGCGCTCAGTCGGCGCTCACGAACGGGAGTCGCACGTCGAGCGCGACGGCGACGTTGCCGACGCCGAGACCGACCAGGGCGACGCCGACGAGAACCGAGATCCGCGAGCCACCGTTTTCGAGCACCGCGAGCGCGCCGCCGGCCAGCAGCGCGAGGCCGAACCCCAACAGGGCGAGCGTCCAGAACACGTTCATCAGCGCGTCCTCGACCGCCTCCCTGACGACCCAGTAGCGGTCGGCGGCGTCGTACTCGGGGGCGTCCCCGGAAGCGCCGCGACCGGCCGCGTCGCCGGCGGTCTCGTCGCCGGCGGTCCCGCCCGCGCGGCCTGACCCGTCCGAACCTGTTTCGGTCGTCTCGTCGAGGGGAGGGCGCATACCGAACGCGTCGCCGCGAGCGGGAATAAATCTGGGCTGCGTCCCGCTGGATCAGCCCCGGACGTGGACCGACGAGCCGAGGTACTTGCGGAGGACCTCGTCGACCGAGTCGGCGTTGAACCGGCTGAGGTCGTCGGCGATCGCCGCCTTCAGCGCGTCGAGGTACGGCCCGTCGGTGCGCAGCTCCCGAAAGTCGGCGGCGACGACCTCGACGCTCCCGGCGTCCGCCAGCCCCAGCCGCTCCTCCGCCAACCGCCGGAACGACGGCTCGTCGCCGATCTCGCCGCGCCACAGGCGGTCGCGGAAGAACAGCCAGCCGTCGGTTCCGGGCTCGCTCGCGGGGAGTTCCACCGTCGTCTCGAAGCGGTCGGGGTCGACGGCGGCGGCCGGCGGGTCGAGCCGGATCGCGACGCTGACGACGTAGGCGGCCTCCATCTGCGGGCCGAAGGACCGGCGGGAGGATAAAAGTACATACCGCTCGGCCGTCTGAGTCATGGAAGATGCTGAACCGACTCCGCGGCCTCGCCGGGCGCGCGTACCGGCGACACCTCCGCCGCGAGATCGACGACGTCCCCGCCCACGTCGCCGTCATCCAGGACGGGAACCGGCGGTACGCCCGCGAGCGCGGCGACGACGCCCCCGACGGGCACCGCGCCGGCGCGGACACCACCGAGCGCGTCCTCGACTGGTGCGCCGACCTCGGCGTCTCTGAGCTCACCCTCTACGCCTTCTCCACGGAGAACTTCGAGCGCCCCGACGAGGAGCTAGAGCCCCTCTTCGACCTGTTGGAACGCAAGCTGCGCGAGTTCGCCGACGCCGACCGCGTCCACGAGCAGGGCGTCCGCGTCCGGGCTATCGGCGACGTGCCCCGCCTCCCGCCGCGGGTCCGCGACGCGGTCGCGTACGCGGAGCGGCGCACCGCCGGTAACGACCGCTTCACGCTCAACGTCGCGCTCGCGTACGGCGGCCGGACCGAGCTGCTCGACGCCGCGCGCGCCATCGCCCGGGACGTCGACGCCGGCGAGATGGCCCCCGAGGACGTCGACGTCGAGACCGTCGAGGAGCGGCTGTACGACCGGCCGATCCGCGACGTGGACCTGATCGTCCGCACCGGCGGCGACGAGCGAACGTCCAACTTCCTCCCGTGGCACGCGAACGGCAACGAGGCGGCCGTCTACTTCTGTGCGCCGTACTGGCCGGAGTTCTCCGAGGCCGACTTCCTGCGCGCGATCCGCACCTACGAGTCGCGCGAGGAGTCGTGGCAGCGCGCCCGGGCGGAGCGGGCCGCCGCGCTGGTGCGCGCGCTCGCCGAGGTCGAGTTCGCGGAGGCGCGGGCCGCCGCCGCCCGGCTCCGGGAGCGCGTCCCCCGGCTCGACGGGAGCGACCTCTCGGACGACGCCCTCGGCATCGCGGAGGGCGAGGCCGTCGGGTCGACCGACGGCGACTCGGTCGGTCGGACCGACGGCGGGACCGGCGACGCGCGCGACCCGTCGGGAGCCGACTAAGCGGCGCCGGGCGCGATCCCGGCCTCGTTCCGCGTCAGCAGGTACAGCGCGAACGACGAGAGCCAGTGCGACCCCGCGTAGTCGTCGGTGCGCACGTCCGCGGCCCCCGCCTCGGCGTGGCGGCGCGCCGCGGCGTCGAGGGGCTCTCGGAGCCGGGCCGCCACGGGGCCGGTCCGATCCGCCAGCGCGTCGCTCAGCCCGGCGAGACACCACGCGCGGGAGACGTTGAGCCCGATCAGGTGAATCGCGGCGCCGTCGCCCTCCTCCGGCTCGACGTCGACGGGCGCGAGCAGCGCGTCGTGCGGGGGCGCGCTGAGGTCGGGCAGGAACCGGCCGAGCCACGCCGCGAACGGGTCGGGGCCGAGGACGCGGCGCATGAGGTCCGCCTCGACGAGCGCCGGGGAGAGGAAGTCCCAGCCGACCGGCTCCGCGCCGACGACCGCGGCGGTGTCGTCGGCGTACAGCCGCCGCGCCGCCGCTTCGGCCTCGCGTTCGAGGGCGGCGTCGCCGACGATCCGCGCGTAGTCGAGGACGCCGGCGAGCGCGAACGCAGTGTTGCCGTGGGTCCCGACGCGCTGCGGGCGGTCGACCCCGAGGAACGACTCGCGGGTTCCGCGGCTGATCCGGTCTTCGAGCGGGCGGAGCGTCTCGCGCCACGCGTCGGCGCGGGGGTCGTCCCACAGGTCGAGCTCCGCGGCGAGGCGCAGCAGCCAGGACCAGCCGTACGGCTCCTCGAATCCGGGGTTCTCGTCGAGGTAGTCGACCTCGCGGGCGACGTTCTCGGGCGTCAATCGCTCGTCGACGCCAGCCGCGATCTCGGCCTCGTTCGGGTGGTCGGGGGCGAGCCGCAGCGCGCGGACGAGCGCCCAGTGGCTGTGGACGGCGGAGTGCCAGTCGAAGCAGCCGTAGAAGACGGGGTGCGTCTCCGAGGGGCGCGGGGGCGCCTCCGGGCCCTCCACGGTCCCCCGGTAGTGCGGGTACTCGGTCTCGACACCGTCGAGCGGGTGCGCGGCCAGCGCGGCGGCGACGGCGTCGTCGAGCGCGTCCGCGCGGCCGGCCCGGAGCGCGTCCGGCGACAGCTCCTTGAAGTCGTTCATGGCGGCGGGTCGGCGGCGCGCCTGTTCAATCGGTCGGTCGCGTGCGGCGGGGCGGCGCGGGCGTCAGGTCGGGCCGCGTCACCCCGTCGGCCCGCACCCTCCCGCCGGGCCGCGTCACCTCCCCCGCCCGCTCACGCCGGGTTCTTCCGCGTGAGGTCGCTGCCGCAGATCGGACACCGCTCTCTGTTCTCGTCGAAGGTGCGGTTACAGCCGACGCACTGGAAGCGCCACTCCCGCTCCTCGGTGATCCCCTCCCTGTCGATGGGCTCGACCGGGAGGTCGAGCCGCTCGGCGACGTTCTGCATCGCGTAGTCGTCGCTGACGAGCGTCGCGTGAAGCTCCAGGGCGGTCGCGATGAGCCGGACGTCGGTGTCCGACAGCTCCGCGGCGTCGCCCGAGCCCTTCGCGGCCCGGCGGACCCGGTCGACCGCCTCGGGCGCGGGCACGTGGACGGTCATGCCGGAGCCCTCCATCGCGTCGAACCGAAGCGCGACCTCGCCGGTGAGCTCCTCGTGGACCGCCGGGATGGAGACCACGTCCTCGTCGGTCGTGTACTCGTGGATGAACGCGGACGAGTCGAGGACCTGCATCAGCGGGCGACGACGATGTAGTCTTTCACCGCCTGCACGTTCGCGACCGGGACTCGGAGCCGCCCCATCTCGTCGAACTCGAAGTCGACGCGCTCCTGTCTGAGCTGTTCGTGCGGGCTGACGAGGAGGTGGTTCAGCTCCCCGGACTCGAGGTTCATCGTGATGTTGTACAGGTCCCCGAGTTCCGTGCCGTCGGAGCTCATCACCGCCTTCCCGGAGAGGTTCTCCGCGAGGATGTCGACCATACCCCCACGGTTCCGGGCGACGGTATTAAACGCCACGGGGCGTCGGACGGGCGACGGACGCGGATCGCGCCCTCGCCGCCGCCGTTCGTCGCGGCGTTTTGAAAGGCTTAACTGACGGCCGGGCGCATGAAACGGTATAACCTTCTCGGGGCGATCACATATGACCGACCACACACACGCGGACACCCTGCGAACCCCCATCGTCGCCGTGCTGGGCCACGTCGACCACGGCAAGACGAGCCTGCTCGACACGATCCGCGGCTCCGCCGTCAGCGAGGGCGAGGCCGGCGCGATCACCCAACACATCGGGGCGACGGACATCCCGCTCGACACCATCTCCGGGATGGCGGGCGAGCTGATCGACCCGTCGGACTTCGATCTACCCGGCCTGCTGTTCATCGACACGCCGGGGCACCACTCCTTCTCGACGCTGCGCGCCCGCGGGGGCGCGCTCGCCGACATCGCGGTGCTCGTCGTCGACGTCAACGACGGTTTCCAGCCGCAGACTGAGGAGGCGATCGACATCCTCCGGCGGACGGGGACGCCCTTCGTCGTCGCCGCCAACAAGGTCGACACGACGCCCGGGTGGAACCCGCAGGACGGCGACCCGATCCAGAAGAGCATGGACGCGCAGTCCGAGCGCGCGAAGTCGATGCTCGACGAGAACCTCTACGAGATCATCGGCCAGCTGTCGGACGCCGGCTTCTCCGCCGACCTCTACTGGCGCGTCCAGGACTTCCAGAAGAACATCGGCGTCGTCCCGCTGTCGGCGCTCACCGGCGAGGGCGTCCCGGACCTCCTGACCGTCCTGATGGGCCTCTCCCAGCGGTTCATGAAAGAGGAGATGGCCATCGACGTCACCGGCCCGGGCGAGGGGACGGTGCTCGAAGTGAAAGACGAGCGCGGGTTCGGCGCCACCGTCGACACCGTCGTCTACGACGGCGTGATCCGCAACGGGGACACCGTCGTCGTCGGCGGGCAGGACGAGCCGATCGTCACCGAGATCCGCGCGCTGCTCCGCCCGCGGCCGCTCGCGGAGATCCGCACCGAAAAGGAGTTCGAGAAGGTCGGCGAGGTCGGCGCCGCGGCCGGCGTGAAGATCGCCGCCCCCGACCTCGATCAGGCGATGGCCGGCGCGCCGGTCCGCGTCGTCCGCGACCGCACCGTCGATCAGGTCGTCGACGAAGTGAAGGCCGAACTGGCCGAGATCGAGGTCGAGACGGCCGACAACGGCGTCGTCGTCAAGGCGGACACCCTCGGCTCGCTGGAGGCGATGGCGAACGCCCTCCGGGAGGCCGAGGTCCCCATCCTTCGCGCCGAGGTCGGCGACATCGCGCCCCGCGACATCGCGGTCGCGGAGACGGCGAACCAGGACGAGCACAAGGCCATCCTCGGGTTCAACGTCGACCTCCTCCAGAACGCGGAGTCGGACTTGGAGAACGCCGACGTGAAGCTGTTCAAGAACGAGGTCATCTACCAGCTGGTCGAGGACTACGAGCGCTACGTCGAGGAGAAGCAGCGCGCCCAACAGGAGACCGTGCTCGACAAGGTGGTGCGCCCGGCCCGATTCCGCATCCTCCCCGACCACACCTTCCGGCAGAACGACCCCGCGGTCGTCGGCGTCGAGGTCATCTCGGGCACGCTCCAGAACAACCGCAACGTCGGCTACTTCGAGGGCAACGAGTTCGAGCGCGTCGGCGGCCTCTCCGGGATTCAGAAGCAGGGCGAGGACGTCGACGAGGCGCGCTCGGGCGAGCGCGTCAGCATCGCCATCGACGGGCCGACCGTCGGCCGCGGCATCGAGGAGGGCGACACGCTCTGGACCGAGGTGCCGGAGAAGCACGCGAAGATCTTAGAACAGGAGCTGAAAGAGGAGATCACCGCCGACGAGCGCGAGGCGCTCCAGGGCTACCTGGAGACGCGCCGTAAGCGCGACCCCTTCTGGGGGAAGTGACGAGCGCATTCGGGGCCCCACCGCGCAGCTTATTCGCGTGCGCCGGCAACTGACGGGAGATGACGGAGACGGATACCGACTCGCGAGATGAGTCCGAAGACGACCTGACCCTCATCAGAGAGGGCCGCGACTTCGAACAGGAGTACCGCCTGACCGCCGCCGAGGCCGGCCGGTTCCTGGTCGAAGTCGGCGAACAGCTTCAGGCGGGCGACGAGCTGACCCTTACCGGCGACGAGTGGACGCTACCGTTCGCGTTCGGCGAGCCCGTCGAACTCGAGATCGATTACGAGGGGTACGGCGAACAGGAGCTCGAGATCGAACTCGAGATCCCGGGGACGACCGACGAGACGGCGCCGACCGTCGACTGAGGGGCGCAGCGTCGAGTAACGCCCGAAGAGTATTTGCCGTTCGATCGGCCAGTCACGCGTATGGTCTCCCGAGAGAACGCGGTCATCCTCCTGTTCATGGCGGTCGGGTTGGCGTTGGCGTACGGCGGTCGCGTCGCGACGAGCCTGAGCGACACCGTCCTGATCGGCGTCCTGCTATTCGTCGGCGTCGTGGCGCCGCAGTTGGTCAACGGCTACCTGGACGCCGAGGACGCGGCCTGACGCCGTCCCGTCGCGCCCGCGTGCGACCCGAGCGCGTGCCGCCGTTATATGCGTCGAGCCCGTAGCGAGGGTATGGAGACCACTGTGGTCGAGCACGACGGCGCGATCCTCGCGCGGCTGGAGAGCGACGACCGGGTGTTCGAGGTGCGCTTCGACGCGCTCGAACCCACCGACGTGACGCTGCGGTTCCGCCGCGACGGCGAGCGCGTGGGGAGCATCTACAACGACGACGGCACGAAGCGAACGATGGCGCGGCTCACGACGGCGCGCGAGGGGACCGACTTCATCGGCGTCGAGGTGCCGAAGGAGTTCGTCGTCGAGATTCTCGACGCGGCGCTGGAAACGGGCCGCGTCACCGACGAGACCGCCGCCGAGGGATACCGGCTCCGCGTGCTCTGAGCCGCGGCGCGTTGCGTCCGCGGCTCAGGCGTACACGAGGATGATCACGGCGACGAAGGCGAGCTCGCCGCCGACGAGCAGCGCCGCGAGCAGCCACGCCCGGTAGGTCCACAGCCACTCGCGGGCGTCGGCGAGCCGCCCCGACTCCTCGGCGTCGTCGTCGCCACGGTACGCGGCGTCGACCCGCCAGCCCGTCTCCGGGTCGTACGTCGCCGGCACGCGGCTGCCGACGAGCTCGTCGACGTCGAGCGGCGAGACGCCCGCGGCCTCCAAGAACCCCAGGAACGCCTCGGACTCCTGAAGCGACCCGTCGCGGGGCGCGTCGAACCGCTCGGTGTGCGTGGCGTCGCCGTGGGGCGGGCGCATCTCGACGGCGACGCGGTCGCCGACGGAGCGCACCCGCGTGACGATCAGCGCGTTCTCCTCGTCGTTGAGGTACGCCTCGCGGAGCCGGCGCTTCACCGCCTCGTCGACGCCCGCGTCGTCGAGGTCGTCGGGGAGGGCCTCGGCGTCCGAGAGGACGTCTGTGTCGGAGCGGGCGTCGGTGTCGGAGCGGGCGTCGGTGTCGGGGAGCGCGTCGGCGTCCACGTCGTCGGCGCTTTCGCGGTCGGCGGTCGTCGAGACACTCTCGTCACCGCCGGGTCGGTCCGCCATCGACCCGGAGTTGGCGGCCCGCTCTCATAAGGTCACGGCCGCGTACGTGACCGGTTTCGTTGTGGACGGTCCGCGGGCCGAGCGCGCCGAAGCCCCGGTCGCTCGGCCGTACGAAGGTGACACTTGTAAACTGGCGATCGACACGGACGCCACCGAAGCCCCAGCCGCGAGGCGGGCGCACGTTCGCTGCGGCCCTCACTCGGTCGCCTCGCTCCCTCGTTGCGGTCCTTGCGTCACCTGCGCCCGCCTCGCGGCTGCCCCTTCGATTCCCGCCCCGCACGGCACCTCACACCTCCCCAGCCTCGTCGCTGGCGGTCTTCACTTCGCTCGACCGCCACCGACTCCCTCGCGCGTGCTCCTCGCGACCGCCGGTGGCGGCCGCTCGCAGGCACGCGCCGCCGCACTTCGACCGTCAGCCGTTCACTGGAGCCGGTAGCGTAAGATCGCGGCGATGCCGCCGAGGTTGGCGAGCTGCTCGCCGGGCGCGAACTCCGAGGAGAAGACGACCACGTCGCCGCCCTGCCGCTCGACCGACTCGATCACCGCGTTCACGTCGATGTCCCAGTCGCCGTCGCCCTGTCGCTCGGTGCGGAGGCGCTCGTCGACGACGAGCAGCGTCTCGACCGCGCCGAACTCGGCGGCCTCGGCGGTGTCGTCCGGGCCGTACGTCGCCTTCTCGCCTTTCGCGATGTTCTCGGTCAGGTCGTCGATGAGGCTCGCCTCCTTCGAGATGCGGGTCTCCTTCTGGACCTCGTCGACCGCGCCGCGCTTGAGGACCTCGTGGACGCCGCGGTCGCCCGCCGCGGAGGTGTCGACCGTTGTGAGCCGGTCTGCGAGGTCGCGGTACTCCTCCTCGATGTAGTCGCGCGCGTCCTGCTTGGTGAACCCCGGCCCGGCCAGGATCACGGCGTCGGCGTCGAGGTGCGCGAGCGCCTCGCCGAGTTCCGCGAACAGCTCCTCGCGCGGCCGCGAGAACTCGCCTTTCCCCGTCGGCTTCGTGAACGAGGCGTACTCCTCCGTGCCGTACTGCTGGACGGTGTGGACGTAGGCGGCGCCCTCCTCGACGGTGGCGATGGCCACGTCGGGGTTCTCCGCGGCCTCGGTCGCCTCCTCCAACCGCTCCGTCTGGTCCGGCTTGAAGTGCTTCTCGACGGTTATCTCGTCGTGCTCTTCGACGTTGAGCGTGTGGTGGGCGTTGAGCTGGTCCTCGCGCGAGCAGCCGACGATGACGCCGCCGACGCGGAGCCGGTTGGCGAACCGCGCGAACTCCACGTCCTCGACCTCCAGCGTGACGAAGATGTGCTCGCGCTGCCCGCCGGTGTCCCGCATCTGGTCGTCGTTCCGCTGGATCCGCCGGGTGGTGTCGCCCTCGACCAGGTCCCCGGGTTCGAGGACGTGCGCGAGGTGCCAGAGGTCGTCCACGTTCTCGGGGACCAGCGTGAGCCGTTCCCGGCCCTCCTCGCCGTACCCCCGCTCGGAGATGCGCATGCCCGGGCGTTCGCTCGCGCCCGTATCAACTCTTGTCTTCCGCGTCGGACAGCGCCGGCCCCCACTCGAAGCCGCCGGTCGGATCGGCGTCAGCGCCGCCCGCCTCGTCCGCGCGGGTCGGGTCGGTGTCGGCGGACTCGTCGCTCTCGTCAGCGACAGAAACGCCGCGGCCGACCTGAACCGCGGCCGGCGGCTCGCTCCGCATCGGTCGTCCGCCGTCCCCCGACACCACGGGAGCCGGCGGCCCGTCGCCGGCCGGACCGACGCTCGGGCCCGATCCGCTGCCGGCTCCCGCTTCGTCGTCCGAGCGCGCGGCGTCGGGCGCCGCGTCGACCGGCCGCCGCGTCGCGGTCGCCGCCGTCGTCGCCTCCGTCTCCTCGGTCAGGCTCTCGGCCGCGCCCCGGCCGTAGAGGTCGTGCGCGACGATCCGAGCGAGGAAGGCGACCGCGACGCCGACGACGAGCGGAACCGTCGGCGCCGCGACGGCGTACCCGACCGCGAGCGCCCCGACGGCCAGCGTCCAGCCGGTCGCGTACGGCCCCGTCGCGGCGACGCCGGCTACCGTTCGCGGGTCGAGCCCGTCCCGGAGGCGGCCGGACGCGGCGAACGCGGCGAGCGCCGCGGGGCGGACGTACGCGAACGCGACCAGGTACGCGCCGACGAGCGCGAGGACGCCGGCGGCGGCGACGACGGCGACTGCGGCCGGCCCGTTCGGTCCGAGCGCCGACTCGACGGCCGTCGCGGTCGCCCCCGGCTCGACGGGGCCCGCGACGAGTGCGGCGACGGCGCCGCCCGCGACCGCGAGCCCGCCCGCGAGGGGCGCGAGCAGCGCCGCGGACAGCAGCGCCGACTTGAGGCCGTCCCTGGCCAGTTCTCCCCAGGCGACGAGCGACGGCGCGCCGGCGGCGTCGCCGGGCTGGATCGCCGCCCGCGTCACCCGGACGAGGTAGCCGCGCGCCACGAGCGACGGCGCGAGCGCGACCGGGGCCGCGACGGCGACGGCGGGGCTGACGAAGAGGACGCCGGCGAGCCACAGGGGCGTGAGGATCCACCCCAACAGCGTCACGGACCCGCCGACGAGGACGACGCCCGCGGTGTCGTCGGTTCGCGTCAGCGCCGTCGCGGCCGCGGTGAGCATGTGACCGGACACAGGGACGGGAGCCGCATAAATGGTACCCGGCCCGAGCGTTTATATCGCTTCGCGGAGTATTGCCGTCTGGCCGCGCGGGACAATCGTGTGCCTCTGACAACCCACCCGCGGCCGCCACTCGGCGGCCGTCCCCCCGTCCGCGGCTTTCTGCCGACGCCGTTCGCCCAGACGCGTCGCCGCCGCGTGCCGGTACCGATTTATCCCGTCCCGCCGACGGGTCGGGTATGACCGGCGACGAGGGGACGACCGATCTGGAGCCGGAGCTCAGGAGCTACGGCGTCAGCGTCGAATCGATCGACGGGGGCGATCCGCTGGAGCTGACGTACATGACCGCGTTCCCCGGCCGCGAGGTCCACCGCGGCGAGATCGGGCGCGCGCTCAACGCGCTCATCGACGAGGCCGAAGCCGACGAGTGGGACCCCGTCCGGGTCGAGGGAACGGTGGTCCGCTCGCCCGGCGACGTCCTCGGGACGTGGCACGCGGAGGCCGAGTGGTTCGAGGCGCTCATCGGCTACGAGATATCCGAGACCGAGTTCTCGTCGCGCGTGCTGGAGACGCTCAGCCACGAGCCCGGTGACGGGGGCGAGGGCTCGTCGGACGCGGTGGACGCCGACGCGGACGGGCAGGAGGCGGACCGGTGACCCGACGCAGGCCGGTCAACCGCGCGCAGCGCCGCCTCGCGCGCCCGGCCCGCGAGCGGTTCGCCACCCGCGCGGTCGCGTTCGACGTCGACGGCGCGACCTGCCGCGGGACGCTGTACCTGCCGGGCGGCGACGCGGACGACCCCCCGGTCGTCGTGATGGCCCCGGGGCTCGGCGCGGAGCGGAGCTTCGGCTACCCCGCCGTCGCGGAGCGGTTCGCGGACGCGGGCTACGCCGCGCTCCTCTTCGACCACCCCGAGTTCGGCGCGTCCGACGGCGACTCCCAGCTCGTCGACCTGGACCGCCAGCGCGACGCGTACGCGGCCGCGCTCGACCGCGCGAAGCGCGTCGACGACGCGGGCGACGACCTCGTGCTCTGGGGGGCGTCGCTGTCGGCCGCGCACGTCCTCACGCTCGCCGCGGAGCGCCGCGACGTCGACGCCGTGGTCGGCCTCGTCCCGATGCTCGACGGGCGCGCAATCGCCCTGCGGCGCGGCGGGCGCTACCTCCTCCGGTCCGGCGCCGCCGGGCTCCGCGACCTGCTCGGCCACCGGGTCGGTCGCGGCCGCACCGTGCCGATCGTCGGCGACCCGGAGGAGCGCGCCGCGATCACCGAGCCGGGAGCGGAGCGCAAGTACATCGACCTCGTCGACCGCGAGTCGGCGTGGCGCAACGAGACGCCCGCGCGGTCGCTGCTCGGCCTCGTCGGCTACCGACCCGTGACGCGGCTCAACGAGGTCGACGCCCCCGCGCTGCTGCTCGCGGGGACCGACGACGCGATCGTCGACGCCGACGCGGTCGCGGCCGCCGGCGAGCGCCTCTCGCGCG
Organism: Halorubrum sp. ARQ200; assembly: GCF_005435115.1. Lineage (NCBI taxonomy): Archaea > Methanobacteriati > Methanobacteriota > Halobacteria > Halobacteriales > Haloferacaceae > Halorubrum > Halorubrum sp. ARQ200. The sequence continues at coordinate 391,140 of NZ_SGTZ01000002.1, read as the reverse complement.
GGACCGTCGTCACGATGCCCGCCGACCACTTCTCGGTGCTCGGCGACGACTTCGAGGGCGCGGTCGGCCACCAGCTCTCCTTCCTGCGCGACGCGCTCGAATAGGCGGGCGGTCGGGCTCGCCCGCGACCGCGGGCCGGCCCGCGCGACTACTTAAGTGGCCCCGCGACGCACGCACTGTCATGACAGCGATCGCGATGCTGAGCGTCGCGCCGGTGATCGAGGAGAGCATGGCCGCGGAGGTGGCGGCGGCCGTCGCCGCGCTCGACGACTTCGACGTGAGCTACGAGACGAACCCGATGGGCACGGTGATCGAGGCCGACGACGCGGAGACGCTCTTTGCGGCCGCGGCGGCCGCCCACGACGCGGTCGACGGCGACCGCGTGTCGACGTTCCTCAAGGTCGACGACAAGCGGGCGGGCGACGGGACCGCCGCGGAGAAGGTCGACGCCGTCGAGGAACACCTCGGCCGGGAGGCGAGGCGGGAGCGCTGACTCGCCGGCAGCCGCCGGGCCGACGGGCGGGTCGGTTACCCCTTGATGTTACACACGGGGAACGTCCGCGCAACCTTGTCGCCGATCCCCAGCTCGTCGCTGACGCGGATCACCTCGTCGATGTCCTTGTACACGCCCGGGGCCTCCTCCGCGATGGTGGCGCCGGACTGGGCCTTCACGTAGATCCGCTGGCCGTCTTCGAGGTCGTCTTGGACGTCGCCGCCCCAGAACTCCTGTTTCGCCTGCGTCCGGCTCATCAGGCGCCCGGCGCCGTGGGCGGTCGAGCCGAACGACACCGACATCGACTCGTCGCCGCCGCGGAGCACGTACGACCCGGCGCCCATGCTGCCGGGGATGATGACGGGCTGGCCCACGCCGCGGTACGCCTCGGGCACGTCCTCGTTGCCCGCGGGGAACGCCCGCGTCGCGCCCTTGCGGTGGACGTACAGCTGGCGCTCCGCGCGGTCGACGGCCGCGTCGCCGACGGCGGGGCGCCCCTCGGCGTCGACGCCGACCTCGTGGGTCTCCTTCTTCGCGATGTTGTGCGCCACGTCGTACAGCAGTTCCATCCCGAGGTCGTCGATCGGGTCCGCGTCGAACACCTCGCCGAACGTCTCGCGCGTCTGGTGGGTGATCAGCTGGCGGTTCACCCACGCGAAGTTGATGCACGCGCCCATCGCGCCGTAGTACTCGTCGGCCAGCTCGGACCCGGCGGGCGCGGCCGCCAGCTCCTTGTCCGGGAGCTCGTCGAGGAGGTCGCCGTGCTCCTGCTCGATCCGGCGCAGGTAGTCGTTACACGTCTGGTGGCCGAGCCCGCGGCTCCCGCAGTGGATCAGGACGACGATCCCGTCCTCCGTCAGCCCGTAGGACTCGGCCACGTCCGCGCGGAACACGTCGGTGACGCGCTGGACCTCCAGGAAGTGGTTGCCCGAGCCGAGCGACCCCATCTGGTTGCGCCCGCGGTCCATCGCCTTCTGGGAGACGTACTCCGGGCGCGCGTCGGGACGCCGTCCCTCGTCCTCGCAGCGCGCGAGGTCGCTCTCGATCCCGTACCCCGCCTCGACCGCCCACTCGACGCCGCGTTCGAGCGCGCCCTCGACGGCGTCGGCGGTGCCGTCGATCACGCCGCCCCCGCCGAGCCCCGAGGGGATCGCCTCGAACAGCGCGTCGACCAGCTCCTCCTCGCGGCCGCGCACGTCGTCGTAGGCGAGGTTCGTCCGCACCATCCGGACGCCGCAGTTGATGTCGTAGCCGACCGCTCCGGGCGAGATACAGCCGGTCCGGGCGTCGATCGCGCCGACGCCGCCGACGGGGAAGCCGTACCCCTGGTGGCCGTCGGGCATACAGATCGCGGGCTCGACGACGCCGGGCAGGTGCGTCGCGTTCTTCAGCTGCCGGAGCGAGTCGTCGTCGCCGATCGCCTCCAGCAGCGACTCGCTGGCGAGGACCCGCGCGGGGACGTTCATCTCGCCCTCGCGAGGGATCTCCCAGACGTGCTCGCGCACCTTCTCAAGCCGGATCCCGTCGAACTCGCGCGCTGTCATGCGCGCCACTTCGACGCGGGGCGCCAAGGGCGTTGCGTCAGGCGGTCGCCGGCGGGCCGCCGCGACGTCGCCCGGGCGCTGACGAGCCGGCTACCGGTTCGCGGGGTCGGTCGGGAGCCAGTCGATCGCGCCCTCCGCGAGGGTGAACGCGGCGAACGCCCGCCCCAGGACGACCCCGTACACGAGGTGCGCGACCGCGATGACGACGCCGAACTCGAAGCTCGCGGTGAGGCCGGGGACCGGCAGGGTCGGCACCGGCAGCGACGTGGCCCCCTCGATGGCGATGGCGGCCGGCAACAGGAGCCCGCCGGTGATCACGCCGAGCAGCGCCGAGTGGATGACGCCGAGCGACAGGCACCCGCCCACGTCTCCGCGGAGGTCGGCGAAGAACGACCGGTCGAAGACGGCGACGAACAGCGCGCCGAACAGCGTGCTGTTGAACAGGTGGACGGCCCACCCGCCGACGACCGTCTCGACGCCGACCAGCGCGCCGATCGTCGGCATGAGCCCGAGGCCGGCGTGTAACACGGCCCCCATCGCCGCGCCGGCGACGAGCCCCGAACTCGCCCCCGCGCGCCAGCGTCGACCAGTGCCGTCCGGTCCCGTCCCGTCGCGCAGCCCTGTGCGTGACATACGGTAACAATGTACTCGACAGGCATAACGGTTTGTCACGCCCCACGGGGCGGCTTCACACGTCGAACACGACGTACGCGTACCACCCGTCGCCGCGCCGTTCGAGCGCCATCTCGGAGTAGGTGACCGCCTTGATCTCGCGGGCCGCCACCGCGTCGAGGGGGACGCCGCGCGCGCTCCCCGTGAGCCGCCACTCGTCCGCGTCCGCGGCGTCGTCGTCCGCAGCGTCGACGGACTCCGGCTCGATCACCGTACACCGGTGGTCGGCCGGTAAAACGAGCCGCACGTCCCGCTCGTAGATCAGGCGGTCGAGGTAGTCGAACAGCAGGGCCTCGCGGCTCTCGGCGGCGACGTCGAGGTCGAACCGCTCGCCGGCGGCCGGGACCGACTCCGCGCTGGCGGCCGCGAGCCCGTCGGCGACCGCCGCGAACAGCCCCGAAAGCGTGTCGGCGGTCGCCTCCACGGCCACGTCGGCCGTGTGCTCGCGGAGGGCGTAGCTCATCGGCCGGAGCCGCGGTTGCGCCCGGCCGCGTCGCCGAGGTCGCTGTCGGCGGCGCTCGGGGCGTCGTCCTCGTCAGCGCTGAGGCCGTCGTCCTCACCGGCGCCGGGGCCGCTGCCCTCGACCGCCTCTCGCGACCCGTCTTCCGCCGGGCGGTACGTCTCGTCGCTGCCTTCGCCCTCCTCCTCGCGCGGCTCGTGGGCGGTGTCGGGGCGCTCGTCGGCCGGGAACCGGGCGTCGACGGTCCGCTCGGGCGCCCCGGCGTGGAGGTCGTCCGGATCCACGTCGTCGAGGTCGGCGGCGACCTCTTCCAAGGCGACGCCGCTCGTCACCAGTGCGCGGATCCCCTCGTCGACGGTCAGTTCGACGTCGACGATCCGGCGCTCCGGGACGAAGACGACGTGGCCGCCCATCACCGGGTTCGGCGCCATCGGCATGAACACGGTCCGCATCCCGTCGTCCTCCGTGTCGGCGTGGTCCGCGATGACGGCCGGGGTCTCGCTCGTGATGAACGCGAGGGTGTAGGTCTCCTCGGTCGGGAACTCGACGAGGACGACTTCGCGGAAGTTCCCGCCGTCCGACTCCAACATGGCGTCGCTCATCTGCCGGAACCCCTGGTAGACGGAACCGATCCCCGGCACCCGCTCGACGAGGTCGTCGACCTGGTCGACGGCGCGCTCTCCGTACCGCGACGACTCGACGCCGGCGCCGAGCAGGATGATCACGCCCACGAACACCACCGGCGCCGCGATCTCGATCGCGAGCTCCCGCGGGATGGACCCGATCAGCGGCAGCGGCACGTCGGGCGATACGGTGACGACCGCCGTCGAGAACAGGTCGAGGTAGTTGTACACCGCGTTGAACGCGAACGCCAGGACGACGAGCGTGATGACGGCGGGGACGACGACGGCGACGCCGGTCAGGAACGCCCGTCGGATGCGCTCCATGCCCGACGACTGGATAGCCATTACTACCGACCACGCGCGACCGCGACAAAGGTTTTCTGTCCCGACGCGGACACGTCGCGCCTGCGGTTCCGACGCGGCCCTGACGGTCGCTTACGGTCGGATCGCGGAGCGTTGGCCGGCCGTAGCCGCTCGCAACGGTCCCCGCTGGCGGTGGAGTTATATTCCGTCCACGTGTTAGGTCATCGCAGTGAGCGTCAACGTCGAAAAGCGGACCGACCCGCCCGGCGAGTCCGACTACGCGACCGCCGCGTGGGAGCTCAAGGAGCGAATTCGGTCCGCGGAGGGCGTCCTCCGACAGCGACGCGGCTTCTTCGTCGACGCCTACCGCCGGTCGACCGCCCACCTGCTCGTGGAGAACGACCGGCTCGTCGCGTTCGCCTCCGTCCGGCGCGACGGCTACATCCTCTTTCTCGCCGTTCACCCCGACCACCGCGGCCGCGGCCACGCCGAGCGGCTGATCGCCGACGTCGCGGCGAACCACCGGTCGGTCACCTGCCACGCCCGCACGACGAACCGGCGGGCGCTCGGCTTCTACGAGCACCTCGGCTTCGAGGTCATCCGCCGCATCGACGACTACTACGAGGACGGCGGCGACGCCTACTACCTCAAGCTCGGCGGCGAGTCGCTCCGGGAGCGCCTCTCCGGGTTCGTCGGCCGGTAGGCGGCCGCGTTCCGCCCGCCGTCTCTCCCCCTCGAAGCCGGCCGAACCGACAGTAATTAGCGCCCGCCGCGAGGAGTGGCCGCCATGTCGCAACCGACTCCCGCGGACCTCGCGGCCCGGGTCCGCGACGGCGACCTCCGCTTCCACGAGCTGGAAGACCACGCCGACGCCGACGTCGCGACCGCCGCGCGCCGGCTGCTCGTCGCGGAGGCGACCGACGCCGACCTCGACCCGCTCGGCGAGTACGCCTTCGACGCCGACGCGGTCCACGGCTCGAACATCGAGAACACGCTCGGGGGCGTCCAGGTCCCCGTCGGCGTCGCCGGCCCGGTGACGATCGACGGCGGCGCCGCCTCGGGCGAGCGCTACCTCCCCCTCGCGACCACCGAGGGTGCCTTGGTCGCGTCGATCAACCGCGGCTGCTCCGTGATCGAGGACGCCGGCGGCGCGACGGCGCGGGTGACGAAGAGTGGGATGACCCGCGCGCCCGTCTTCCGGGTCGCGGACGTCGCCGAGGCCGAGGCGCTCGTCGACTGGGTCCGCGACAACGAGCCCGCGCTCGCCGAGGCCGCGGAGGCGACGACGAGCCACGGCGAGCTGCTCGACGTGACGCCGTACGTCGTCGGCAACAGCGTCTTCTGCCGGTTCCGCTACGACACGAAGGACGCGATGGGGATGAACATGGTCACCATCGCGACGCGGGAGGCCTGCGACGTGATCGAGGCGGAGACGGACGCCTCGCTCGTCGCGCTCTCGGGGAACCTCTGTTCCGACAAGAAGCCGGCCGCGATCAACGCCGTCGAGGGGCGCGGGCGGTCGGTCGTCGCGGACGCGACGATCCCGCACGCGGTCGTCGAGGAGCGGCTCCGCACGACACCGGAGTCGATCGAGGAGATCAACACGCGGAAGAACCTCGTCGGCTCCGCGAAGGCGGGCGCGCTCGGCTTCAACGCGCACGTCGCCAACGCGGTCGCGGCGATGTTCCTCGCCACCGGGCAGGACGAGGCGCAGGTCGTCGAGGGGGCGAACGCGATCACGACCGCCGAGACGACCGCCGACGGCGACCTCTACGTCTCCGTCTCGCTGGCGAGCCTCGAAGTGGGGACGGTCGGCGGCGGGACGAAGCTGCCGACGCAGCAGGCCAGCCTGGAGATCCTCGGGGTCGCGGGCGGCGGCGACCCGGCCGGGAGCAACGCCGACGCGCTCGCGGAGTCGATCGCGGCCTGCGCGCTCGCCGGCGAGCTCAACCTGCTCGCGGCGCTCGGGTCGCGCCACCTCTCGTCGGCCCACGAGGAGCTCGGGCGGTAGACGGGCGCGGCGCCGCGCGGGAACCTCGTCGCTCTCTCAGTCCGACCAGCGCGGGCAGTCCTCGCGGAGGGCTTCCCGCCCCGCGTCGGTGACGCGGTACACCGCCTCGCCGGAGACGCGCTCGACGAGCCCGGCGTCCGCCAGCGCGGTCAGCCGCGACTCGACGTGGTCGGCGTACAGGCCCGTGTTCCCGGCGATGAACGCTTGGTAGTCTGCGCCCACGTCGGCGAGGTACGAGAGCAGCCGTTCGTCGGAGCGCGTGAGCGACGGGCGGTCCGGGTCGATCCGCTCGTCGCCGCTCCCGTCTTCGGCGGCGTTCTCCGGACGGTCGACGGACTGCGCGTCGGGTCGGGCCATCTCACACGTGGTGGCGTGTACCACGGTAAAGGGGATACCGCGGGTTCCCACTCGCTGGGAGTCGCCGGCGGTCGGGGGAACACGTTCGGCGAGGAACTAGTCGGGCGGGGTCGCTCCGGGCGCTCAGTCGTCGGCGTCGGCGGGCGGCGTCCCGGTCGCGTCGGCGCCGCTCTCGCCGCCGGACGGCCCGTCCGGGAGCATCGGCGTCCCGTCGGCGCGCGGGCCGAGCCGCGGGCCGTGCGGGCCGTCGTCGGGATCGATCCGGCGGCGGGTGCGGTAGTCCGTCGAGCGCTCGACGGGCGTCCGACCGATCGCCGTTATCATCTCGACGTAGTCGTCGAACGAGCGGTACTCGCCGTACTCGCCGCCCGCACGGCTGGTGATCTCCTCCGAGAGGATGGTGCCCATGAAGTCGTCGGCGCCGCAGTTGAGCAGCTTCAGCCCGTGGGCGTCGCCCGACTTCACCCACGAGGCCTGTACGTGGTCGACGTTGTCGAGGAAGAGCCGCGCGACCGCGACCACCAGCTCGTCCTCGGCGCGCGAGGGCCCGGAGTCGACGACGCCGCGCCGGTAGAGCGGGGTGTTCCGGTGGATGAAGGACAGCGGGACGAACTCGGTGATCGCGCCCGTCCGGTCCTGGAGGTCGCGGATCACCTCCAGGTGCTGCGCGCGGTGCGCGACCGTCTCGACGTGGCCGTACATCATCGTCGAGGTGACGTCGAGGCCGGCGGCGGCCGCGCCCTCCATCGCGGCCACCCAGTCGTCCGTGCGGATCTTCCCCGGGCAGATCACGTCGCGGACCTCGTCGACGAGAATCTCGGCGGCGGTGCCCGGCGCGGAGTCGAGGCCGGCGTCGGCCAACTCGCGGTAGACGGACTCGTACGCCCAGTCGGTGCCGCGCTTGGCGTGGTACGCCTCCTCCGGGGTCATCGAGTGGAGGTGGACGCCGCCGACCGACATCGCCGCCATCTGTTCGACGTAGGTGCCCGGGTCGATCGCGTACGCCTCGGGCGGCTTGTAGTTCGCCTCGCTCGCGGGGTCGTCGTGCGCGGCGAGTACCTCGTGGTGCTCCTCGTTCAGCGCGAACGCCGGGTGGAGCCCCGAAACGGAGCACACCTCGTAGACCCCCATGTCGAGGGCGTCCTCGACGACCGCGCGCGACTCCGCGGGCGGCTTGGTGAACCCCGCGTGTTCGACGTCGCTGTCGGCCTCGAAGGCGTGCGCGGTGTCCTTGAAGTTACAGAACAGACAGCCCGTGTTACACGCCGTGGTGACGTTGTTGTTGAGGTTGGCGACGAAGGTGACCTCGTCGCCGACCTCCTCGGCCCGGCGCCGGTCGGCCACCTCCAGCACGGCCTCCTTGCGGACGGGGTCGATCCCCTCGCGGTCCGTGCCCGTGGCGAGCAGTTCCGTCGCGTCGTCGACCGTCAGCCGGGCGCCGTCGCGGGCCTTCGCGAGCGCGTTCTCGAACGACTGGTCGGTCGCGGGCGCCGCGAAGTCGAACTCGTTCGCGCCGCTCTCGCCGTCGCCGCCCCCGCGACCGTTCGACCCGCTCGCGTCGGAACTGCCCCCCGAACTCATCCCCTAACGCTCCCGGTTCCACCCTGATAAACGGGCGGGTCGAGACAGTCGACGGCTGATAATCGAGCGCCGAAGTCCAGTGCGGTGGCGCGCGCCTCCGAGCGGCCGTCCGCGGCGGCCGCGAGGAGCGCGTGCGAGGGAGTCGCTGGGGGCCGAAGCGGAGCGAGGCCGGCAGCGACGAGGCTGGGGAGGCGCGAGGCCGCGGTCCCGCGAGCGACCGACGGGAGCGAGGGGGAGGCCGGGAGTCGCAGCCCGCGCAGCGAACGGAGTGAGCGAGCAGGACCGTCTTCCGGCGGTCGCTGTGCGGTGCGGGGCGGGACTCGAAGGGGCAGTCGCGAGAACGAGGCACGGCGACACAAGCACCGGACCGAGGGAGCGGAGCGACCGAGTGAGGAGCACAGCGAGTCGCGCGAGTTCTCGCGACTGGGGCTTCGACGGTGTTCGTCGCCGATCAGCTGCCAGTAATCGATAGCTACGCCACCGACTCGTCAGGGCCCGTTCACGCCGGGTCCCGGTAGTCCCGGTCCTCGTCGGCGTGCGCGCGGACCCACAGCTCCCCGATCCGCGAGAGGCTCGTCCGGTAGGACTTCCCGTGCTCCTCACGCTCGATGTACCCCTTCCCGCCGGGGCCGAGCCGATCGACGTTGTAGATCACCTTCGAGCGGAACGACTCCGTGTACTCCTCGTTGAGTTCGGTCGCGAGCGTCTCCGCCAGCTCCGAGACCGACTCGAACTCGCCGTGCTCGCCGAGCGTGAACAGCACCAGCTCCTCGAACGGCTTGACGTTCTGGAAGGAGGCGACCGGCAGCTCGATCACGTGGCGGTCGCCGATGCGCTTTGCGCCGATGGTGGTGCCGCGCTCGTCGAACTCCGCGAGGAGATCGGTGGTGCTCGCCAGGCGGTCGGCGACGCGGTCGGGGTCGACGCCCGCCTCCGTCGGCGCCTCGCTCCCGGCGTCGAGGTCCCGCAGGAGCTCCCGCGTCTCGCGCAGCTCCTCCGCCAGCTCGGTCTCTAAGTACTTCTCGGGGGCCGTGTAGTAGGTGTGGATGCGGTCGCGGTCCGCCTGCCGCTCGACCATGATCGAGTGCGCGGCGGTCGCGAACGCGAACGAGACCGGCCGAGGCATCGAACAGAGGTTCACCCACACCTCGCGGTCGCCGGCGGGCGGGTCGTCCGCGTCCCCCACGTCCTCTGCGCCCGCCTCGTCGCCCGCCGCGTCGCCGCCGTCGTCGCGGTCCAGCTCCGCGTTGATCAGGTCGAAGGCGCGCTCGAAGGCGGCGTCGTAGTCGTACACGTCGTCCAACCGCTCGCGGACCGTCTCGGCGCCGAGGAGGTTCCGGAAGTCCTGTTCGAGCTTGCGCGCGATGTTCCGCGAGTACTCGACGTTGGCCTCGCTGCCGACGGCGCCCTCCAAGAGGATCACGCGGTCGACGTCGAACTGGTCCCGGATGAGGGGGGCGATCATCCGGTCGTAGTCGAACCCGACGGGCACGACGTGGGTCTGCATACCCTGACCGTGGGTGTGGGATTTATAAAAACCACCAGATCACTCCGCGACGCCAACGCTCGCGGACGGAGCCGACCCCGCCGCCGGCGCCCGCCCGACACCGGCGCGCTATCCGTCGCCTCCCGTCCGGAACGACAGGTCGAGCGCCGGCGCGGAGTGCGTGAGCCCGCCCATCGAGATCACGTCGACGCCGGTCGCGGCGTAGTCCGGGACGACCTCCACCGTGATACCGCCTGACGCCTCGGTCAGCGCGTCGCCGTCCGCGGCGGCCACGCGCTCGACCGCGGCCGCCGTTTCCGCGGGCGTCATGTTGTCGAGCAGGACCACGTCGGCGCCGGCCGCGGCGGCGCGCGCGGCTGCGTCGGACCCCTCGACCTCGACCTCGACGTTCGTCGCGAAGGAGGCGCGCTCGCGGAAGCGCTCGATCGCCTCCGTCAGCCCCAGCTCCGCGACGTGGTTGTCCTTGACCATGACCATGTGCGAGAGGCCGAGCCGATGGGTGTCGCCGCCGCCGGCCGCGACCGCGCGCTTCTCTACTCCCCGGAGCCCGGGCGTCGTCTTGCGCGTGGCGGCGACCCGGACGTCCGGATCGACTTCGCGGGCGGCCTCAACCGCGGCGTCGGTCCGCGTCGCCACTCCCGAGGCGTGGGCCGCGACGTTCACGGCGACGCGCTCGCCGCGGAGGACCGCCCTCGCCGGGCCCGCGACCCGCAGCAGCGCGTCGCCCGGGTCGACGGCGGTCCCGTCCGCGACGCGCTCGGTCACAGTCGCGTCGAGGTAGTCGAACACGGCGCTCGCGGCGTCGACGCCGGCCGCGACGCCGGGCTCTTTCGCGACGAGCCGGCCGCTCGTCTCGCCCGGCACGTCGTTGGTCATGTCGTGGTGGCCCACGTCCTCGCGGAGCCAGCGCTCCACGTCGGCGTCGGTGAGCATCAGTCGTCCGCCGCCGGCCCGGGCTCGGCGGGCTCGGCGTCGTCCGCGACGTAGTGCGTCCCGACGCTCTCGCCGTTCGCGAGCGCCTGCCGGGTCACGAGCAGCGCCGTCACGGTGGCGTTTCGCAGCTCGTAGAGCGACCGCGACGTCCGAGTCCGGACGTACGCGTCGACCTCCCCCTTCAGGCGCCGGAGCACGCCGAGCGCTCGGCGGAGTTCGGCCGGATCGCGCTCGATCCCGACGTGCTCGCCGAGCACCCTGCGGAGTCGCCGGAACTTCTCGCGGGCGAACGCCGGCGGGAGGTCGGGGTCGCGGTCCAGCAGGTCCGGGGGCGCGACCCGCTCGGGGTCCGCCGGCGTCCCGTCGGACCCGACAGTTCTGGCCGCGTCGGCGCCCGCCCGGAGCCCCCACACGAGCCCTTCGAGGAGGCTCGTGGAGGCGAGGCGGTTCGCGCCGTGGACGCCGGTCCGCGCGCACTCGCCGACCGCGTAGAGCCGGTCGAGGCTCGTCCGCCCCCGGTCGTCGACCGCGACGCCGCCGCAGAGGAAGTGCTCGGCGGGCGCAACGGGGATCCCCTGCGCGGAGTCGACGCCGCGGTCGGCGCACTTCTCGGCGAGGCCGGGGAACGCGCCCGCGAAGTCGAGCGGGCCGACGTCGAGGCGGACCTCGCCCGTGGCGTCGCGCTCGGCGGCCACGGCCCGCGAGACCACGTCCCGCGGCGCCAGCTCGGCGTCGTCGTGGTACCCGGGCATGAACCGCTCGCCGTCGCCGTTGCGCAGTAGCGCGCCCTCGCCGCGGACCGCCTCGCTGACGAGGAACCCCTCCTCGTCCGGGCCCGCGTCGTACGCCGTCGGGTGGAACTGGACGAACTCCATGTCCGTCACGTCGGCGCCCGCGAGCGCGGCCATCGCGACCCCGTCACCGGTGGCCCCGCGGGGGTTCGTCGACCGCGGGAACAGGTCGCCGATCCCGCCGGTCGCGAGCACGGTCGCGTTCGCGTACACCGGCACGCGCCCGTCGGCCGACGCCACGACGGCGCCGTGGACGCGCCCCTCGCTCGCGATCAGGTCGAGCGCGGCCGCGTCGTCGACGATCTCGACGCCGTCGCGTCCGTCGAGGTGGTTCAACAGGGGGACGTGGACGTGCTCGCCCGTCGCCGCGCCGACGTGGAGGATCCGGTCCTCGCTGTGGGCGGCCTCGCGGCCGTAGTCGAACGTCCCGGCGTCCGCCTCGCGGTCGAACTCGACGCCGAGCGTGTCGACGAGCACGTCCCGGACCGCGTCGTCGGCGTTCTCGACGAGCACGTCGACAGCGTCCGGGTCGGCGGTGCCGTCCGAGGCCGCCAGCACGTCCCGCTTGAACCGCACCGGCCGGTCGCGGGCGACTGCGATCCCGCCCTGAGCCCACCACGACGCGGCGTCCGCGGGGCGCGTGGCCTTCGTCGCCACCGTCACCTCGCGGCCCTCGCGCGCGGCGGCGAGCGCGGTCGTCAGCCCGGCGACCCCCGAGCCGACGACGAGCACGTCCGCGGTCTCGTGGCCCGTCATCTCACACCTCCAGCATGCGGTCGAGGGCGACGCGCGCGAGGTCCTTCTCCTCGGGCGCGACCTCGACGACGTTGCGCTCGCGTCCGGCGGCCAGCTCTTCGAGCACCCACGCGAGGTAGTTCGGGTCGATCTGGCGCATCGCGTTACAGTCCATACACGCCTCGCCGCACAGCGGGACGACGTCCACCTCCGGGTGCCACCGCTGGAGGTGCCGGGTCAGGTGGACCTCGGTCCCGATGGCCCACGTCTCGCCGGGGTCGGCCTCGGCGACGGTCTCGCGGATCGTCGCGGTGGAGCCGACCACGTCCGCCGCCTCGACGACCTCCCGGCGGCACTCGGGGTGGACGACGACGCGCGCGTCCTCGTGGACCGCCCGGACCCGCTCGACGTGCGACGGGCTGAACCGCTCGTGGACCTGACAGTAGCCGTCCCAGAGGATCACGTCGCTGTCGACGACCGCCGACGCGTCGGCGGACGCGGCGTCCCACGGGTCCCACTCGGCGATCTCGTCTTCGAGCCCGAGCCGGTGGGCGGTGTTCTCCCCGAGGTGCTTGTCGGGGAGGAACAGCACCTTGTCGCCCTCTTCGAGGGCGTACTCGAAGGCGCGGTGGGCGTTCGAGGAGGTACACACCAAGCCGCCGTGCTCGGCGCAGAACGCCTTGAGGTCGGCGTAGCTGTTCATGTACGTGACCGGCACGATGTCCGCGTCGGTCGCGGCCGTCAGCTCCGCCCACGCCGCGTCGACCTGGAGCGCCTCGGCCATCCCCGCCATCGGGCAGGACGCCTCCATGCTCGGGAGGACGACCGTCTGGTCGTCGTCGGTGATGATGTCCGCGGACTCGGCCATGAACGTGACCCCGCCGAAGACGACGTACGCCGCGTCGGCCGCCGCGGCCTCCTTGCTCAGCTGGTAGGAGTCGCCGACGAAGTCGGCGTGCTCGACGATCTCCCGCCGCTGGTAGTTGTGACCGAGGATCACCACGTCGTCGCCGAGCGCGTCCAGCGCCCCCTCGATCCGGCGCGTTCGCTCGCTCTCGTCGAGGTCGCGGTATTTAGACGGAAGCTGTTCGAGATTATCGTATTTGAAGAGACTGAGTTCGGTATCGAACTCGGCGGTTTCCATTGCTGGCATTCTGAGTCTCCGTCGCGTATTCGCTCACAGAACTGTGTCGTGAAAAGATTTTGTCTTCAATAGTTCGGTTTGGCTAGTCGTATGCTCTCCGAGTCCGTTCAGAATCGCGATCTTCGAACGATACGTACGGTCTCGCAGGCGAACTCCGGATCGTGGGTCGGTGACCCCTCTGCGGGGTCGCGGACCGAGGGCCGAAATTCGCGGACTGCGAGCCGGGCGGACCGCGAGCCGGGCGGACCGCGAGCGCGCGGTTGGCTCTCGCCCCGGACGGCCCGTCGAGCGAGCGCGCCTCGTGGTCCTCGGGCTTGGCGGCCCTCGCGGTTCCCGGTCTGAGTGCCGCCTCCCCTACGGTTATGATGTGCCATGCCGTACCACTACACGGTATGGCGCAGACAGAGGTCGAAGAGGAGCTGTACGTCGACCAGTACACGCTCGGGCTCGTCGGGCCCGACCAGGAGTGGGCCGGGACGGTCGCGGACGGCGGGACGGTGACGACGTACACGCCGCCGGGCTGTTGGGGACCGATGGTGACGCCCTCGTTCCGCGGCGGCCACGAGGTGACGCGGCCGATCCGCGTCGAGGGCGCCGAGGTCGGCGACGCCGTCGCGATCCACATCCGCGACGTGGAGGTGACGAGCATGGCCACCAGCACGGGGTCGATGGCGGAACGCGACGAGGCGTTCGGCGACGACCCGTTCGTCGACCACCGCTGCCCGGAGTGCGGGACGACGTGGCCCGAGTCCGTCGTCGAGGGCACCGGCGAGGACGCGATCCGCTGCGCGGAGTGCGGCGCCAACGCCTCCTCGTTCGGGTTCGAGTACGGCTACACCGTCGCCTTCGACCACGAGAACGCGGTCGGGATCACGCTCGACGATGAGGGCGCCCACGCGCTCGCGACCGACGCCGAGCGCGTGATGGACATCCCCGAGAACGCCCGCCAGCACCCGATCCTGCTGTACGAGCCCGACGAGATGCCAGGCACGCTCGGCCGCCTGCTACCGTTCATCGGCAACATCGGCACCACGCCGCCGGTCACCATGCCCGACTCGCACAACGCGGGCGACTTCGGGCAGAACCTCGTCGGCGCCGACCACGACTACGGCGTCGAGACCGAGGCGGACCTGGACCTGCGCACCGACGGCCACATGGACGTGCCCGAGGTCCGCGCGGGCGCGACGCTGGTCTGCCCGGTCGCCGTCGACGGCGGCGGGATCTACGTCGGCGACCTCCACGCGAACCAGGGCGACGGCGAGCTCTCCCTCCACACCACCGACGTGAGCGGGACGGTCACGATGGACGTGGAGGTGATCGAGGACGTGGACCTCGACGGGCCCGTCCTCCTGCCGAACGAGGAGGACCTCCCCTTCATCAGCAAGCCCTACAGCGACGACGAGGTCGCGGCCGGCGAGGGTCTCGGCGCGGAGCACGGCGTCGACGTGGACACCGACGCCGCCCCGATCCAGGTGATCGGCTCCGGCGCGACGGTCAACGACGCCACGCAGAACGCCTTCGACCGCGCCGGGACGCTGCTCGGCATGAGCGAGGGCGAGGTCCGCGCCCGGTGCACGTTCACCGGTGGCGTGCAGATCGGGCGGCTCCCCGGCGTCGTCCAGTTAGACATGCTCGTGCCCGCGGACGTGCTGGCGGAGTCGGGCCTCGACGACGTGACGCGCGAGCAGTACGGGCTGTAAGCCCTCACCGCCACGACGATCCGCGTCCGCTGCTCGCCCGCGACGGCCCCGCCGGGATCCGCCGCGTCGGCCCCTGCGACTCGGCCCGCTCCCGCAGGCGCTCGACCCGCTCGTCGGTCGAGGGGTGCGTCGAGAGCCAGCGCTCTGCGGTCTCGTCGGTCCGTTTCTGCGACGAGAACGGCGCGAGGGGCCACTCCGGGTCGGTCGCGCGCTCGATTCGGCGGAGCGCCCGCGCGAGCGCCGCGGGGTCGCCCGTCACCTCGGCCGCGCGGTCGTCGGCCGCGAACTCGCGCTTGCGCGACCGCGACCGGGCGACGAGCGTCGCGAGGACGAACGCGGCGAACAGGGCGCCGGCGAGCGCGCGGTGAAGCCGCGCGAACGGCCCCGACCGGTCGCCGGGTCGCCCGCGGATCCACGCCGAGGCGGCCGCGAGCCCCGACAGCGCGAGCAGCGCGGGCAGCGCGACCAGGGTGGCGACCCCGACCAGCGAGCGGCCGACCCCGTCCGCCATCGCGATCGCGAACCCGTCGTTGCCCTCTAAGTGCGCCAGCTCGTGCGCGAGGATCGCCTCGATCTCGCGGGCGGACAGTAGCCGGAACAGCGACCGGTCGATCACGAGCGCCCCGCTCCCCGACCCGCCGCCGACGGCGAACGCGTTCGGCGCGCGGGCGTCGGTGACGTACAGCGCCGGCCGCGGCAGGTCCATCCGCGCCGCGAGCGAGTCGATCCGGCGGTGGAGATCCGGCGCCCGCCTCCGCGGGACGCGGTCGCCCTCCAGGTTCGCGAGGATCTGGGCGGTGCCGAGCCGGTAGCTGAGGTACGCCGACCCGAGCGCGACCGCGGCAAGCAGCGCGACGAGGACCGGGAGGTCCGGTCGGGCCGCCCAGGCCGCGCGCAGCAGGTCGGCGACGAACAGCGCCGCGGTCAGGTAGCCGACGAGGAGGGCGACGCCGACGGCGGCGGCGGCCGCGCGGAACGCGAGCCGAGGCATGTCCGAGGCTACGCGACGGCGGGGCAAACGCGTTGCGGCCGGGAGGGCCGCGACGGGATCGGTCGCTCCCCCACCCGGCCCGCCGGAAGGAAAAGCGGTAATTCCCCGGCCGCGAAACCGGCTGTCATGGACGCACGCGTACGCGAACACGCGGAGATCATCGCCGACCACTCGACCGGCATCGAGTCGGGCGACGACGTGGTCATCCAGATGCCGAAGGAGGCCGAGGACCTCGCGGTCGCGCTCCACGAGGTCTGCGGCGACCGCGGGGCGAACCCCGTCTACCTCAATTACTCGAAGCGCGCCCAGCGCGCGTTCAAGCGCGCCTCCGAGGACTTCTCCGAGCCGAGCCACCGGCGCGCGCTCTACGAGGAGGCCGACGCCTTCGTCATCGCGCGCGGCGGCGCGAACGCCACCGAGGACGCCGACGTGGACCCCGAGACGAACGCCGCGTACAACCGCGCGATGGAGGAGGTCAAGCGCACGCGGCTCTCGAAGACGTGGTGTCTCACGCAGTACCCGACCGCGAGCCACGCCCAGCTCGCCGGGATGAGCACCGAGGCGTACGAGAACTTCGTGTGGGACGCCGTCTCGCTCGACTGGGACGAACAGCGCGAGTTCCAGGCGGAGATGGTCGAGATCCTCGACGCGGCCGACGAGGTGCGCATCAGGTCCGGCGACGAGACCGACCTCACGCTCGACGTGTCGGGCAACTCCACGCTCAACGACTACGGCGAGGCGAACCTCCCCGGCGGCGAGGTGTTCACGGCGCCGACGCGCGACGGCGTCGACGGCGAGGTCCACTTCGACCTCCCGCTGTACCGCTACGGGCGCGAGATCGACGGGGTCCGGCTCCGGTTCGAGGACGGCGAGGTCGTCTCGCACTCCGCCGAGCGCAACGAGGAGCTGCTCTCCGGCATCCTCGACACCGACGAGGGATCGCGGCGCCTCGGCGAGCTCGGAATCGGCATGAACCGCCAGATCGACCGGTTCACCTACAACATGCTGTTCGACGAGAAGATGGGCGACACCGTCCACATGGCGGTCGGCTCCGCGTATCCGGAGACCGTCGGCGAGGAGAACGCGGTCAACGAGTCCGCCGAGCACGTCGACATGATCGTCGACATGAGCGAGGACTCCGTCATCGAGGTCGACGGCGAGGTCGTCCAGCGGAACGGGACGTTCGTCTTCGAGGACGGGTTCTGAGGGCCTCGCGTCCACTCACTCGCCCGCGCCTCGCGCCGCGGTCCGGCGGGCGAACGCCGCGTACGCGACGAGGAGGACGCCGAACAGCCCGACCGTGCCGATCGCCGCGATCCCCGGGTAGCCGGCGAGCGGCGCGATCTCGCCCGCGGGCGGCGCGACGAGGTCGACGACGCCGGTGCCGACCGACAGCGCGAGCACGGCGAGCCACATCGTCCCCACCGCGTACCCGAGTTCGACGAGGCGGCCGGTGCGCGCCGCGTGGGCGACGACGGCGCCGCCGCCGAGGATCGGGACCGCGGCGAGCGGACTCGTCGGGTCCGGGAGGAGGACGCTCCCGCCGAGCGCGATCGCCGTCCAGTAGACGGCGACGGCGACGACCGTGCGGAGCGAGTCGGGGACGGACACGGGGTGCGGGTTCGGTCGGCGAACACAAAACGATCGGGGGCGAGGTCCCGCTGGCGCCGCGTCGGTGTTTATCACTCGTGGGCGCGTACGTCCACGCATGCCAGAAGAAGTCCTGTTCAAGTCGGAAAGCCGTCGGAGCCGCGAGGAAATCGCCGCGTACCTGCGGACGGTCGCGGACTCGCTCGACGCCGGGAACGCGATCACCCTCACGCGCGGCGCCGAGTCGACGACGCTGGAGCCGCCCGCGCGGCCCACCTTCGAGGTGAAGGCGGAGCGCGAGGGGCCGGCCGACGGGCCGGGCGAGCTGAGCGTCGAGTTCGAGTTGGAGTGGGACGAGAACGCCGGCGAGGAGGCGGCGGACGGCGAGCTGACGATCGAGTGACGGTCCGGAGGCGCCCTCCGCCTCGCTACGGTACTTCGCCCGGGACCTCGGCGAACGCGTCCCGCGCCGAGAGGTGGTCGAGCGTGTCGTCGACCTCGACGCGCACGGATTCCATCCGCTCGATGAGCTCCTCGTACTCCTCGGAGTTCGTCGTGCCGGCGGCCTCCAGCGCCGCCTTCTTCGAGGCGAGCGCGAAGAACTCCTGGCTCCGCTCGTCGAACGCGGCGCGGTGGAGGAGCACCTCGACGAGCGTGAGGAGGTCCTCCTTCGTGACCGGCTTCGTCTTGTAGTCGTCGAACGGCATCTCGACGATGTCGACATCGGGCTCTACCGCGGTCAGCATCGCCACCCGGGCGTCGTACCCCTCGCCGCGGATCGCGTTCAGCACCTCGTGGCCCGACATGTCGGGCATCCGGCGGTCGAGGAGGACCACGTCGACCGTCTCGTCCATCGCGTCGATCGCTTCCTCGCCCCCGGTCGCGATGCGAACGTCGTACTCCGGGTCGAGGTACACCCGGTACAGCTCTGCGAGGTCCGGCTCGTCGTCGACCGCGAGGACGGTCGCGTCCGGAGTGCCGCTCATGGGCGGGCCCTCCCGGTCTCGCGGTTCGCGACCCCCGGACCGGCGCGTCCGCCCGCCGTTCGTACGTCCATACGGCCACGTTGCTCCCCTCCGCGTTAAAACGTTGACACCCGATTATCAGAGATGATTCCGGGGTTGCGGGCGGGGTCGACAGAGGGGTAACCGGAGCCGTGACGCCGGCGTCCTCTCGGCGGATCCAACGGTCTCTCCGTGACCCAAAGGCACATTTACGCCCGCATCTTAGTCGGGCTCAACGAATGTCTCACAGCCCCTCACTGCCCGACCGCCCGCGGTTGGAGCTCGACCCCGAGATGAGCGACGCGGAGCGGTTGGAGGCGATCCGCCAGCACTACCGGCGGATCGTTCAGGTGAACGAGGAACTGGAATCGCGGCTCGCCGACGCCGAGGGGCGCCGCGGCGAGCTGAAGGACGACGTCGAGCAGCTGAAGCGCGAGAACGAGGTGCTGAAGACCACCTCGCTGTACATCGCGTCCGTCGAGGAGATCACCGACGAGGGCGTCGTCATCAAACAGCACGGCAACAACCAGGAGGTGCTCACGCAGGCCGCCTCGCGGCTCGACGAGGACCTCCGCCCCGGCGACCGCGTCGCGATCAACGACTCCTTCGCCGTCCAGCAGGTGCTCGACGACGAGACCGACTCCCGGGCCCAGGCGATGGAGGTCACCGAGTCCCCCGACGTCACGTACGCCGACATCGGCGGCATCGACGACCAGATCCGGGAGGTGCGCGAGGCCGTCGAGGACCCGCTGGAGAACCCCGAGCAGTTCGAGACGGTCGGCGTCGAGCCGCCGAGCGGCGTCCTCCTCCACGGCCCGCCGGGCACCGGGAAGACGATGCTCGCGAAGGCCGTCGCCAACGAGTCCGACGCCACCTTCATCAAGATGGCCGGGTCCGAGCTCGTCCGGAAGTTCATCGGCGAGGGCGCGCGGCTCGTCCGCGACCTGTTCGAGCTGGCCGCCGAGCGCGAGCCGGCCGTCATCTTCATCGACGAGATCGACGCCGTCGCCGCCAAGCGGACGGACTCGAAGACCTCAGGCGACGCCGAGGTCCAGCGCACGATGATGCAGCTCCTCAGCGAGATGGACGGCTTCGACGACCGCGGCGAGGTCCGGATCATGGCCGCGACGAACCGCTTCGACATGCTCGACGAGGCGATCCTCCGCCCCGGTCGCTTCGACCGCCTCATCGAGGTGCCAGAGCCCGGCGCCGAGGGCCGCGAGCGCATCCTGGAGATCCACACCGACGACATGAACGTCGCCGACGGGGTCGACCTCGGCGTCGTCGCCCGCGACCTCGACGGGTACAGCGGCGCCGACATCGCGTCGCTGGCGACCGAGGCCGGGATGTTCGCCATCCGCGACGGCCGCACCGAGGTGACCCAGGAGGACTTCGAGCAGGCCCGCGACAAGCTTCAGGACGCGGACACCGAAGACGAGCGGGTCATCAACTACCAGTACTGAACCCTCGGTCCCCGTCCTCGCCGTGCGCGTTTCGGAGCGGTCAGTTCGTAACCCCTTAGCGCGCCCGCCGCCGACTCGCCCGTAATGAACACCATCCACGTCGCCGGCGGCGTCGGAATCGCCGACACGGCGATGGCCTCCTACGACGCCGCGCTCGCGGACGCGAACCTCCACAACTACAACCTCGTGGCGGTCTCCTCGGTCGTCCCCGCCGAGGCGACCGTCGAGGCGGTCGCGGCGGCGCCCGACCTCGGGCCCGCGGGGAACCGCCTCACCGTCGTCGAGGCGCGCCGGACGGTCGGGCCGGGCGACGAGGTCGACTTCCGCGAGGGCGGTCGCGCGGGCGCCGAGGGCGCCGAGTCGAAGCGCGCGCCTCGCCGTCGCCCCGACGCGGTCGCGGGGCTCGGCTGGGCGACCGGTCCGGGGCCGGGGCTCTTCTACGAGGTGACGGGCGAGGACCCCGACGACGTGCGCGAGCGGATCGAGGCGGGCCTCGACGCCGGCGGCGACCTCCGGAACTGGGAGCTCCCCGACCGGGAGACGCGCGTCGAGACGGTCGCGGCCGAGCCGGACCGGTACGCGACCGCGGTCGTCATCGCCGCGTACGGGGAGTCCGAGCCGATCCTGTAACGGGCCGCGCGGAGAGAGGCCGGGCCGCGCCGGAGCCCCGGTCGCCGTCGCCGACGCCTTTTTGACTCGGCTCCGCGTACGGGTCGTGTCTTCGAATGAACGGCAACAACCCGTACGCCGGGGCGCCGGGTGTGACGGACGCGGGCTCGCCCGCGGCCGTCGACCTCTCTCCGGACCAAGAAAAACAGCTCCGGCGCGCGGTCGCCGGAATCGTATCGCGCACGGAATCGTACCTGCCCGACAGCTACGCCGTCGGCTCCGAGCTGTCCGTCGGCGCGGACGGCCCGCAGGCGACCGTCGCGGTGAACCCCCCGGCCGGCCACCCCGTCTCGGCCGGCTTCACGCCGGACCCGGAGGACTTGGACGCCGGCATCGCCGAGTCCGACACCGACGAGGTCGCCCGCGGGCTCGCCGCCAGCGCGGCGGTCCAAGTGATGGACGCCGTCGGCGACATCACGCCCACCGCGAAGTGACGGTCCCGGCCCGGCCGTAGACCGTTCGAGCGATCGGTCAGCCCCGTTCTCTCAGTCGTCCCCTTCCTCGTCGCGCGGGTACACCCGCAGGTCGCCCTCCCCCGGCGGCTTCAGCGTGCCCGTGACGCGGCCGTAGATGCCGAAGATGTCGTCGTACCCGTCCTCGCTCGCGAGGATCGGGACCACGCCCGGCTCCTCGACGCGGTGGGTGTACACGTCGTCCTCGGCGAACACCGCGCCCTCCGGGATCGGCTCGAAGTTCCGGAAGTGGACGTGCGGCGTCCCCCCGCCCTTCGGCACCTCCTCGCTGCCCGCGACCACGGTCGTCTCCGAGAACGTCGGCTGCTCGTCCGCGAGCGCGCCGTGGACCCGGAGGAACGCGCGACACGCCTCGTGGCCGAACTCGACGGCCTCCTCGCTGCCCTGCCGGCCCACCTCGATCGAGACGGTGTGCGGGATGGTGGAGTCGAGCGTCGTTGACCGCAGCCCGCTCGCGTCGACGACGTGGTCGACGGGGAGGCCGGTGACGGTGCGGCGGACCGACTCCGTGAGGTCGCTGAAGATGGCGAACGGCGGCGGCGCGCTGTGCGACGTGTGGAGCGCGAGCACGGCGTCGAACCCCTCCAGTTCCGCGGCGAGCCGCGGCGCCAGCGCCCGCTCGTACTCGTCGCTGTCGGCGTCGCCCGGGAACGCCCGGTTCAGGTCCGCGTCGGTGTAGCGCGTTCCGGCCTCGATCGCCGGCTCGTTGGCGAGTATCAGCCGGACGAGCCCCGCGGACCCCTCCTCACCGTCGGAGGAGTCGAGGGGCGCGAGCTCCGCTGCGAGCCGCTCTACGATCCGCACGCCGGCGGGCTCGTCGCCGTGGATCCCGCCGACGATCGCGACGCGGGCCGACCCCGCCGACCCGCGGTCGAACGTTTGCATACCGTCAGTACGTCGCGGTCCGCCCATAAATCGTCGCGATCCGCGCCCGGCGGGATCAGCGGTCGACCCGGTCGGCGAGCGCGGCCCGGTACCGCCGCGCGACGAAGCGGTCGCGCGGGTCCACGCCGATGAGCCGGAGCGACGCCGCGTACGCCACGAGTCCGACCCCGCTTCCCGCGACGACCGCCGGGGCGCCCACCAGCGTCGCACGGACCGCGTACGTCAAGGCGACGGCGACGGCCTAAATGAATATAATTATCGTTCACAATAGATTTATCACGCTCATCCCGTCCACCTACCCCATGAACGGAGGAGGACTCGCCGGCGACGGCGGCTCGGGGGGATCGCGAGACGAGGCCGCCGACGACCGACCGCGGCGGGCCGCGTCCGACGGCGGAGTGGCCGCGGGATCGGCCGGGGCGGACCGATCGGGCGTCTCGGCGGCCGCGCTCGGCCACGACCGCCCGGACGTCGAGGCGTACCGGTCGCTCGCGGCCGACTTACGCGGCGCGGTCGCGGGCGGCGTCGAGTTCGACGAGTACGCGCAGGTGCTGTACGCGACCGACGGGAGCGTCTACCAGGCCCGCCCGGCGGGCGTCGTCTACCCCCGCGGCGTCGACGACGTGCGGGCCGCGACCCGGGTCGCGGCCGACCACGGCGTCCCCGTGCTACCGCGCGGCGCGGGGTCGTCGCTCGCGGGACAGACCGTCGGGCCGGGCTGCGTCGTGCTCGACTGCTCGCGTCACATGGACGCGATCCTGTCGGTCGACCCCGGCGCCCGCCGCGCCACGGTCCAGCCCGGCGTCGTCCAGGACGACCTCGACGACCGGCTCGCAGCGGACGGCCTGAAGTTCGCGCCCGACCCCGCCTCCTCGGCGCGCGCGACCGTGGGCGGCGGCATCGGCAACAACTCCACCGGCGCCCACTCCGTGCGGTACGGGATCACCGACGCCTACACCGAGGAGCTGCGCGTGGTGCTGGCGGACGGCTCGCTCGTTCACACCCGGGAGGTCGTCCTCGACTCCCCCGAGTACGAGGCCATCGTCGCGGGCGAGGCGGCCGGCGAGCGGGAGGCCGCGCTGTACGAGACGGTCCGCGCGCTCGTCGAGGGCAACGCCGACGAGATAGCCGAGCGATACCCGACGCTCAAGCGGTCGGTCTCGGGGTACAACCTCCACAAGGTGATCTACGAGAATGACGACGGCGAGGAGGTGATCAACCTCTCGAAGCTGTTCGTCGGCGCCGAGGGGACCTTGGGCGTCGTCGTCGAGGCCACCCTCTCGCTCGTCACCCGCCCCGAGGCGACCGCGCTGGCGCTGTACTCGTTCGACACGCTCGACGCCGCCATGCGCGCGGTCCCCGAGGCGCTGGCGCTCCCGGTGAGCGCGGTCGAGCTGATGGACGACGCGGTCGTGGAGCTGGCTGCGGGATCGCCGGAGTACGCCGAGTACGCGGACCCGATCCCGGACCGGGCCGCGGCCGCGCTCATGTTGGAGTGGGACTCCGAGCTGGTCGACGACTTCGAGGCGGCTGTCGCCGACGCGAACGACCGCTTCCGCGGCGACGGCGACCGCGACGCCTTCGACGTCATCGAGGCGTACGACGAGGGCGCGCAGGCGGACCTCTGGAACCTCCGGAAGGCCGCGATACCGCTCCTGATGAGCATGGACGGCGACGCGAAGCCGTACCCGTTCATCGAGGACGCCTCGGTGCCGCCCGCGGAGCTCGCCGACTACGTCGCCGCCTTCGAGGAGGTCCTCGACGACCACGGCACCTCGGCCGCGTACTTCGCGCACGCCGGCGTCGGGACGCTCCACATCCGCCCGATCCTCTCGCTGAAGGAGTCCGAGGGCGTCGAGACGATGCACGCCATCGCCGACGACGTCACCGACCTCGTCCTGGAGCACCACGGCGCCTTCTCCGGCGAGCACGGCGACGGGCTCGCGCGCACCGAGTTCAACCCGAGGATGTACGGCGAGGACCTCTGGGCGGCGTTCCAGGAGCTGAAGTCCGCGTTCGACCCCGAGTGGCGGATGAACCCCGGGAAGGTCGTCTACGTCGACGGCGAGACCGCGGCCGAGCGCGGCTACCCCGAGGCCGCCGCCGACACCGACATGCGCGAGAACCTCCGGTACGGGCCGACGTACCGGTCGATCGAGCCGCAGACGAACCTCGACTTCTCCGACGAGGGCGGCTTCTCGGAGCTCGTCGAGCTGTGTAACGGCTGCGGTACCTGCCGCGAGACCGACTCCGGGACGATGTGTCCCACGTACCGCGCCTCCGGCGAGGAGGTCCAGACGACCCGCGGGCGGGCGAACATGCTCCGGGCCGCGATAAGCGGCGAGCTCGACGACGAGGAGATCCACTCCGACCGGTTCCAGGCGGAGGTGTTAGACCTCTGCGTCGGCTGTAAGGGCTGTCAGAGCGACTGTCCGACCGGGGTCGACCTCGCGAAGCTGAAGGCGGAGGTGAAACACGAGCACCACGAGCGGGAGGGCGCGGGGCTGCGCGAGCGGCTCTTCCGCGACGTCGACCGGCTCTCGGCGCTCGGGAGCCGGCTGGCGCCGCTGTCGAACGCGGCGGCGAGTGTTCCGGGCGCCCGCAGGGCGATGGACGCGCTCGTCGGGATCGCTCCCGAGCGCGCGCTGCCGACCTTCCGGTCCGAGAGCTTCGAGGCGTGGTTCGCGGCCCGCGGCGGCCCCGCGGTCGCCCGCTCCGAGGCGGTCGACACCGTCGTCCTGTTCCCCGACACCTACACCGACTACAGCTACCCGGCGGCCGGGAAGGCGGCGGTGCGCGTGCTGGAGGCCGCGGACGTCCGCGTCGAGGTCCCGGACGGCCTCGCGCCCTCGGGCCGCGCCGCCTTCTCGACCGGCTTCCTCGATACGGCCCGGGAGCGCGCGGCCGAGAACGTCGCGGCGCTCGCGCCCCGCGTCCGCGAGGGGCAGTCGGTCCTCTTCGTCGAGCCCTCCGACGCGGTGATGTTCCAGGACGAGTACCTGGACCTGCTCGACGGCGCGGACGTCGAGGCGGTGTCAGCGGCCGCGGCCGGCGTCTGCGAGTACCTCGACGCGCGCCGGGTCGACGAGCGGCTCTCGTTCCACGCGCCGGCGGAGACGCTCACCTACCACGGGCACTGTAACCAGAAGGCGGCGAACACGGACCACCACGCGGTCGGCGTCCTCCGGCGCGCCGGCTACGGCGTCGACCCGCTCGACTCCTCGTGTTGCGGCATGGCCGGCTCGTTCGGCTACGAGAGCGAGCACTACGAGCTCTCGCAGGCGATCGGCCGCATCCTCTTCGGGCAGGTCGCTGACAGCGACGGCGACGCGGCGACGGCGCCCGGCGCCTCCTGCCGGTCGCAGCTCGGCGACCGCGAGGGCGCCGAGACGCCGCCCCATCCGATCGAGAAGCTGGCGGCGGCGCTCGACGAGTGAGGTGACGGGGCGCGCGCCGCGTCCTCACGCCGCTCCGCGTCCCGCTCGCCGGCGCTCGCCCGCCCTCACCAGCGCTGGTGGACGTGCTCGCGGACGTGCTCGTCGTACACCTCGCTCGCGGCGTCGCGCTCGGCGTCGGAGAGCGGGGGCGCCTCGCTCGCGGCCGCGTTCGCCCGGACGTGCTCGGGCGTCGTCGACCCCGGGATCACCGTCGAGACGGCGTCGTGGTCGAGGATCCAGCGCAGCGCGAACTCGGGCAGCGGGCGGTCGTCCGGCAGGCGCTCGCCGAGCGCGTCGACCGCGTCGAGGCCCGCCTCGAAGGGGACGCCCGCGAACGTCTCGCCCACGTCGAAGGCGTCGCCCTCGCGGTTGTAGTTGCGGTGGTCGTCCTCGGGGAACTCGGCGTCGCGCGAGAGCGCGCCCGTGAGCAGCCCGGACGCGAGCGGCACCCGGCAGATGACGCCCACGTCGCGCGCGGCGGCCTCCTCCAAGAACAGCTCGGCCGGCCGCTGCCGGAAGGGATTGAAGATGATCTGGACGGTCTCGACGCCCGGGTACTCGATCGCCTTCAGCCCCTCCTCGACGCGCTCGACGCTGACGCCGTAGCTCGCGATCCGTCCCTCGTCCGCGAGCGCGTCGAGCGCGTCGAACGTCTCCGGCCGGTAGTACACGTCCGTGGGCGGGCAGTGAAGCTGGACCAGATCGAGCGTGTCCATCCCGAGGTTCTCCCGGGAGCGGTCGACGAACCGCCGGAGGTTCGCCTCCGCGTAGCCGTCCGCCTCGTGGGGGTCGAGCCGGCGGCCGGCCTTCGTCGCGACGGTCACGTCGCCCGCGGCGACCTCGTCCGCGAGCGTCTCGCCGACGATCCGCTCCGACCGGCCGTCGCCGTACACGTCGGCGGTGTCGAAGAAGTCGACCCCGGCGTCGCGGGCGGCCTCGACGGCCGCGACCGCCTCCGCCTCCGTGACCTCGCCCCAGTCGCCGCCGATCTGCCAGGCGCCGTAGCCGACCTCGCTGACCGCGCCGACGTCGCCGAGTTCGCGGTGGTTCATGTCGCCCGAACGTTCCTCGGCCGGACGCAAGGGCGTTCCGGAGGCGGGTGATCGCCGTCATCGCCGGACGTCACCCGTTGTAACGTGGAACCGAAACGACTCGGGCGTGCCATGAAGCGGCTCGGACTGGCGGTGAACGCGGCCGGTCTGCCGATCAGCGCGGCCGGCACCCTCGTGCGTTACGCACACGTGACCGACAGGTACCACTCGCAGATAGCTGATATCGGCTCCGTCGCGGTCGGATACCTCGGCGCGATCCTGTTCGGGGTGTCGGTGTCGCTCTCCGGGATCGCGCTGTCGCTGTGGGAACCCCGCGACTGAGCCCCTACTCGCCCGGGAACGGGAGGTGCGCCCGCCCCTCGTCCCACTCGGCGTTCATTACCCGCCAGCGAGGGTTGTCCAGCCACAGCGAGCGCTCGTCGCGCTCCGCGAGCTCGTGGGCCGTCGCCTTGTCGTGACCTGCGGCGCGGTGTTCGATCTCCCTGAGCTCGTGGTAGAGGATGAACCGGTCGTACTTCGCCCACTTCTCGGAGACCCAGATCTCGTTGCGCGGGATTCCGAGGTCGTCGGCCGCGGGCGGATAGATGAGCTCGCCGTCGAGAACGACGCGGTAGCAGGCGTTGTACTTCGCTATCTCTTCGTGGGGAACGTGTTCGACCGTCCAGCCCCGCTCCCGGATCGCCTCGCGTGGCGACGCCATGTGCGGACGCCCCGTCGCGCGACGGTTCAACGTTCCGGCGGCGTGCGACGTGTTCTCACCCCGCGCTCACAGCACCGCGGCGAGCGCGTCCATCGCCTCCTCGACCCGATCGACCCGCGCGTTGTGGCCCATGTGTCCCACGCGGAGGACGTCCTCCGACCCCTCGCCGAGCCCCGTCGCGAGGACCACGTCGTGCTCCTCGCGCAGCCGCTCTCGGAGCGCCTCGGCCCGCCCGGGCACCTCGAAGGCGGTCACCGTCGGAGAGCTGCGCTCGGGGTCCGGCACGGGCGCTAAGCCTAGCTCCGCGCCGCGCTCCCGGCACCGCGCGGCGGCCGCCGCGTGTCGCTCGCGGACGGCGTCGAGCCCCTCGTCGAGCAGGAGTCCGAGCGCGGCGTCGAGCGCGACGACCTCGGTCGTGAGGTGCGTGTACGGGAACCCGTCGCTCACGTCGCGGAACGGGAGGAAGTTCGCGTACAGCGAGTGCGGGTCTCGGGCCTCCATCGCGGCCCAGGCGCGGTCGCTCACCGCGGCGGTCGCCAGCCCCGGCGGCGCGCTGAAACACTTCTGGGACGCGCCGAGGCACACGTCGATCCGGTCGGTCGGGACTTCGACCCCGCCGAGCGAGGAGACGGCGTCGACGACCGTCAGGGCCGCCGGGGCCGCCGCCTCGATCCGGTCGAGCGCGGCCTCGACGTCGTTGAGCGTCCCCGTCGGCGTCTCGCAGTGGACCAGCGTGACGAGGTCGACGTCGGCGTCGTCGGCCGCCAGCGCATCGTCGAGCGCGTCGAGCGGCAGCGGCTCGTCGTGCTCGGCGGCCACGAGCGTCGGGTCGCCGCCGTACGACCCGACGAAGTCGGCGAACCCCTCGCCGTAGAGCCCGTTCGACAGGCACAGGACCTCGGTGCCCGGCTCGACGAGCGACGCGACGGCCGCCTCCAGTCCGAGGATCCCCTCGCCGCCGAGGACGACCACGTCGCGCGACGCGCCGTTCCCCGCGGCGTCGGCCGCGTCGACGCCGTACACGGTCGCGAGCCGCTCCGTGAGGCGGTCGTATATCTCCCGGAACCGCGGGTCCACGTCGGGGTTGATCAGCTCGCGGGACATCGTCTCGCGCACGGGCTCTGGGACCGCGGTCGGCCCCGGCGTCATGAGCATACGCCCCGGTTCGCGCGACGAGGCATAAACGGACCGCGAAACGACGGCTGCGGCGGCCGAAGAGGCCGTCGACGCGGGTGCGGGCCCCCGACCGCCGCGCCGACACGCTCATATGTTTCTGTCGCCTGCGTTCCGGTACGATGATGCTTCCGACCCACGTGCTGGCGGGGATGCTGCTCGCGGCCCCGCTGGTGCGCGTCGCGCCGGAACTGGCGCCGGTGGGGCTGGTCGCCGGGTTCCTCGGCGGGCTCGTCCCCGACCTCGACATGTACACCGGTCACCGGCGGACCCTCCACTACCCCGTCTACTACTCGGTCCTCTCCGTCCCGGCGCTCGTCGCGGCCGCGGTCGCGCCGTCGGCGCTCACCGTCGCCGTCGCGCTCTTCCTCCTCGGCGCGGCGCTCCACAGCGTCGCCGACATGTACGGCGGCGGCTTGGAGCTCCGCCCGTGGGAGGGGAACTCCGACCGCGCCGTGTACGACCACCACCGCGAGACGTGGGTCGCCCCGCGGCGCGGCGTCCGGTACGACGGGGCCGTCGAGGACCTCGCCCTCTCGGTCGGGCTCTCGGTCCCGCTGCTCGTGCTGGTCGACCCCCCGCTCCGCGCGGTCGTGATCGGGACGCTGGCCGTCGCGGTCGTGTACACCGCGCTCCGCCGGCGGCTCGCAGAGATGGCGGCGGCCGTGATCCCGCTGCTCCCGTCGTCGCTCGACCCGTACCTCCCCGAGCGGTACCGGTGACCCCCCGGCGAACTCCGGGAACCAAGCGCTTACTTTCCCCGCCGCACACCAGTCGATAACAGTCCGCGCCGGCGACCGCCCGTCCCGGCGCGCGGAACCCACCATGCAACAGTACCTCGACCTCGTCGACGACGCGCTCTCGTCCGGCACGTACAAACCGAACCGAACCGGCGTCGACACCATCGCGACGTTCAGCGGGCAGTACACCGTCGACCTCGCGGAGGGGTTCCCGCTCCTGACCACGAAGAAGATGGACGGCTACCGGTGGAACTCGCTCATCCACGAGGTGCTGTGGTACCTCTCGGGCGAGGAGCACATCCGAAACCTCCGCGAGGAGACGAAGATCTGGGACGCGTGGGCCGACGAGGAGGGGACGCTCGACACCGCCTACGGTCGGTTCTGGCGCCGCTATCCGGTCCCGAAGGACGACGCCGCGCTCCCGGGCGAGACGTGGCCGGACGACGCGCACCGCTGGGTCACCGTCGAGGAGGACGCCGACGGGACGACCCGACGGACCTTCGACCAGATCCAGTACGTCCTCGACACGCTGGAGGAGAACCCCCACTCGCGCCGGATGGTCGTGAACGCGTGGCACCCGGCGAACGCCGCCGTCTCGACGCTGCCGCCGTGTCACTACACCTTCGTGGTGAACGTCCAGGACGGCCGGCTCAACCTCCATCTCACGCAGCGCTCGGGCGACATCGCGCTCGGCGTCCCGTTCAACATCGCCGCGTACGCGCTGCTCGCGAACGCGCTCGCCCAGCGGACCGGCTTCGAGGTCGGGGAGTTCGGGCACACCGTCGTCGACGCGCACGTCTACTGCGGCCGCGGCGACCGCGGGAAGTGGTACGCGAACAACCTCAGGTACGTCCAAGAGCGGATCGCGAACGTCGAGAGCAAGGAGGCGTACCTCGACGTGAAAAGCTGGGTCGAGCGGACCGCGCCGGACGAGCCCAACGGCCAGGAGGGGTACGACCACGTCCCGGGCCTCCTCGAACAGCTCTCGCGGACGCCGCGCGACCGACCGCGGATCGAGATCGCGGACAAGCCCCTCGACGAGCTCACCTACGAGGACGTCTCGGTGGTCGACTACGACTCCGCGGACGGCATCTCGTTCGCGGTCGCGGAGTGATGGGGGACGCCGACGCGCCCGGGTCGGAGCGCGACGCCGACGCGCCCGAATCGGAGAGCGACGCCGATCCGGACGTGGTACTCGTCGCCGCCGTCGCGGACAACGGCGTGATCGGCGACGGCGGCGGGATGCCGTGGCACTACCCCGCCGACCTCGCGCACTTCAAGCGGCTCACGACCGGGCATCCGGTGATCGTCGGCCGGAAGACGTACGAGCGCATCGCCGAGCGCATCGGCGGGCCGCTCCCCGACCGGACGAACGTCGTGCTGACGACGCGGTCGATCGGCGACGCCGACCTCGCCGACGGCGCGGTCGTCGCGCACGACGTCGAGTCCGCGCTCTCGCGAGCGACCGCCGACGCCGCCGAGCGCGGGGTCGACGCCGTCTACGTCATCGGGGGCGCGACCGTCTACGCGGCCTACCTCGACCGCGCCGACCGGATGGTCATCACGGAGATCCCGGAGCGACCGGCGGGCGACACCCGCTTCCCGGAGTGGGACGCCGACGCGTGGACCGAGCGCGACCGCGAGACCGACGGCGACCTCGCGTTCGTCACCTACGAGCGGCGCGACGCGGAGTGACGGGCGCCGAGACGTGGCTTTTCGATCGCCCACGGACCGCCGCTCACTCTAAGAACCGCGACTCGGCGTCGCCCGGGGGCATCATACACCGGTCCTTCTTCCCGAACCAGCGGTACCGGTTGTCGGCGACGAAGTCGTACGCGCGGTCCCGGACCGCTCGCGGCACGAACCGGAACGGGGAAAGCAGCCGGTAGGCCCCGCCGAGCCCCGTCGCGATCCGGATGATCGCCGCCGACTTCACGTAGCTCTCGCCGTCCTCGATCAGGACGACCGAGTCCAGCTCGTCGGTCGCGAGGTCGTGTTCCGCCAGCAGCGACCGTCCCACGTCGGACTGGAGCGAGGCGAACCGGTACTTCCCCTCCGGGTCGCGGGGGAGGACGAACTGTACGAACCCGTTACAGAGGTTACAGACGCCGTCGAAGAGCACGACGGCGGCGTCGTCCGGGATGTCCTCGTCCATTGCCTGACGGACGTACGCGGCCGTCGCAGTTCAGGATTCCGGTGGAGGCGGCGCGAGGCGACGACGGTGCCGTCGCACGGAAAACTTATACGCGTTCCTCGTCGTCACCAACAAGTTGGAACGCAAGACTATGGCTGGAACCCCCTCCGACTCGACCGCCCGGTCGCGGCTCTCGGCGGCCGTCCGACGCCTCGGAGACGCCGTCGCCGCGCGCGTCTCGGTCGACCGCCGCGCGCTGGCCGCGTTCCGGATCGGGCTCGGGACCCTGTTGATCGTCGACCTGCTCCTCCGCTCGCGCTCGTTCACCGCCTTCTACACCGACGCCGGCGTCTTGCCGCTCCGAGCGTTCGCCTCCGACTACGCGACGAACAACTCGCTCCACGCGCTCTCCGGCGAGCCGTGGGCCGTCGCCCTGCTGTTCGCGCTCGCGGGCGCCCTCGCCCTCTCGCTGGCCGTCGGGTACCGGACGCGGCTCGCGACGATCGCCTCGTGGCTGCTGCTGGTCTCGCTCCACGCCCGCAACCCGATGGTGTTGAACTCGGGCGACACCCTGCTCCGCATGCTGCTGTTCTGGAGCGTCTTCCTTCCGCTCGGCGCGCGCTGGTCGGTCGACGCCGTCAGGCGCGCCGACCGCGAGGGCGGCGGCGACGGCGATTCGCCGTCACCGAGTTCGGGCGGGACCGCCGTTGCGAGCGTCGCCACGATGGCGGTGCTGCTACAGATCCTCGTGATGTACCTGACGAACGCCGTCCACAAGTTCGCGAGCGAGCCCTGGATGAGCGGAGAGGCGGTCGCGTACGTCATGCAGGCCGACCAGTTCACCTACCTGCTCGGCGCGTACCTCGCCGATTTCACCGGCCTCCTGCGCGTGTTCACGGTCCTGTGGGTCGCGCTGCTGTTCGCGTCGCCGCTGTTGCTCCTGTTGACCGGGCTCCCGCGCGCCGGCCTCGCCTCGCTGTTCGTCGGCATGCACCTCGGGATGGCGGTCACGATACGGGTCGGCCTCTTCCCGATAATCGTCGTCGTCGGCTTCATCCCGTTCCTCCAGACGCCCGTCTGGGACGCCCTCAAACGGGTAGCCGACCGCCTGAACCTGTCGGCGCCGCTCGCGCGCTGGAAGGCCCGCTCCGAGTCCCTCGCGCGGACCGCGCTCTCCGCCGGCCCGTCGCTCCCCCGCCCGGCCGCGTCTGAACGCCTCGATTCCGTCCGCGGCAGCGACCTCGGCGCGGGCCTCGCCCGCGGGCGCGTCCTCTTCACGACGGTCCTGCCGTACGTCTTCCTCGTGTTGATCCTCTTATCGAGCGCGGCGTCGGTCGGCTACGCCGAGGTGCCGGAGCCCGCCGACGAGGCCCTAGACGCCGCCGAGATGGACCAGTCGTGGCAGATGTTCGCCCCCGACCCGATACACACGACGCGCTGGTACGTCGCGGCGGGCACGCTCGAGGACGGGAGCGAGCGGGACGTGTTCCGCGACGCCCCGGTCACCTTCGACAGACCGGCGCGCGCCGAGACCACCTATCCGACCTCGCGCTGGCGGAAGTACCTGAAGAACGTCTACGGCGCCGACAACGAGAACCACCGCTCGTACCTCGCGAACTACCTCTGCGGGGAGTGGAACCGCACCCACGAGACGGCCGTGGAGAACGTGACTATCTACCAGTCGTACGAGCGAACCAACCCCTACAACGGGACGGTGGAGGCCGCGAACCGGTTCGAGCTGATCGAGTACGACTGCTCGGGCCCGTTCGTTCAGCGCGACTGAGCCGCGCCGACGGCGGTGTTCGGCCCCGCGTCCGGCCTGTCCCTGCCCCGCACGAGCGTCAGGAGCCGTCGCTCGCGGCGTCCACGGGCTCGACCTCGATGAGACGCGCTATCTCCTCGGGGAGGCTCTGGTCGTCCGTCGGCGTCTCGACGGTCACCATCCCGAACGGCGCCACGTCGACGACGGCGAGCTCGACCCCCGGGCGGACGCCGGCGTCGGAGAGGTAGCGCAGCTCGGCGTCGCCCTGGTGGCGGATCCGGCGGACGACGACGCGGTCGCCCTCGGCGGCGTCGACCAGTCGGACGGTGTCGTCCGCCGTCGGCAGCGAGAGGTCGGCGTCGGGGATGGGGTCGCCGTGCGGGTCGACCGGCGGGTTGCCGAGCGCCTCGGCGATGCGGTCGCTCAGCTTCTCGGAGACGTGGTGTTCGAGCCTGTCGGCCTCGTCGTGGACGTCGACCCAGCTGTAGTCGAGCTGCTCGGTCAGGAACGCCTCCAAGAGCCGGTGGTGCCGGAGGATCTCTAACGCGACGACCTCGCCCTCCTCGGTGAGCGTCACGCCCTTGTACTCCTCGCGGTCGACGAGCCCCCGCTCTTCGAGCTTCTTCACCATCGAGGAGACGGTCGGCGCGGTGACCTCGAGGTAGTCGGCGAGGGCCGAGGTCGACACCCGCTCGCCTGTGTCGCGCTCGATGGCGTAGATCGATTTGATGTAGTCCTCCATCACCGCGCTGATGACGTCCGACGACGCCCTCGGTCCGGGCCCGTCGTCGGCGTCGGTCTCGGGGCTTCCGCCCGCTCCGTTCCCGTCGCCCGCGTCGACGCCGTTTTCGTCGCCCGCCACGGTCAGTCACCCCCCGCTCCGGCGTCCGGGGCCGCGTCGTCGGTCTCGATGCTCTCCATCTCGGGGACTTCCCGCCCGCCGCGGGCGGACTGGACCTTCCCGACGGCGACCGCGCAGACGTAGATGCCCACGGCGACGAGCACGATCACCCCGCCGGCGGTGACGCCGCCGTAGTAGGCGACGCCGATGCCGAGGAGGACCGCGAGCTCCGCTAAGACGACCGAGACGACGAGCGACTCGGTGAAGCTGCGGGACACCTGCGTCGCGCCCGCGACGGGCACGACGAGCATCGCCGCCACGAGGATGACGCCCATGATCTGCATCGCGCCGACGACGACCATCGCCGTCAGCATCACCATCACGCGGTTGTACCAGTTGACGGAGATGCCGGAGACGGCGGCCGCGGTCTCGTCGAAGGTCACGTACAGGAGCTGGTTGCGGGTCACCGCGACCGTGCCGACGATGACGACGAACAGGACGAGCAGGATCCCGGCGCTCTGGGGTGACACCGTCGAGAGGCTCCCGAAGAGGAACTGGTTCACGCCGACCGCGAGCCCGCCGGCGTTGAGGCTGATGAGCGTCGTCCCCAGCGCGAACCCCGTCGAGAGGACGATCGCCATCGAGACGTCGTTGTACGCGTCCGTCGTCTCGGAGATGAGCTCGATGAACAGCGCGGCGATCATCGCCACGACGACCGCGGTGAGGTACGGCGACACCCCGAGGTCGATGACGGCGTTGAGGAAGAGGCCGACCGCGACCCCGGCGAACGCCGTGTGCGCCAGTGCGTCCCCGATCAGCGCGAGCTGGCGGTGGACGAGGAAGGTGCCGATGAGCGGCGCCATCACGCCCACGCAGAGCCCGACGAGCACCGCCCGGTGCATGTACCGGTAGCGCGGGTTCAGCATCTCCAGGCCGGAGAGGTAGTACGCCCAGTCCATCAGCCAGTACCACTGGGCCAACACCCAGCGGAGGGCGGCGAAGAGGGCCTCCCCGACGCCGGCGAGGCCGCCCTGTAACGCGAGCGCCGCCGGCTGCGAGCCCGCGGCGAGGGGCAGCGACTGGTCGGCCGCGGCGAGGAGCCACGCGGCGAGCGCGGCGGTCAGCGGGTCGCTCATTCGGCACCCCCGGCGAGGAAGCGCGCCTCGGTCCCGAACGCCCGCGCCAGGGCGTCGCTCTCGACGAACTCCTCGGTCGGGCCGTCGAAGTAGACCTCGCGGTTGAGACAGACGACGCGGTCGGCGTGCTCGACGACCGCGCCGAGGTCGTGCTCGATGAGGACCACGGTGATCCCCGCGTCGTTGAGCGCGTCGAGCAGGTCGTAGAACGCCTCGACGGACTCGGCGTCGACGCCGACGGTCGGCTCGTCTAACACGAGCAGGTCGGCCTCGCCCGCCAGCGCCCGGGCGATGAACACCCGCTGGCGCTGGCCGCCGGAGAGCCGCCCGACGCGCCGGTCGGCGAACGCGCCCATCCTGACGGTCGCGAGCGCGTCGTCGACGACCGCCCAGTCGGCGGCCGTGAGCCGGCCCGAGACGACGTTCGCGGCCCACCGCGCCGTGCGGACGGGGTCGTCGGACAGCCCGTCGGCGAGCGCGCCGTCGGCCAGCCGGTCGAGCCCGAGGTACGGGAACCGGCCCATCTTCACCACCTCGCGGACGGTGATCGGCATGTCCCGGGCGGCGCTGGCCTGCTGGGCGACGTAGCCGATCCGCTCGCCGTCGTCGAACCCCGCCGCGTCCTCGCCGAACAGCCGGGCCGTCCCCGCGTCGGGCCCGAGCAGCCCGAGCATGAGCCGCATCAGCGTCGACTTGCCGGAGCCGTTCGGCCCCACGACGGCGACGTACTCGCCGGAATCGACCGTCAGCGACACGTCCTCGACGACCGGCGTCGCCGTGTAGCCGAACGTCACGCCGGCGAGGTCGATCACCGGCTCCGCCGCGCCGGCGGCGCCGGCCTCGGCCGAGCGGTCGGCGCGCTCGACGACCGCCCCCCGGTCAGCGTCGTCCGCGCTCATACCGGCTCGAAGTTCCGCCACTGTTCGACCCACCCGTCCGTCGGCGCCGCGGCCTCGGGCGTCTCGTTCCCTAAGACGATCTCGAACGTCGGCATGTTGATGTTGTACGCGATCTCCTCGTACCCCCAGTCCTCCGCGAGCCACTCCTCGCGGATCCCGGCGTACGGCGTGACCGGGAAGTACGCCTCGACGGCGGTCTCGCGGACGAGCTGCTGGGCCGGGCGCTGCGACTCGAAGACGCCGTTCGCGATGTACCGGATGTCGTTCTCGCGGATCACTTGCGTCGCCTCGCGGATGTCCGCGGGCTTGACGTCGCCGCTCGCCGCGAGGCTCGTGACGAGCGGGCGCATCCGGACGCCGTACCGCACGCCGATGTACTGGAAGGCGTTGTGCGCGGCCAACTGGACCACGTCGCGGTCCGACCGCTCGAACATCGCCTCGTAGTCGGCGTCGATGCGGTCGAGCACCTCGCTCTTGTACCGGGCCGCGTTCTCGCGGATCGTCTCGGCGTGGTCCGGGACGAGGTCCACGAACGCCTCGGCGATGTTGTCGACCGACCGCTTCGCGCGGAGCGGGTCCAACCAGAAGTGCGGGTCCTTCCCGCGCTGGGCGCCGACGCCCTCCTCGTCGCGGTCGAGCGACGCCGCGAGGTCCACCAGGTCGATGCCCTCGCGGGCGTTTATCAGCGCGGTGTCCGTCCCGTCGGCCTCGACCGTCCGGATGGCGCGGTCCGCCCACGGCTGGAAGTCCTCGCCGACGTGGACGAACGCGTCCGCCTCGACGATCCGCCGCGTGATGCTCGCGTTCGGCTCCCAGCCGTGGCCGTGGAGCCCCGTCGGAACGAGGTTCTCGACGGTCAGCGGGGTCCCCTCGGCGACCTTTCGCCCGAAGTCGTAGAAGCTGAAGAAGGAGGCGACGGCGACCGGCCCGCCGTCGTCGCGCTCGGCGCGTCCCGACCCGACCGGCGCGCTCGGGAGCGCCGTACACCCGGCCGCCCCGGCCAGGGCCGTCGCGCCGCCGATGCGAAGCGCGTCGCGCCGCGTCACCGACCGTCCGTCGTCCGCGTCGGATATCATATCACTTACCACATCCAATTATTAGACTCATCTAAACCTAGCTTTCTGCATATATACCCCTTTCGGTGACGATGGCGGGCGTCGGCGTACCGGAGTGTCGGCGAAGCGGTCGGCGGGCGCCGCTCCGCACCGTCTCATCCCCAGTCAGCCGTCGAGGAAGGTCGTGCCGCGTCCGATCCGGGTCTGGTACGCGCGCGCTTCGATACCGGCGCCGGCGAAGCCGTCGAGCATCGCGGCCGCGACGTCCCGGCGGTCGCGCTCGCGGCAGGCGGCGATCACGGCGGGGCCGGCGCCGCTGACGGTGACGCCGGTCGCGCCGGCGCCGAAGGCGCGCTCGCGGACGTCGTCGTAGCCGGTGATGAGGCGGGCGCGCTCGGGCGTGACCACGGGGTCGCTCATGCCGGCCCCGACGAGGGCCGGGTCCGAGCGGCACATGCCGACCGCGAGCGTCGCCGCGTTGCCGACGGTCTCCACGAGGTCCTCCATCGAGGCGCTCTCGGGGACGACCCGGCGCGCGTCGCGGGTCGAGACCGCCACGTCGGGGAGACAGACGACGAGGGGGATCGCCGCGTCCACCGAGCTGGTCCCCTCGACGGTCGTCACGGTGAACCCGCCGAGGATCGAGGGGGCGACGTTGTCCGCGTGCGCGACCCCGGAGACGACCGCCTCGCCCTCCGCCGCGATCGGGACGAGATCCTTCCGGGAGCGCCCGCGGTCGTACAGCCGGTTGAGCGCCACCGCCGCGCCGGCCGCGCTCGCGGCCGAGGAGCCGAGCCCCGAGGCCGGGCGCACGCCCTTGTCGATGTGGATCCGCGCGGGCGCGTCGAGCGCCTCGACGACGGCGCCGACGGTGTTCTTCTCGGGGTCCTCCGGAATGTACTGCGCGCCGACGCCCGTGACCTCGATCGTCGTCTCGGCCGCCTTCTCGACCGTGACGACGTCCGCCGGTCGCGAGAGGGCCGCCCCGAACACGTCGAAGCCGCTCCCGAGGTTCGCGCTCGTCGCGGGGGCCCGTACCGTTACCATGGCGGGGAGTGTCCCCCCCGGAGCAAAAAGGAGCGGGATCGAACAGATACTGAGACGGGGACCGAATCGGTCGCGGTCGGGCGGAGAGAGACGGGAGAAAGCGGCGTCGCGGGCGGTTCGAGCGGGCGGCGCGGTCGGCGGTCGGTCAGCGGCGTTACCGGGCCATCGTCCACAGCAGCGCGCCGACGAGGACGAGCGGGACGCCGAGGAGGATGAACGTCGGCGGCATCGTCGTGTACGGCGCCATCAGGAAGACGACCCCGAAGACGGCCAGGATCGACGCGATGACCTTCTGTGACTTCAGCGGCGCAGCCCCCAGGAGCGACACGAGGAGCCCGAACAGGATGATGTGCCCGAGGTGGTAGTCGAGCAGGAACGTGTCGATGACCAGCGGCGAGAGCATTCTTGGCCGAAGGTCCGAGCGATTCGCGCATTAAAGTTCCGTTTCTCGTGGCCCGGGGCGCTCGCCGCGTGCCGATAGTATAAGGGTCGCCGGTGCGACCGGGGACCGTGCGACTCGTTCAGGTCATGATTCCGGCGGGCAAGCGGGCGGCGGTCGTCCGCGCGCTCGACGACGAGGGGGTCGACTACGTCGTCACCGACGAGACGAGCGGCCGGGAGTACACCGCGGTCGCGACGTTCCCGCTGCCGACCGCCGCCGTCGAGCCGGTCCTCGACCGACTCCGGGAGGCCGGGATCGACGAGAGCACCTACACCGTCATCGTCGCGGCCGAGACGGTCATCTCGCGGCGGTTCGAGGCGCTCGAGGAGCAGTACGAAGAAGACGCCGACCGCGGCGGCGACCGGATCTCCCGCGAGGAGCTTCAGGCGAAGGCGGACGACCTCGCGTCCGGGCTCGGGACCTACGTGCTGATGACCGTCATCTCGGCGGTGATCGCCACGGCGGGGCTCCTGCTCGACTCCCCCGCGACCGTGGTCGGATCGATGGTGATCGCGCCGCTCATCGGGCCGGCGATGTCGGCCGCGATCGGCACCGTGGTCGACGACGAGGCGCTGTTCCGGCGGGGCGTGCGGATGCAGGTCGTCGGCGTCGCGGTCGCGGTCCTCGCGGCGACGCTGTTCGCGCTCGCGCTGCGCTCGCTCGCCTTGGTCCCGCCCGGGCTCGACCCGCTGGAGCTCGCGGAGGTGTCGGAGCGGCTCGCGCCGAACGTCCTCGTGTTGGTCGTCGCGGTCGGCGCCGGGGTCGCGGGCATCGTCTCGCTGATGACCGGCGTCTCGGCGACGCTCGTCGGCGTGATGATCGCGGTGGCGCTCATCCCGCCCGCGGCCGCCGTCGGGATCGGGATCGCCTTCCGGATCCCGCGGCTCGTGCTCGGCGCGGGCGTCATCGTCGCCGTGAACGTCCTCTCGATCAACCTCTCGGCGCTCGTAATGTTGTGGTACGAGGGGTACCGCCCCCAGCGGTGGTTCCGCGAGGACGACGCGCGCTCGGCGTTCCTCAAGCGCGTCGCCGTGCTGGCGGTCGCCATCGCGCTGCTCTCGGTGTTCCTCGGCGGCGTCACCTACGAGTCGTACGTCGCCTCGACCACCGAGGCCGACGTCCGCGCGGCCGCCACCGACGAGCTGACCGCGGTCGACTCCGAGTTCGAGCTCCTCGAACTGAGCGTCGAGCGGACGGGGACCGTCCCTCCGCTCGAAACGGACCGGGTGGTGGTCACCGTCGGCGTTCCGCCCGGCAGCACCGTCGCGGGGACCGCGCCGGCGCTCGATGACCGGATCGAGTCGGTCGTCGACCGCGAGGTCGACGTGGAGGTCCGCACGGTGACCGTGGAACGCGCCTGAGACCGGCGGCGCGCGGCGGGACGCCGCGGTGGGGCGAAGAGGAACTACTTTTTACGGGGGTGCCGTGAGACCCGCCAGTGACCGACTCACAGCAACCCGACGACGATTCCATGCGGGAGGTCGTCGAGCGGTCCCGGAGCGGGGCGCCCGCGGTCGGCGAGGCCGTCCGGGACCGCTTCTCCTCCGACGAGGTGTTCCAGCGGATCATCGCGGCCGCGGACGAGGAGGTGACCTCGGGGAGCCGTGAGCTGTTCTTCAGCGGGCTCGCCGCCGGGCTGGCGATCACGATCACGTTCATGCTGTACGCGTCGCTGACGGCGGCGACGGACTCGCACCCCATCCTGAGCGTCCTGCTGTACCCGCTCGGGTTCATCTACATCATCATCGGCGGCTACCAGCTGTACACCGAGAACACGCTGCCGCCGGTGGCGCTCACGCTCGAACGGCTCGCGAGCCTCCCGACCCTGCTTCGCCACTGGTCGATCGTCTTGGCGGGCAACTTCGTCGGCGGCGCGATCGGGGCCCTCGTCCTCTCGTACGGCGGCGTCTTCACCGGCGAGACCGTCGACGCGGCGCGGTACATCTCGCAGGGCGGCTTCGCCGTCGACTTCGTCCCGCTGTTCTTCAAGGCCGCGATGGCCGGGCTCATCGTCGCCGGCGTCGTCTGGGTCGGCTTCGCCTCCACCGACTCCGTCAGCCGGATGCTCGTCGTCTACCTCGCGTTCCTCGCGATCCCGCTCGGCGACCTCTTCCACGTGGTCGTCTCCTTCACCGAGGTCCTCTTCCTGTTCTTCGAGGACGGTATCCCGCTGTACGGCGCCGAGATCAGCCTCCTCGCAGGGCTCGTCGGGTTCGTCCTCCCAGTGCTGCTCGGGAACACGATCGGCGGGGTCGTGCTCGTCACGCTCGTCAACTACTTCCAGACCAGCGAGGAGCGCCTCGAAGAGGCGCGCTTCGAGGGCATGAGCCGCCGCCTCACCGTCCCGGAGTGGGTGTTCGGCCGCGCGGCCGGGCGCTCGTACGTCCCCATCCTGGACGCGACCGAGGCCACGCTGTTCGCCGGCGAGGGGTACCGGATCATGGTGCCGATCACGAACCCCCGGACCGACGGGCCGATCGTCGAGCTCGCGGCGCGGCTCGCGAGCAGCCACGAGGACGGCGTGGTCCACATCGTCCACGTCGTCCAGGCGCCCGAGCGGATGTCGCTGTCCTCCGGCGACGCCGGGCGTCGCATCGCGGACGTCTCCGCGGAGGGGATGGGGAACCTCCGGTCGACCGCGGCCGACTACGACGTGGACGTGTCGACCTCGACGGTCGTCTCGCACCGCTCGTTCGAGGAGATGTTCAACATGGCGCGCCGGACCCGCCCCGACGCCGTGCTGATGGGCTGGGGCGACGACCAGCTGTGGAGCGCCGCCCGCGCCGAGCGGCCGATCGACGAGCTCACCAACCAGCTCCCCTGCGACTTCCTCATCCTCAACGAGCACGAACTGGACACCTCGCGGATCCTCATCCCGACCTCCGGGGGCCCCGACTCGGCGCTCAGCGCCGAGGTGGCGCGGGTGCTCGCCGAGACGACCGGCGCCGAGGTGACGCTGCTCCACGTCGTCGACGACCCGAGCGACAGGGCGCGCGGCGAGGCGTTCCTCGCGGGCTGGGCCGACGAACACGGGCTCGACGACGCCGAACTCGTCGTCGACGACGGCGGCGACGTGGAGGACGGGATCTGCCGGGCCGCCGCCGACAAGACGCTCGTCATCATCGGCGCCACGGAGAAGGGGCTGCTCTCGCGGCTCGTCTCGAACTCCCTCCACCTCGACGTGATCCACGACGTCGACGCCTCCGTGCTGCTCACCGAGCGGCCGAGCAGCCGGTCGCTGCGCGAGCGCCTGTTCGGCTCCGGTCGCCGGGCCACCGACCTGTCTCCCGGGGTCGAGCGCGACCCGGAGCGGTCGGCGGGGACCGACGTGCGGTCGATCGAGGACCACGAGGCGGACGCCGGCGACCACGCGGACGCGACCGGGAACGGCGAGGCGGACGGCGCCCTCGCCGATGTCGGCGGGGCGTCCGCCGACGCCGACGGGGCGTCCGCCGACGCCGACGGGGCGTCCGCCGCAGACGACGACGGCCCAGAAGACGAGCAGCCGCACCTCGACGACACGTTCGTCGCGGACCACGACGCGGCGGACGAGGAGGCCGCGGAGGAGGCGGACGCCGAGCGCGACGGCGACCGATAGGCAAAACGGCTCTTTGCGTTATCTGCGGTTTATACGTCGTCCGGGCGCGAACGGTCGCGTATGAACAGGCGACTGACGGCACTTATCGGCATCGCGGCGCTCGTCGCGCTGGCCGGCTGTGCGGGGTTCGCGGGCACCGCCACCCCGACCGGCGGCGACGACGTGCAACTGGAGCGGAGCATCGAAGTGACGGCCACCGGCGAGGCGGCGTCCGCCCCGGACCGCGCCACCCTCCGGGTCGCGGTCACCGCGACCGGCGGCGACGCCGAGGCGGTCCGCGACGAGCTGGCCGCCGACGAGGCCGACCTCCGCGCGGCCCTGACCGACTGGGGGCTCGACGAGGAGGCGATCCGCACGGAGCGCTACGACGTGCGGGAGGCCTACGAGACCCGGGACGACCCGAACCGGACGCGCTACGAGGGCGTCCACCAGTACGCGATCGAACTCGGCGACGTCGAGGCAGTCGGCGAGGTCATCGACGTCGCGATCGACGCCGGCGCCGACCAGGTCCAGCGGATCCGGTTCGGCCTGAGCGAGGAGCGCGAGCGCGAGCTCCGCGAGGAGGCGATCACGGCGGCAATGGCGAACGCCGACGACGACGCCGCCGTCCTCGCGAACGCGAGCGACCTCGAAGTGGTCGGCGTGTACGACGTCTCCACGGCGCAGTCCGGCTCGACGCCGTTCGTCGCGGAGCGCTACGCGGCCGCCGGCGGCGACGCCGGAGGCGCGTCCACGAGCGTCCAGACCGGCGACGTGACCGTGCGCGTCTCGGTGAACGTCGTCTACGAGGCCGTCCCGGCCTGACCGGCGGCGACCGCTCTCTTTCCGTCCGACCCGGCTCGGTTACTCCCCGTCGCGCGTGGGGAGGTCTGGCTCGAAGCCGACCGCCTCGACGGCCATGTCGAGGACGGCCTCGACGTTCTCATCCTCGGTGACGCTCATCGTCGCGTCGACGGACTCCGCCTTCACCGCCTCGAAGCGGTCGTGTTTGTTCGCCACCGTGAGCAGCGGCACGTCGGCGCCGAACAGCTCGCGGACCTCCTCGCGCAGCTCGATCTGGACGTCGAGGGGGTAGCCGCAGTCCCCGGAGGGGTCGATGACGAAAACGACGGCGTCGGCGAGGTGTTCGAGGGCGCTCACCGCCTGCCGCTCGATGTCGTTGCGCTCGTCTTCGGGGCGGTCGAGCAGGCCGGGCGTGTCGACGATCTGGTACCGGACGTGGTTCCGGTCGAAGTGGCCGATCTGGACGCCCTTCGTGGTGAACGGGTACTCCGCGATCTGGTTCGACGCGCGGGTGACGCGGTTGACGAACGACGACTTCCCGACGTTCGGGTAGCCGGCGACGACGATGGCGGGCTCGTCGGGCCTGACGTCGGGGAGGACCTTCAGCTGGTCCCGCGAGTCCCCGATGTAGCGCAGGTCGTCTTCGATCTGGTCCATTACGTCGGCCATGCGAGCGAACGCCTGCTTCCGGTGTTTCCGCGCGGTGTCGACGTCGGAGTTCCGAATCTTCGTCGTGTACTCGTCGC
Organism: Halorubrum sp. ARQ200; assembly: GCF_005435115.1. Taxonomy (NCBI): domain Archaea; kingdom Methanobacteriati; phylum Methanobacteriota; class Halobacteria; order Halobacteriales; family Haloferacaceae; genus Halorubrum; species Halorubrum sp. ARQ200. Next base: position 347,666 of record NZ_SGTZ01000002.1, on the reverse strand, counting down.
GGAGGTCCTCGATCTGGCGGCTGGCCCACATCACCTGCGAGAGCGCCTGACGGAGGCGGTCCACGTCGACGATGGCGTCGGCGAGCTCGTAGTAGAACGGGTCCACGTCGAAGCCGAAGTCGGGCCACGAGGTGACGACGTTCTCTAAGTTGTCGGAGAGCACGTTGCCGGCGGTCCGTAGCATCGACTCCTGCGCCTCGTGGCCGCGCTTCGCGCGCCCGGCCCGCGACGCCCGCGAGAACGCCTTGTCGACGAGTTCCTCCGCGCGCGGAGTCGTCGGGAGGCCCTCAAATATCATTGTTACCCGCGTTTCACCGCCGACGCGTATAAGAGCGTCCGTTCGCGGACCGCCGCGACACGGCGGCACACGGGCGGACGCGGGGTCTGTGGGGACAGCGGGGGCGGCCGGCGCCGAGGGACCGCGTCTGTGATGAACGATAGTTATCTTTTACGCTCATATTTCGAGATATATTTATGCTTCAGAGAAATACAACCGCTCATGGCACGCTCGTTCACGCCGACGTCGTACGAGGACCTCGACCCCGACCGTCGCCCGAGCCTGGCGGCGGCGCTGGTCCCGGTCCTCGCCGTCGTGGCGTTCCTCGGAATCGGCTCGGCCCTCCTCGGCCTTGACCCGCACCCGCCGCTCATCTGGAGTATCGCCTTCGTAGGCGCCTTCGGCCTCTGGCTCGGCTACGACTGGGAGGACCTCTTCGACGGCATCGCCAACGGCCTCGTGATGGGCCTCCAGGCGCTGCTCATCATCTTCACCATCTACGGGCTGATCGCCACGTGGGTCAGCGCCGGCACGATCCCCAGCCTGATGTACTACGGGTTGGAGTTCCTCTCGCCGACGATATTCCTCCCCGCGGCCGCGGTGCTCGCCGCGGTCGTCGCGTTCGCGATCGGCTCCTCGTGGACCACGGTCGGGACGCTCGGCGTCGCCTTCGTCGGGATCGGCGCGGGGCTCGGCGTTCCCGCGCCGATGACGGTCGGCGCCGTCCTCTCGGGCGCGTACGCCGGCGACAAGCAGTCGCCCCTCTCCGACACGACGAACCTCGCGGCCGGCGTCACGAACACCGACCTGTACGCGCACATCCGCCGGATGCGGACCGGCACCGCGATCGCCTTCGGCCTCGCGGTCGTCGGCTTCGCCGCCCTCGGCCTCCGCACGAGCGGCGACATACCGACGGGCGAGATCGCGGCGATTCAGGGCGGACTCACGGAGGCGTACGCGATCACCGTCCTCGCGTTCGTCCCCCTCGTCGTCACCTTCGGGCTGGCGCTGCGCGGCTACGCCGCCCTCCCGACCCTCGTCGCCGGCGTGTTCGCCGGTGCGTTCACGACGATGCTCCTCCAGGGAACCGGCTTCGTCGCCGCGTGGGAGATATTCATGTACGGGACCGCGCCGGAGTCCGGGTCCCAGACGGTGAACGACCTCCTCGCCACCGGCGGGCTCACCGGCTCCGCGTGGACGATCACGGTCGTCGTCGCCGCCCTCTCGCTCGGCGGAATCTTAGAGCGGACCGGGGTCCTCGCGGTGATCGCCCACGCGTTCGTCTCCGGCGTGCGGAGCCCGGGCCTGCTCGTCGGGGGGACGGGCGTCTCCGCGATCTTCATCAACGCGCTCACCTCCCAGCAGTACATGAGCATCGTCCTCCCGGGCGTCACGCTCCGAAACGCGTACGACGAGTTCGGGCTCGACACCGACCAGCTCTCCCGCGCGGTCGAGGCCGCCGGCACGCCGACCGGCGCGCTGTTCCCGTGGCACGCCGGCGCCGTCTTCATGGCGAGCGCCACTGGCGTGCCGACGCTGGCGTACGCGCCGTACTACCTGTTCGCGTTCCTCTCGCCGCTCGTGCTGTTCGTCATGGCCGCGACGGGCTACACGCTCGACGCGAGCCCGGCCTCGGCCGACCCCGCCGCGACCGACGCGGCCGCCGCGCCGGGCAGCGACGACTGACTGACGCGCGCACCGACCGGCCCCGCGTTCGACACGTTTACGCGGCCGCCGCGCCGTCCGTCTCACATGAGCCTGGAGGTCGCCGTCGCCGCCCCGTTCAAGACCCGGGCACAGGACCGGCTCGGCCAGGGGGAGTTCGTCGTCGCGCTGTCCTTGGAGCGGGAGTGGTTCTCGCCCGACCAGGCGAAGCGGCTCGTCGACGTCGCCGTCGGTCGGGGGCTGCTGGCGTCCGAGGACGGCGACCTCGTCCCGCAGTTCGACCCGGCGGAGGTAACCGTCCCGGAGGGGTTCGTCCCCGACGAGTCCGTCCTCCGCGAGCAGTCCACCTTCGAGAGCGCGCTCGACGCCATCGTCGCCGCCGGCGTCGAGAAGCAGCGCGCGGTCGCCGCGATCAACGAGCGCCAGCGGGCGCTCGCGGTCACCATCGAGGCCGCCGCGGTCCTCTACGCCCGCGAGCAGGGCGCCGCGGTCGACCGGCTCGCGGCCGACGTGCGCGAGGCGCTCGCCGCCGACGCGGGCGACGACGGGACCGCGGAGCCGACCGACGCCGACGACCCGGAGGTCGCGTGAGATGGTCGCCGACCGCCTCGACGACGGCGTCCGGATCGCGCAGCTGCTCGCCTCCGAGGTGACCGGCAACGAGAGCGGGCTCCGCGGGCTGACCGTCGCCGACGCCGACCGCGACGTCGAGCCGACGCCGGACGGCGCGCTGGCGTACCGGATCGCCCGCGAGGCCGGCGACCCCGTCGCCGAGGTGTACGTCCAGCCGGACCGCGCGCGGATCGAGGCGCTCACGGCCCCGGACGCGGTCGCCGACGCCGCGGCGGCCGCGGGCCTCCGGGTCCGCCCGAAGGCGGTCCGCCCGCCGCGGACGCTGGTGTTCGTCGAGGACGGCGCGGCCGTGAAGCGATCGCTCGCGGTCCTCGAAGCGCTTCGAACCGGGCCCGACGCCGAGTGATCCGCGCCGGGTGAGAAATTGTCGCCGACGGGCGGGGGAGCCCGTCTCGGGGGTCGCTACTCGGGCTGTCCGCCGTCGCCGACCGCGACGCTCGGGCCGGGCGCGGCGCCGGGGTCGGCCCCCTCGCCGGAGACGTCGAACTCGCGGACGAGCGCGCCGAGCCGCTCGGCCTGCTCCGCGAGCGACCCCGCCTCGCTCGTCGCCTCGCTCATCGCGCTCAGCTGTTCGTCCGCGGCCTCGGCGACCGCGTCGGCCTCGTCGGCCGTCGACCCGCTGATGTCGGCGACCTCCTCGGCCATCGAGACGGTCTCCTCCGTGCTGGCCGCTTGATCGTCGGTGGCGCGGCTGATCTCGCGGATCCCCTCGCCGGCCTCCGCGGCGTTGTCCGACACTCGCGCGAACGCGTCCGCGGCGTCGTCGACGGCGTCGGCGCCGGCGGCGATGTTCTCCTCGGCGCTCCGGACCGCCTCGACGGTCCCCTCGGTCTGCGACTGCGTGGCGCCGATCAGCTCCTCGATCTCCGTGGCCGCGTCCTGCGTCTCCTCGGCGAGCTGTTTCACCTCGTCGGCGACGACCGCGAAGCCGTCGCTCCCGCCCCCGCCGCCGCCGGCGCGGGCCGCCTCGATGTTCGCGTTCAGGGCGAGCAGGTTCGTCTGCTCGGCGATGTCGCCGATGAGGTCGACGATCTCGCCGATGTCCTCCATCCGCTCGTCGAGCTGCTGGACGGTGTCGGCCGCGCTGTCCAGCGCCTCGCGGGACTCCTCGACGCGCTCGATGGCGGCCTCGGCGGTCTCCTCGCCGTCGTCGGCGATGTCGGCCGTCTGCTCGGCGACGTCCACGACGGTCTCGGTCGAGGAGGCGACCTCCTCGATCGTCGCCGAGAGGTCGTTCATCTCGTCGGACACCTGCCGGAGCATCTCGCGCTGCTCGTCGGCGCCCTCGGCGATCTCCGTGACCGACTGGCTGACGACCTCGCTGCGGTCGGCCGCGGTCTCGACGCCGTCGACCGTGTTCGCGCTCGCGGTCGACACCTCCCCGGCGAACGAGCGGACCTCGCCCATCGCCTCGTCGATGTCGTCCATCATGCCGTTGAACGCCTCGCCGATCTGGGCCATCGCCTCGCTCTCGCTGTCCGCGTCGAGCCGGACGGTCAGGTTGCCGTCGGCCGCCCGGTCCATCGCGGCGCTGTACGCGTCGGCCTTCGTCTCCAGGTGGCTGTTCAGGCGTTCGACCTCCTCGCGGCGCTTCTCGACCTCGGCCTTCGCGGCCTCGACGTCCTGGATCTCGGACTGCTTCTGCTCCGCGAGTTCGAGCTGCTCTCGGGCCGCCTCGCGCGACTTCTCGATCGAGTACCAGTTGACCATCAGCGCGCCGACCAGCCCGAGCACGAAGAAGGCGTGAATGCCCCCCCAGATCACCGGGTTCTCGATCGCCGCGGTGTGGTTGTAGACGAGGCTCGAATCGATGAGGCTGAACGCGCCGTGGCCGACCGCCACGTACAGGACGCCGACGGCGAACGGGAGCCAGTCCTCGTACAGCGCGAGCACCCCGACGAACACGAAGAAGCTGAAGTGCGCCTCGATGTATCCGCCGGACAGCTTCACCATCGCCATCGAGACGGTCATCAGGCTGAACGCCGTGAGCACCGTCCGCTGGCGGCGGTCGAGCTGCGACAAGCTCGCCAGCCCGGCGGTGCCGAGGATGACGGCGACGAACCCGCCGAGCATCCACAGCGGCGTCGCGGGGATCTGCGCCCCGGTGATCGATTCGGTCCCGCTGTACAGCCCCATCGCGACCAGGAACGGCACCTGAATAACGGTGGCTATCAGGATGTTCCGGTGTCGTGGCTTCCACATCTCCGTCGGCATCGAAGTGCCGTCCGGGACGTAGCGGAGCACCTCGCGCACCTTCTCCGTCAGCCCGCCCGATCCCCCCGCGTCGACCCCCGTCGCAGTCTCTGCCATATCCGTCGGTTGTCGTATATCATAAAAGCACATCGCCTCCAACTATTATCGCTGATATCGTCGTTTAGGCTCTGAGGGGCCGGAAATTAAGACAATTGGTGGTGTCTAGTTGACACCAGCTACCGGCCGCTATTGCCCCTTCTTCGGCGATAGTCGAACGTGTTCGCGGACGCGAGCGGTGTCGCCCCGGTCGCCTCGTCGCCCTCGGCCGGGTGACGCCGCCGCCGGCGCGGCCGACGGGTTTTACCTTCGGCCGGTCCGCGGTACGGTCGTGACGCTCGATCCGATCCACGTCGAGAACATCGCCCGGCTCGCGTACGGCATCGGCGGCGACGTGGACGCGACGGACCACGACGACCTCGCGGAGCGCGTGTGGCGCGAGTGGCTCCCGGAGCTCCGCGCCGACGGCCGAGTCGTCGTCGAAGCGCTCGGCGACCACGAGCGCCGGCGCGCCGCCATCGACGACGTGGCGCTCGCGGCGCGCCCGTACGAGACGGTCCACGGCCTCGACTCGGGGACGATCAACCCCACGACGTTCAAGAACGGGCTCGTCGTCGACGTCGCGCACGCGGCGATGGCGAGCTCGCCGACCGACCTGGACCTCCACCGCGACCGCACCATCGTCGCCACCGTCCACGCCGGCGACTCGACCGCCGGCTTCGACAGCGAGTGGACCCGCCGCGACGAGGGCCACACTCGCCAGCGCGTGTTTCACGTCCCGCGGGTGAACCGCTACGCGGAGCGGGTCGTCCACGCGCTGGCCCTGTACCTCGCCGAGGGGACCCACGCGCTCGACCACGCCGACGAGGTCGACGAGCTCCTCGTCCTCGACGGCCCCGTCTACCCGAAGGAGCTGTTCACCTGGGCCGACCGCGACCCGGAACTGGGCGCGCTCGCCCGCGAGGCGAAACCCCGCGCGGTGGTCGAGAAGTACGTCCGCCTCGTCGAGCGGTTCGTCGAGCGGGACGTGCCGCTGGCCGGCTTCGTCAAGAACCCCGCGAGCACCACCGCGGTCCGGGCGCTCGCGCGCGCCGGCGTCGAGTCGCCGTGGCCCGACGACACCGCGCTGTTCACCCGCCTGCTGGAGCGGCGCGAGCCGGACGGGGACGGCGTCGGCGGCGCGGGCGCCGCGGGCGACCGCGACGCGGACCGCGGCGCCCGCCTCGACGACGACCTCACCTTCACCACGTGGTTCCGCAGCCGCGGCGGCGCGGACGCGCCGATGGCCGCCGACGGCGACGCGCTCGGCGTCGAGCGCGAGCTCGACCCGGCGCTGTACGAGCCGACGTTCATGGTCGTCTACGACCCCCGGACCGACGTGACGTACAAGCTGGAGGCGCCGTACGCGTTCGCGCGCGATCCGGCGACCCGCGAGCGGCTCACCCGGCAGGTGGTCGCGGAGGTGGCCGCGACGCGCGGCCCGCCGGAGCCGGTCGCGAAGGCCGACGAGCTGGCCCGGATCTCGGCCACCGAGAAGGCGGCGCTCCGCCGGAAGTTCGAGGAGCGGCTCGGCAGCGACCAGCAGGCGACCTACGACGACCTGCGCTGGGGGACGGACGGGTACTGAGACGCGGTCGACTTCGTGTAACGAGCTGACTCCGTGACGACGGCGAGACCTCCAAATCCCCAGCCGCGAGGCCGCCGCACACTCGCTGTGCTCCTCGCTCGTTCGCTTCGCTCACTCACTGCGGTGCTTGCGTCGTCTGCGACGGCCTCGCGGCTGCCCCTCTGAGTCCCGCCCCGCACTGCGCCGCACGGCGCCTCACGCCTCCCCAGCCTCGTCGCTGGCGGCGACCGCCGCCAGCGACTCCCTCGCGCGTGCTCCTCGCGGCCGCCGGTGGCGGCCGCTCGCAGGCACGCGCCACCGCGAAGGTGATAGGTGTCCGTAGGAACGTCGCTCCGGCCCTCAGAGCGCCTGCGAGAGCAGCACCACGTAGATGGCGGCGTTGTACACGCCGTGCGCTAACCCCGGGACCACGACGTTGTCCGTCCACTCGTAGAGCGCGCCGAGGACGGACCCGAGCACGACGACGACGCCCACGTACGCCCACCGCTCGGCCGGGGTGCCGGAGACCGAGGGGAGGTGGATCAGGCCGAACGCGAGGCTCGCGATGAGCACCGCGGGGACGGCGTCGAACGCGCGCCGGACGCCCCCTTGGACGACGCCGCGGAACAGCAGCTCCTCGACCGGGCCGACCACCGCGAGCGACACCGCGATCATCGCGAGGTAGTAGGTGACCGGGTCGCCCGCGGGGACGACCGCCTGGTTCTGTCCGGTCGAGAGCCCGACCTGATCGAGCGCGAACAGCGCGCCGTACTGGAACGCGAAGAGGACGGCCCCGCCGCCGACGACGATCGCCGCCTGGCGCGCGTCGGGCCGGGACGCGCGGGCGAGCTCCCACTCGCCCGTGATCGCGAGGTACCCGGCGACCGCGACCGCGAACCCGCCGAACTGGAGCACCGTCCGGAGCAGTTGGTAGCCGGTCGACCCCTCCGCGACCAGCCCGATCGAGACCGCCAACTCCGCCGCCGGGACCGTGATCGCGCTCGCGACGAGGAGGGCGAACACGATCGCGAACAGCGCGCTCGCGACCCGGAGCACTCGCTCGGCGACCGCCGAGCCGGGTGCGTCGTCGCTCATTGGAGGGCGTACGGCGCCCCGAGGCTTAGACGCACCGGATGTCGCTCAGCGGTCGCCGCGCGTCTGACTCGGGAGCGGGCGCGGAAGTCACTCGATCCGCAGTTCGCGCTTCTCGTCGACCGCCTCGGCCTCCGCGAAGTCGCCGCCGCCGAGGAGCCCCCGGGCCGCCTTCTTGCCCCACTCGACCGCGGGCTGCGTGAACGTCGAGACGCTCGCGAGCTCGCCGTACAGCACGCAGGCCGCCTCCATCCCGAACAGCAGCTCGCCGAGCGCGCGCTCGTCGACGCGGTCGACCTCGACGCGCACGTTTGGGACGCCGGCGGCCGCGAGGCTCGCCTCGGTCGCCTCGAACTCCGCGTCGAGCAGGTCGCCGAGCGACGAGCCGCCGAGGTACGCGAGCCCGTCGAGGTCGGTCTCCGGGATCGGCGCGTCGGCGCGCTCGGTCGGGCGCACGAGCGTCACCAGCTTGTCCGGCGGGCCGGCGCGGTACAGCTGGAGCTGGGAGTGCTGGTCGGTCGCGCCGAGCGCGCGGGCGGGCGTCTGCCCGAGCCCGTCCTTCCCGAGGCTCTCGGCCCACAGCTGGGCGAACCACTCCGCGAACGTCTCCAGCGACTCGGCGTACGGCATCACGGCGTTGGTGAGCGCGCCCCGATCCGCGAGCGCGTACGTCGCCGCCCCGTAGGCGTAGGCGGGCGACTCGTACAGCGACCCCGCGAGCGCGTCCATCCCGTCGCGGCCGCCAGCGAGGACGGCCTCCACGTCGTGGCCCTGGAGCGCGGCGACCGCGAGCCCGACCGTCGACAGCGCCGAGAACCGCCCGGGGACCCCGTCGGGGACCGGCAGCGAAGGCAGGTCGTGGCGGTCGGCCAGCTCTCGGAGGTTCCCCGTCTCGCCCGTGGTGACGAGGGTGCGCTCGGTCCAGTCGACGCCCGCGTCGGCCATCGCCTCGCGGACGACGAGGAAGTTCGCGAGCGTCTCCGCGGTCGTCCCCGACTTCGAGACCACGTTGACGACGGTGTCGTCCAGCGGGAGGTCGGCGAGCAGGCGCCGGGCGTCGTCGGGGTCGACGTTGTCGAGGACGTAGGCGTCCACGTCGCTCGCGAGGGCGTTCGACAGCGTCGCCGCGCCGAGCGCGCTCCCGCCGATGCCGACCGTCAGCACCGCCTCGGGCCGGTCGAACCCGTCGACCGCGGCGTAGATCGCGTCCGGGTCCGCTGTCTCGGGGAGGGTCAGGGCGGCGTACCCGAACTCGTCGTCGGCCATCCCGGTCGCGATCCGCTCGTGCGCGGCCGCGACGCGGTCGTCGAGCCTGTCCAACGTCTCCGTCGTGAGCCCCGGGGTCGTCTCCAGGGCGTTACCGAGGTCCACTCGCATACGTGTCTCACCGCGCGAGAGGGACTTAATAACCGCCGGCGGACGGCGGTCGCCCGTCGCCCCGCCGCCGGTCGGCGCGACGCGCGAGCGACGGGGCTCGGTCGGCCCCCGGTCGATCGGCGCTCGATCAGTCGGCGGCCGCGATCGGTTCCTCCTCCTCGCCGAGCGCGGGTCGACCGACCCAGCGGTCGAACGCCAGCGGACCGGAGCCGAGCGTGAACACCGCCGAGGCCATGCCGAACAGCGCCACGTGCGCGAGGACCGGGTCGTCGGGCAGCCCGAACAGCGTCGTCGTGAACAGGGCGAACGAGAGGGCGGCCGCGCCGCGGGTGAAGAAACCCGCGATCAGCGCGAGGCCGACGGCGACCTCGGTCACGCCGGCGCCGACGACCCACAGCCCCGCGTCGACCGGCACGACCGACGTGAGGTCGTACTTCTCGACGACCTGAAGCGCGCTCCCCGGGTCGGCCAGCTTCTGGATCAGCCCGAGGTAGACGAACGAGACGCCCATCCCGACGCGCAGCACGGTCGGCACGTAGCGCCGCAGCGGTCCGGTCGCCTCGTCGAGGAACGACTTCAGGTGGTGAACGGGGTCGACCCGACCGTAGTACGACCCGGGCGTGCTCGCGACCTCTAGGAGCATGTCGTCGGCGCTCGGCCGCCCGCCGCCGAGGATCCCCAGCGCGACGAACACCGGGACGTACTCCACCGCGAGGACGACGAGCGGGTCGACCGCGACGAGCACCCACGCGTACGTCAGCAGGCCGACCGCGGCGGCGATCCGGGTCGCGAGCCCGAAGAGGAGGGCGAAGCCGAGCCCGATGAACAGGAGCCGGAGGAGCGGGCTCGCCGCGGGGTCGAACGAGAGCGTCGGCGCGAACAGGTACCCCTGGAAGCCGGCGCCGACGAGGGGGAGCCCGACGGCGAGCCGCAGCATCCACGGGACGAGGTCGCCGTACCCGGCGAGCTTCTCCCGGAGGACGACGACGTCGACGATGGTCGGGCGCACCCGGAGGTACGCGGCCAGCCCGGCGACCGCGACGAGCCCGGACCCGGCGAAGAGGGCCGCGTTGAACGGGTCCGAGAGCACCTCGGCGACGAACGCCGCCGCGTCGAGCGGGTCGCCCGAGTCCTCGGTGACGTAGTCGACGTGGGCGGCGACCGGCCGCGCGACGAGCGTCGCGAGCAGTGCGACCGCGGCGGCGGCGACCGATCGGTGACGAACGGACATGCCCGCGTTACGGGCCGGACGCACCTAACGCTATTTCTTCACGAACGTTCGTCAAAGGGGCTGAGACGGTCGGTTCGTCCCCTCGGCGGCGGGCGTTACGGCGCCCGCGCGACGACGCCGAACGTCTCTGTCCGCGTCGCCGCCGAGGCGACCTCGAAGCCCGCGGCCTCCAGCGCGGCGACCGCGTCGGCGGCGGCGAACCGCTCGTCGACGGGCGGGCCCCGCTCGCCGTCGCCGTCGGCCGACCAGTCGAACGTCGCGACGACGCCGCCCGAGCGCACGACGCGCGCGAGCTCCGCGACCGCCGCGTCGCTCGCGAACTCGTGGTACGTCATCGTCGAGACGGCTCCGTCGAGTTCGCCGTCCGCGAACGGGAGGTCCTCCACGTCGCTCGCGACGAGTTCGACGTTCTCCGGCGTCCCCTTCTCGCGGTACCGGTCGTGCATCTCGCGCTGGACGTCGACGCCGTAGACGGTCTCGACGTGCGGCGCCACGTCGTCCGTGTAGAAGCCGGTGCCGCTGCCGAGGTCGGCGACGACCGCGGCGTCGGCCTCGACCAGCGGCCCGACCAGCTCCTCCGCGGACACCCAGCGGTACCGCCCGGGGCGCTCCAGCTGGTCCGCCTGGTCGGCGTCGAACGTGTGGAATCCCATGCGCGGTCTTGTCCGCGGAGTACTAAAACGCGTCCGGTCGCGCGGTGCGGGGCCGCCGGCTTCCGCCGCGACTCACCACTCCGATTCCAGCGCGTCGAGGAGCCGGTCGACCTCCGTCTCCGTCGAGACCGCGTGGACCGACACCCGGACCCCGTTCGGGTGCGGGAGCGAGCGGACGACGACGTCCTCCTCGCCGAGCCGCTCGACGGTCGCATCGGGGTCGTCGACGTCGATCGTGACGAGCCCCGACTCGTAGGCTCGCGGGCTGAGGAGCCGGTCGTCGGGCACGCCCGTCTTCAGTCGGTCGGTGAGCGATTCGATCCGCGACTCGATCGCGTCGAGCCCGACCGCGTCGATCGCGTCGAGCGCCTCGACGAGGCCGACGTGGGCCGCCGCCGTGGTCGTCCCGATCTCGAACCGCCCCGCCGCCGGCTTGAACTCGATCTCGTCGCCGGTCGGGTCCGCGACGCTCCGGTAGCCGACGGCGCGGGGCGCGAGGTCGGCCGCCGCGTCGCGGTCGACGTAGAGGAACCCGGCGCCCCACGGGCCGAGCGTCCACTTGTGGCCGGCGGCCGCGACCGCGTCGGCGCCCCACTCGTGTACGTCCATGCGCATCTGCCCGGGCGACTGGACCGCGTCGACGAGGGTGAACGCGCCGGCGTCGTTCGCGACCTCGACGAGGTCGGCGACCGGGAGTCGGGTGCCGTGCGTCCACGTGATCGCGCTGAAGCAGACGAGGCGGGCGTCCGCGACGGCCGCGGCGTACTCGTCGCGGTCGAGGCGACCGTCCTCCGTCTCCAGGACGCGCACCTCGACGCCCTCGCGTTCGAGACGCCGCCACGGGAGGACGCCGGCGGGGTGTTCGAGGTCGGTCCGGACGACCACGTCGCCCGGCTCCCAGTCGACCGCGCCGGCGACGCGGTTGATCCCGTCGGTCGTGCTTTCGGTGAGCGCTATCTCTTCGGGGTCGGCGCCGACGAACGCGGCGATCCGTTCGCGCACCCGGTCGTACGTTTCGAACGCGCGCTCGTAGGGGTCGGTCGTCGCGGAGCCGTACTCGTGGTCCTCGACGAACGAGGCCGCCGCCTCGACGACGTACTCCGGGCTCGGGCCGTGCGCGCCGAAGTTGAAGTACGCCGCGTCGCCGAGGGCCGGGACGTCCGCGCGGAGCTCTCTGGGGGTCATACCGTCGTCGTCGAGTCGAATCGTTCTCATGGTGTCGGTTTCGGCGACTCGGGCCGCGGCGGATCGGCCGCCGACCGCGCCCCGGCTGCTTCGGCGTGCTGCGCGTTCGGGACGGCTCAGGCGGCGTGCTTCTCGATCGCGTCGGTCAGGGCCTGCTCGGACTGCGCGCCGACCATCCGGTCGACGAGTTCGCCGTCCGCGAACACGAGCAGGGTCGGGATGCCCTGGACCCCGTACTCGCCGGCCAACGCCTGGTGGACGTCGACGTCGACCTTCAGCACCGCCGCGTCGGTGTCCGCCGCGACCGCCTCGACGGCCGGTTCCATCATCTGACACGGGCCGCACCAGTCGGCGTAGAAGTCCACGAGGACGACATCGTTATCGGCGACGTGCGCCTCGAACGCGTCCGCGTCGGTCAGCTGGATCGGTTCCGCAGGGGCCGCTTCTGTCGAACTCATACCCACGCCTACGCGCCTCGACGTGATAATGGTTTTGGATAGAACTCACAATACTACGAGACACGACCCGCGTCGTCACTCCGGCCGGGTCGCGGTACGAGCCGGCCCGGCCGCTGTCGGAGCCGGAAACGACGCTGACCGGGCGACCGCCCGAACGCGGCGCGTCGGAGTGCTGAGAGAGACTGAGAAATGCCGGTCGGCGGCGACGCGGCACGCGCTTCGATTACTGGATGTGGCCTTCGCGGCGCAGCTGGTCGGCGTCCTCGTCCTCGTACCGCCACTCGACGTTCGCCTTCTCGTCCTGCCAGTCCCACGGCTCGGCGAGGACCACGTCGCCCTCGCTGATCCACGTGCGGTACTTCATGCGGCCGGGGATCCGACCGAGGCGCTCCACGCCGTCGGCGCAGCGCAGCTGAACGTGGTTGCCGCCGAGGTGTTCCGTCACCACGGCGAACACTTCGTCGTCGTTGGGCATGCGGAGGTTCTTCCGCCCGGATTCTTCGCTCATACCACCCGTAGTGCGCTCGCCCGTATAAGTGATGGGAGACGCGTGTGTACCCCCGTCATGCGGTCTGTTCACACGATTTCCGCGTCGCGGGCGGGGCCCTCACTCCGCGTCGGTGACCGCGGCCGAGCGGTCGTCGCCGGCGGCGGAGGCCTCCTCGCTCGGCGCGTCCTCGCCGGGCGCGCGGCCGCCGAACGCGGCGTCGACCTGCGCGAACGTCTCCGCCTGCGTCCCGGAGTTGTCGACGACCACGTGGTCGGTCGCGATCTCGTCGAACAGCTCCTTGAACCGGAGGTGGATGTCGAAGTCCGCGTCGCTGATCCCGTCGCGCCGCTCGATCCATCGCTCGACGACGGCCTCGTCGCAGGCGACCTCGACCAGGTCGAACTCGGCGGCGGCCGCGGCGGCGGTCTCGCGGGCGTCCGCGCGGAACCGCGCGTCAGCGAACGTCGCGTCGAGGACGACGGCGTCGCCGGCGTCGACGTCGTCGCGGGCGCGCGAGAGGAGTTCGGCGTAGACGGCCGCGGTCTCCGCGTCGGTGTACTCGGGGTCGTCGAACAGCTCCTTGCGGATCACGTCGGTGCGGCGGATCCGGCCGTCGACGCGGTCGGCGACCCGTTCGGCGACGGTCGTCTTGCCGACGCCGGGGAGCCCGCAGACGACGACCAGCCGCCCGGACGGCGACCCGTCGTCGGTAACCGAAGCGGCCGCGGTCGACGCCTCCGAAGCGAGAGAATCGGACGCGTCACGCTTCGAAGTCGGCGATTCGCCCCGGTCCGGTCGTCGGCCGCCTCCGTCGCTCATCTACCCGTACCCTCCGGGGTGACGCTAAAGAAACTTCGCATCGCCCGCCCCCGCGAGCCCCGCCGCGCTCCGCTTCCGGTCCGTGCGGCGCGGCGCGCGCCGACCGCCCGAGCGGTCAGGCGTCCTCGTCGGACGGCGGCCGCTCCGAGAGCCGGTCGAACCGGTCCTGCGCCGCCTCCGAGCGCGCCTCCGTCCGCTCGGGATCGTAGGCGGCGGACTCGATGCGCTCGCCGTCGAGAGTCACCGAGAGGACGGCGTCGGCGCGTCGCCCGTCCGGCGGGAGCCGCGCGGCGTCCACCACCGCGTCTCCCACCTCCTCCCCGTCCCGCTCGAAGAACACGGTCGCGAGCCCGTCCTCGACGGCGTCGACGACCGCGGTGTACTCGCCGTCCGGGAGGTCGACGTCGCTCACTCGTAGCTCACCTCCAGCACGCGGTCCCCCTCGGCGTTCGAGAGTATCACGGTGTCGCCGGCGTTGTTCCAGACCGGCGACCCCGCCCCCCAGTATAGGTCCCTCTCTGTGTCCGCGCCGCTCCCGGTCCGCAGCGTGACCGTCTCCCCGGCGTCGAGCGCGAACCCCTCCGGGAACTCGTAGCTGTGGCCCGCCTCGTCCGCGACGGTCCACCCGGACAGGTCGATCGGCTCCCCGCCCGTGTTCTCGAAGACCACGTACTCGTCGTTGAGGTTCTCCCCGTCGGCGCCCTCGGCGTCCGCGTTGATCGCGGCGACCGCCAGCGCGTCCGCGCCGGTCGCCGTCCCGTCGTCCCCGTCGTCGCCCCCGGTCTCGCCGTCGGTCCCGCCCGCGACCGGGTCGCCACCGAGGCGAGCGCGCTCGACGACCTCGCCCCCCGCGCCGGGGTCGATCGGTTCGGCGTCGCGGAGCGCGAGCGGGCCGGTGGGGGCGTCGCGCTGCGTCCGCACGGAGACGCCGCTCCCGTCGCTCACGAGGACGACGTTCCCGTGCGTCGCGGTCCAGTACGTCGGGATCGACCGCTCCGCGAACCGCCGGAGCACCTCCTGGGTCGGGTGCCCGTACTGCGAGTCGTACGCGCTCGACACCACGACCGCCCGCGGCGCCACCGCGTCGACGAACGGGCCGCTCGACGAGCTCGACGAGCCGTGGTGGCCGGCCTTCAGCACGGTCGACCGCAGCTCCGCGCCGTACGTGTCGATCAGGTACGCTTCCTGGTCGTCTTCGGCGTCGCCGGAGAGCAGGAAGCTCGTCTCGCCGTGCGCGAGCTTCAGCACGATGCTGTTCTCGTTGCGCGCTTCGCCTTCGAGGTACGGCTCGGGCGGCCCGAGCACGTCGACCTCGACCGCGCCGAACGAGATCGCGTCGCCCTCGCGCGTCTCGTACAGCGTCACGTCGTGTTCCTCGACGGCGTCGAGGTACTCGGCGTACGTCTGCGTGCTCGCGGCGACCCCGGGGTCGTAGACGGCTCCGATCCCGTCGGCCTCCGTCTCGTAGTACCCGATGATCGCCGCGTTGCCGCCGATGTGGTCCGCGTCGTTGTGCGAGGTGACGAGGTGGTCGATCCGCGTGACGTCGTGTCGCCGGAGGTACTCCAGCACGTACTCCCCGTCGTCGTTGTAATGTCCCGTGTCGACGAGCATCGTCTCGCCCCGCGGCCCGCGGATCAGCGTACTGACCGACTGTCCGACGTTGATGTAGTGGACCTCGACGGTCCCGTTCGCCGTCTCGGCCGCGGTCTCGTCGCCCGTGTCCGGCCCAATCGGCGACTGATCGCCGGGCGCCGCGCCGGCACAGCCCGCGAGGACGACGATCCCCACGACCAGGAGGACTTCGAGCGCACCCCCTGTTCGTTTCATATCTCCTTACTGCGCTACACAGGGAAAGAGGTACGTGTCCGGTACCGTTCCCCACCGGTCGATCGACCGAGTCGGCGGTGCCGCCTTTCCGACAGTCTACTCGATCGACGGTTCGTGGATTTCATCGGTCGGTGGTCGATCAGCGGTCGGTCGGCGGTCACCCCAGCGGTGCCCGTCGCCATCTGAGAACACAGTAATCCGAGTTCCTTCGACGGCACACACGTCTCTCGCCGTCGTGCGGTTTTCGGGTATAAGGAAGTGGGTTGGGGCAGATTTGAACTGCCGGCCTCCTCCATGTCAAGGAGGTGTCATAACCGGACTAGACTACCAACCCGCAGGGGCTTGCTGACGCATCTTCTCGTTTCCGAGGGACGTAATTGAACCTTTCGTTTCCGCCCGCCCGCCGACGCGGGGTCGAGCGCCCGATCAGGAGACGGCGCGGCGACGATTTCGGGTTCGGCCGGGGTCATCCGGCGTCGTCTCGGGCCGTCCGGGGTCGAGCCCCACCGACCTCGCGCGGCGACCTCTCGGCCGCCGGCGCGGTTCCGACCGGTTTTACCCGTTCGGCGAGAGTCCGTGGGTATGGTCGACCTTGCCGCCCGCACGGAGAGGCTCGACGCGTACCTCGCCGAGCGCGGGCTCGAAGCGGTCTGGTTCGCGCGCCCGAACGGGTTCGCGTGGCTCACCGGCGGCGACAACGTCGTCGACGACGACGCGACGACTGGCGTCGCGGCCGCCGGTTACGACGGCGAGCTCCGCGTAATCTCCGACAACATCGAGGCGGAGCGGCTCGCCGCGGAGGAGCTTCCGGACGCGTTCGCGGTCGAGTCGTTCCCGTGGCACGCCGACTCCCTCCCGGAGGCGGTCGCCGAGCGCTCCCCCGCGCCCGCGGCCGCCGACTTCGACGTGCCGGGCTTCGAGGCCGTCGACGGGAGCCGGCTCAGACAGCCCCTCACCGACGACGACGTCGAGCGGTACCGCGAGCTCGGCCGCGAGGTCGCGGCCGCCGTCGAGACGGTCTGCCGGAACCTCGAACCCGAGGACCCCGAGTACGAGGTCGCGGCCGGCATCGACATCTCGCTCGCCTCCCGCGACGTGGACACGCCGGTCGTCCTCGTCGGCGGCGCGGAGCGGGCGCAGTCGTTCCGCCACTACACGCCGACGGACGCGGCGCTCGGCGACTACGCGCTCGTGTCCGTCACCGCCGAACGCGCCGGCCTGTACGCCTCGATGACGCGAACCGTCGCCTTCGACGCCCCGGACCGGTTCGAGGAGCGCCACCGCGCCGCGGCGCGCGTCGCGGCGACCGCGGTCCGCGCTACCGAGGCCGCGGCGGCCGGTGCCCTCTTCAGAGGCGACGAGGCTCCCGACACCGCCGGCGACGTCTTCGGCGTCATCCGGGACGCGTACGACGCGGTCGGCTTCGGCGACGAGTGGGAGAACCACCACCAGGGCGGCGCGGCCGGCTTCGCGGGCCGGGAGTGGTTCGCGACGCCCGGCGGCGACGAGCCGGTCCGGTGGCCGATGGGCTACGCGTGGAACCCGACGGTTCAGGGGACGAAAAGCGAGGACACGCACCTCGTCGCGCCGGAGCTGACCGAGCGGCTCACGAAGACCGGTCGGTGGCCGACCCACGAGGTCGAGCCGGTCGACGTCGGAGGACTCGACGGCGAGCCCGTCGAACTGGCGGCGCCGGTCATCCGATAACGGCGCCTCCAGCGCGGCGCTGGCTCTGGGTATCCCGCTCCGGACCGGGGTGCGCGCCGCGGGTCAGTAGACGTACTCGCTCTCGTCGATGCCGACGTAGTCGCCCTTCACCCGGCGCTTGTTCCACTTGTAGCCGAGCATCAGCTTCAGCGACTCCCAGCCGGACCGGTACGGCTGCGAGAGGAGGTTCCCGCCGGCCTCGGCGGCGAGCATCGCGTCGGCCGCCCCGATGACGCGGTTCCAGTCGTCCGGGCCGTAGTCGGCGACCATGTCGGCCATCGTCACGTTGCGGACGACCTCGTCGCCGATCGCCTCCTTCCAGCGGCGGTTGTAGGCGGCCAGGTCGCCCTCGGCGGCGAGTTCGCCCGCGATGGCGCCGGTGCGGACCGCCACGTGGTCGCCGCCCTCGTGGAACGCCGAGGTCGTCCCCATCGCGCCGCCCGCGACCGCGATGCCGGCGTCTACGGGCGAGTCGATCGGTCGCGTCGACGAGATCGGGTACGTCTCCGTCCCGTTCCGCTTTCCCGCCTCCTCGACCAGCGGGAAGTCCTCCTCGACGTCGTACTCGTCGCCGTACTGCCACTCCAGGAGGCGGCGGACGTACTCGCCGCCCTGCGGGATCGACTCGTCGTCCTCGCGGAGGAGGGCGTACTCCGAGGCGTCCACCTCGTCGATGTCGAGGCCGATCGGCATCGTCAGGCCGACGCGGCAGACCCGGTCCGCGTTCGGGAAGATCCACGGGTACGCGGTCTCTCCGGGCATCACGCCCCACCAGAAGACGATGGCGTCGTTCACCTCCTCGAACACCTCCTCGGGGACGCGCCGGTACTCCTGGTAGGCGATGTGGTTCGCCGTGCGGGAGGCCAACCGCTCGGAGGCCTGCGCGTCCGCCGGCAGGTACTCGTCGAGGACGCGGTTCGTCACCGTCCGCTGCGGGCCGTCGGCGAGGACGACGAAGTCGGCGCCGACGCTCCCCCCGTCCGCGAGGTCGAGCACGTGGCGCGGGCCGTCGTCGACGGGCGCAACCGAGAGGTCGGTGTCGACCCCGCGGACCGAGGTGCCGACGCGGTACTCGGCGCCCGCGTCCTCGGCGCGGTCGCGGAGCCAGTCGTCGAAGCGGGCGCGCTGGAAGGTGTAGCCGAACATGTCGTACGAGGACTCGATACCGGTCGAGGTCAGCGTCGCCGCCTCGTCGGGCCCGCGGAACTCCGCGCGGCTCAGCTCGCGCTGAACGACCCCGTCGTCGAACTCGTCGGGGTGGATCCCCATGATGTCCACCCAGTAGTCCAGGATGCCGGCCGCGTCGGTCGAGTCCGGACCGAGACGGTCGCGGTCGGCCCGTGGGACCCCCTTCTCTATGACCAGGGCGTCCGCGCCGCCGGTCGCGGCCGCGTGCGCCGCGGACGACCCGGCCGGCCCACCGCCCACGATCGCGACGTCTACGCGTTCCATACACCGAGAGGTTCCCGTCCGGCTATTAAATTCACGGTCCCCGGCGCGGCGCGAACCGGCTCGCCGTTCCTGCGCGGCCGCGCGGCGCCGTCCCCCCTCCGCCGACGCCGGTGACCGATTGATCATGTTCGATTATCGGTAGTAAGAGCGCCGGAGAGACA
Source organism: Halorubrum sp. ARQ200 (assembly GCF_005435115.1). Lineage (NCBI taxonomy): Archaea > Methanobacteriati > Methanobacteriota > Halobacteria > Halobacteriales > Haloferacaceae > Halorubrum > Halorubrum sp. ARQ200. Next base: position 328,780 of record NZ_SGTZ01000002.1, on the reverse strand, counting down.
CGTTTTTACGGGGGACGGGGATTCATCCGGCACACAAATGGCACGCGAGACGTGGGCGACGCGAGCGGGCTTCATCCTCGCCGCGGTCGGCAGCGCGGTCGGGTTGGGGAACGTCTGGCGGTTCCCGTTCATCACCGGCCAGTACGGCGGATCGTCGTTTCTGATCACCTACTTGGCGTTCGTCGCGCTGATCGGGTTCCCGGCGATCCTCGTGGAGTTCGTCATCGGGCGCCGGACCGACCGGAACCCGGTCGGCGCGCTGCGGGAACTCGGCAGCGGCGTCTGGGGGTCCGCCGGGTGGCTGTTCGTCGTCACCGGGTTCATCATCCTCTCGTACTACAGCGTCGTCGCCGGCTGGTTCCTGCGCTACACGCTCATCGGGATCACCGAGGGGTACACGCTGACCGACCCGGCCGAGGCCGAGGCGCTGTACCAGACGGTCTCGACGGGGCTCGACACGCTCGTCTTCCACGCCCTGTTCATGCTGCTCGTCGTCGGCATCATCGCCGCCGGCGTCAGGCGCGGGATCGAACTGAGCGTGAAGGTGATGATCCCCGCCATCCTCGTGCTCCTCGTCGGCCTGGCCGGATACGGGTTCACGCTAGACGGCGCGAGCGCGGCGTACGCCTACTACCTCTCGCCGGACTTCGGCACGATCGCCGCGAACTGGACGGAGATACTCCCCGCCGCGGCCGGACAGGCGTTCTTCACGCTCTCGCTCGGGATGGGCGTGATGATCACCTACGCCTCCTACCTCGGCGAGGACCGGAACCTCGCTGCCGACGCCGGGATCATCGCGACGATCGACACGCTCGTCGCCGTCCTCGTCGGCTTCGTCGTCTTCCCCGTCCTCTTCACGGTCGGGATCGAACCGGGCTCCGGCGGACCCGGCGCGATCTTCGTCAGTCTCACGGCCGCGTTCGCCGGGATCCCCGGCGGCCGGATCCTCGGGATCGTCTTCTTCGGCATGGTCGGGATCGCCGCGCTCTCGTCGGCGATCAGCATCCTCGAAGTGCTCGTCTCCTACCTCATCGACGAGGTCGGCGTCGCCCGCGTCCCGGCGTCGGCCGCGCTGGGCGCCGCGGTGTTCCTGCTCGGCGTTCCGGTGACGGTCGACTCGATCTTCCTCGGCCTGTACGACGGGCTCGCGTACGGCATCCTGCTCGTCCTCGGATCGCTGCTGCTCGCGCTGTTCGTCGGCTGGGTCGTGCCCGGCGTCGGTCGCGAGGAGCTCCGGACGGGGATGGGCGACGCCGCCGGCTTCGACGGCGCGTGGATCTGGGTCGTTCGACTCCCCCTCGTCTTCGTCATCTTCGTCTCGTTAGTCCTCGGCGTCACCGACTACGTCGGCTTCCTCACCGGCGGCTTCGCCGACTGGCTGGCCGCGCGGTAACCGCGGGTCGCGGGGGTGTCGCCTTCCCGCCTTAGACGTGTTCCTCGCGCGGCTGGACCACGACGAAGCCGTCGGCGCCGTCGAAGCGCATCTGGTAGCGCTCGCCCGACTCCTGGCCGATCATGTCCGAGAGGCTCCGGTTGACCTCCACGTCCGGCGACGTGCCGCCCCACGCGACCGTCGCGCTCGGGTCGGTCGCCACCGGCGGTTCCAAGACGATCGGATCGCCGTGCGTCGTGATCGCGACGTAGCCCGGGCCTTCGAGGTAGACGTTGCTGAAGCCGCCGGCAAGCGCGCCGGCGAGGCTGTCGATGGTGTTGATCTCGTAGGAGAGCGACTCCTCGAACGCGAGCACGTCCTCGCCGTTGACCGTGATCGACTCGCCGGCGCCGAGTTCGATCACCTGGACCTTCTTGCCGTCGTCCGCGAAGTAGACGTGGCCCTGCCCCTCGACGGCCATGATCGGCGTCCCCTCGCCGGTGGCGGCCTCCTTGAGGAAGCCGGTGATGCCGCCCTCCGCGGAGGCCTTCCCGGTGAACGACACGTCGCCGGTGAACGCCACCATCGAGCCGGCCTTCGCCATGACGGTGCCGTCGACGTCGACGTCTAAGGTGTAGCTGTTCTCGCGCTGGAAGGGTTCCGCGCTGTCCGTCGGTGCGTTCGCGGCGGTGAATTCGTCTAGGTTCATGGTACGGGGACCGAACCGCAGCGGTTCGGCTGTACGGGAATTCCGCGCTATCGGTTAAGAAGGTATGGGGCGGCGTGCGAGCGCCTCGCACGGGGCGCCCGCGACGCGCCCGGGCTCAGTACACGACCAGCGCGAGGTAGAGCTGTCCGATCCCCGCGACGACCATCACGGCGCCGGCGATCCGCTTCAGCAGGCCGGCGTGGGCCATCACCCGGTTCGCGTTGCTGACGAGGCCGACGCCGGTCGCGACGGTCGTCGCGGCCATCAGGACCGCGACGGTGCCGGCGTAGATGCCTACGAGCAGTACCGCCGTCTCCAGCGGGAGCGCGATGGCGCGGGCGACGACGCTGAGGAACACCGGCGCCACGCAGCCCGCGCCGGCGAGCGCGTACCCCGCGCCGAACACGCCGAATCCGAGTACGCTCGACCGCCGCTCCGGCAGCGGCACCGACACCGACGGCGCGCGCCCGGCGACCACGAGCAGGCCGAAAGCGATCAGTAGCGCTCCGACGAGCGTCTCGAACACGGTGATGTTCGACAGCGTCGAGTAGCCGACTCGGACAGTCGCGCCGGCGAGCAACGCGAACGTCGCGAGCACGCCGACGGCGGCAGCGATACCTCGAACTCCCGCCCCGACGACGGACGCGGAGTCGGCGTCGACGGAGTTCACGTAGAAGCCGACGTACCCGGGTAAGAGCGGGTACGCGCACGGCGAAAAGAACGTTGTTACGCCCGCAGCCACGGCCAGCGGGACGTTCGTCGCGAGCGAGATGTCGGTCATGAGTCGGGTCGCCGCGTCATCCGTCGAGCGCCCGCTCGATGCCCGCGACGAACTCGTCGGCGGTGTGCGTCCCGGAGGTCGCCCACCGGACCCGTCCCGAGGCGTCGATGGCGCGGGCACTGGGATACCTCCCGACGTCGAGCCGCGCCGCGAGTTCGGCTGAGACGTCGGCGGCGACGAGCCAGTCACCGTCGTGTTTACGCCACCAATCCACCACCTTGTCCTCGCTAATCCTCTCGCCGACGGGCTCCGTCGTCACGGAGACGAACAGCACCTCGTCGCCGATCCGATCGTGGGCCGCCGCGAGGGCCGGCATCTGCTCGGCGCAGGGGGGACACCACGTCCCGAAGAAGTCGACGAACGTCGGCCGGCCGGGCGCGGGAAGCGTCACCTCACCGCCTCGGCTCCCGGGCGCGTCGACCGTGTCGAGCGTCACCGGCTCGATCGGCTCTGGAGCGTCGCCGCCCCCGAGTGCGTCCGGGACCCCGCCGGTCGCGACGACCCCGGCCCCGCCGAGCGCCCCGGCGCTCGCGAGCCCCGCCAGCAGGTGTCGTCGCCTCACGCCGTGACCACCCGCCGGAAGTCGTCGACGATCCGTTCCACGTCGGTCGCGGGGCCGCGCGGGTACGCGCGCTCGACGATCCCACGCTTGTTGACGAGGAGGATGAGCCCGTAGTGCGGGAACGTGTACTCCAAGCTCTCGTAGTCGTTGTCGAACGCCTTCTCGATCTTGAGCCCGAACTCCTCGTCGAACAGCTCCTGGCCGCGCTCGTACGTCTCCGGGCGGAGGAAGTGCCAGTTGCCGGCGTCGAGGTCGACCCCGCGCTGGTCCGCGTACTCCCGGAGGACCTCGGCGGTGTCGCGCTCGGGGTCGAACGTGGTGGGGAGGAACGCCGCCTCGTCTTCGAACCCCTCCTCGGCGGCGACCTCCTGCGCGCGCCGAAGGCGGAGGATGAGGGCCGGACAGACGCCGTCGGGGCAGTTGGTGTAGAACATCGTCCACAGGAACGCGCGCTCGCCCTCGAACTGCGCCGTCGATATCTCCTCGCCCGTGATCGGGTCGGGAACGGTGAATTCGGGCATCTCGTCGCCTTGGATCGGGTGGACCGGGTCTCCCCGAGTCTGCTCCGGCGGGCCGAGGATCGTCCCCTCGGGACCGGACTCGCCGAGGACGCCGGCACAGCCGGCCGTGGCGGTCGTCCCAGCGACGGCGCCGGAGGCGGCGAGCGAGCGGAGGAAGTTGCGGCGGTCCATGTCGTTGCCCGACCTACGTGGTCGCTCGTAAATGAACCCCGCGCCTGGTGGCGCGCGATGAACACGACCGATATCGCCCGGAAAGCGGTCCCAGCCGCCGTGAACGGCCGCTCCGGTGCGATCAGACCGGTGGACAAACGTCCGGAACCCCCGTGGTACCGTGACCCTCGCAAGGGTTATCCCCCAACCGGCTGTACGTTTATTCGCAATGGCAAACGGTAAGGTTGATTTCTTCAACGACACTGGCGGCTACGGTTTCATCTCGACTGACGACGGCGACCTCGACGACGACGAAGACGTGTTCTTCCACATGGAAGACGTCGGCGGCCCGGACCTCGAGGAGGGGCAGGAAGTGGAGTTCGACATCGAGTCGTCCCCCAAGGGGCCCCGCGCGACGAACCTCGTCCGCAACTAACCCTTCACACCGCGGACGACGCGTCCGCACGAACCACCGGATTTCGGCCGTCGCTCGACGCGATCGGCGCCGTCTCCGTTTCTCTCACACGTATCACGCCTCCGCGAGCGGCGGCTGATCGCTGCCGCGCGACGGCCGGCCCCCGCGGAGCGACGCGATCGACCGTTTAAATACGAGCGCGGGCCAAGTCGGGCCCAGTGAGCGATCCGATCCCGACCGGCTGCCGGCCGGTCGACGAGCTGTTGGGCGGCGGCTTCGAGCGCGGCGTCGTCACGCAGGTGTACGGCCCGCCGGCCGCGGGGAAGACGAACCTCGCGCTCGCCGCGGCGGTCGAGGTCGCGGCCGGCGGCGACCGAGCCCTCTACGTCGACACCGAGGGGCTCTCCATCGACCGGTTCGAGCAGATGGCCGCCGGCCGGCTCGACCGGGGCGACGGCGACGAGGACCTCGAAGCGCTCGCCGCGCGGCTGGTCATCTCGGAGGCGTACGACTTCGACGACCAGCGCGAGGCGGTCCGCGACGCCGAGGAGCTCGCCGAGGAGGTCGAGCTGATCGTGTTAGACTCCGCGACGGGCTTCTACCGGCTGGAGCGCGCCGGCGACACTCAGGGCGGCGAGTCGCTCCGGAAGGTCGCAAAGCAGGTGACCCATCTCCTCTCTCTCGCCCGGCGTCACGATGTCGCCGTGGTGATCACGAACCAGGTGTTCACCGACCCGGAGGGGGACCGGGACCGCGCGCTCGGCGGCAACACCCTCAACCACTGGACCGGCGCGATCCTCCGCGTCGACCGGTTCCGCGGCGGGAACCGCCGCGTGACCCTCGAAAAGCACCGGTCGAAGCCCGCGGGCGACACCGCGACCTTCCGCATCGTCGGCGACGGGCTCGCGGAGGGCGCGGACGGGTAGCCGACGCGGCGAACGGCTGCGGAAGGCGGAGAAGAAGAGGGCGGTCGGTGGACCGGACGGCGGCCTACCGGCTCACAGCTCGCCGAGCTTCCGGAGGAGCTGGCCGCGGTACTCCTCGTCGGCGTTGACGCCCTTGATCTCTAAGACGTTCCGCTCTAGCTTGTCGAGCGCGACGTGGAAGGCGTGTTCGGCGCCGTACCCCTCGCCGGAGCCGCCGACCTGCCCCTCGTTGGTGCGGAGGCGGATCTGACACTGGATCAGGGGCGTGCCGCGGAGCTTCTCCTTGTGCGCGTGGAGCCGGACGTGCGCGTGGATGACCTGCATCTCCGCGTACTTGTCCGCGACCTGCTCGATGGACTCGACGATGTGTTCGCGGGAGGTCCCCTCCAGCAGGTCGACGTTCGTGATCTGGACGTCCATCGAGTCCTGCTCGGTGAACGTGAGCGCGCGCAGCACGTCGGTCTTCGTCACCATCCCGGCGACGGTGTCGGCGCCCTCGGGGGTGACGACCAGCCCGGAGACGTCGTTGTCGAACATGCGCTGGACGACCGTCTGCGCGGTCTCGTCGTTCGCCGCCGTGACGACGGGGTTCGACATGATGTCGTAGACCGGGATGTCGAGCATCCGGTCGATGTCGCCGGCGCGGTCGCCGCTGCCCTGCCGCTCCTGGTCGCGGACGACGAACTCCACGATGTCGTTCGTGGTGACGACGCCGACGAGGTCACCCTCGTCGTCGAGGACCGGGAGCCGGGAGACGCCGTTCTCTCGGAGGCGGTTGATCGCGCGGCCGACGCTCTCCGTCTCGCCGATGCCGATCACGTCCTCGGTGGCGATCTGGGCGACGGTGATCGCGTCGAGGCTGTCGATGACGGCCTCGAGGATCTGGTCGACGGTGACGATCCCGTAGAGCTTCTCCCCTTCGTAGACGGGCGCGATCTTCACGTCGCCCTCGACGAGGAGCCGAGCGGTCTCGCGTACGTCCTCGTGTCGGTCGACGGAGGGCGCGGGCTTCATCACCGCCGACACCTTCGTGTCGTCCTCCATGCGCGACCGCACCAGCTGTTTCTCGCCGACGACGCCGGCGTACTCGCCGTCCTCGACGACGACGATCCCCTTGGGGTTCTCTCGCTCGAAGATAGAACGGACCTTGGCGAGCCGCTCGTCGACGTCGACCTCCACGTATTCCGCGACCGCGATATCAGAGATGTTCATAGTCCACTTCGAGGGTTCGACGGGCCGGGTATTGAAAGTGCGGGAGTCGTCGCGCACGCCGACACGTCTCGCCCGTTCGCCGGAATCCGCCTGAAGGTATTTGCGTGTCGCCGACCAAGTCGTTGCGTGAAAATCTCGACCGCCCTGATCGCCGCCGGCGTCGCGCTGATCGTGATCCCGCTGCCGGTTCCGATCCCCTTCGTCGGCGTGATCGCCGGCGCGCTCGCGGTGCTGGGCGGGCTCTTCCTCCGCCTCTTCGGCGTGTGAGGCGCCGTCCACCCGGCGTGTGAAAGCTTTTTGCCCGTTACCCCCGCACGGGGATGCGTGTACGACGCCGTCGTCCTCGACAACGACGGGGTGTTGGTCGGACGGACGCCGTTCGACACGCTCCGCGAGGCCGCGTGGGACGCGTTCGTGAGCCTCGGCGTCGAGGATCCCGACCTCTCGCACGTCGACGACGTGGCCGTCGGCGTCGACCCCGCGACCCTGACCGACATCTGCGAGCGGTACGGGGTCGACCCGACGGAGTTCTGGCGGGTCAGGGACGAGACCGCCGCCGCGGCGCAGATCGACGCGGCCCGGAAGGGGCAGAAGACGCCGTACGACGACGTGGACGCGCTCCGCGCGCTCGACGCCTCGCTCGGCGTCGTCTCCTCGAACCAGCAGGAGACCGTCGACGCCCTCCTCGACCACTTCGGGCTGGCGGGCCACTTCGAAGTCGCGTACGGCCGCGAGCCCTCGGTGGCCAGCCTCTCGCGCAAGAAGCCCTCCCCGTACTACATCGAACGCGCCCTCGAGGACCTGGACGCCGAGACGGCGCTGTTCGTCGGCGACAACGAGTCCGACGTGCGCGCGGCCGACAACGCGGGGATCGACTCCGCGTTCCTCCGCCGCCCGCACCGCCGGTCGACGGAGCTCGCCTGCCACCCGACCTACGAGATAGACGACCTCCATGACCTCGTCAGCATCTGCGGCCGCGCGCCGACCGACGGTCCGGCCTGACCGCCGGCCCTCGCGGACGACGCCGACCGACCGGGGCCCGACCGCAATCCTGAACTACGCGCCCGACGAGTCTGAGCCGTGTCCGCGCCCTCCGCACGCGTCGGGTCGCGCCGACGCACCGACCGAGACGCACTCGACGACGCGACCGCCCGCTACCGCCGCGCCGAGCGCGCGGTCAGTTGGACGCTCGCGCTGCTCGCCGCCGGCGCCGTCCTCGCGGCCGTCACCGCGCTCTCTCTCTGGCCCGGGGTGGCGGTCGCCGGCCTCCTCTTGCTCGCGCTCCGCGCGCCCGCGTTCCGGCGGCGCGGCACCGCGCGGCTCCGGACGGACGCCCCGCCCGCGACGGTCGTGCGCGAGTTCGCGTCCGGGAGACCGCCGATCCTCGCGTTCCAGTGGGCCGTCGCCGACGAGGTGCGCGAGGTCGACGACGGCCCGACCGACGCCGCCGACGAGGACGCGTCCGGAACGGCCGCGACGTACGAGTTCTCGTACCTCTTGGGGCTCAAGACGGTCGAGCTCGACCTCTCCGTCGACGCGAGCGACGGGGACGCGCTCGGCGGCGCGGTCGACGCGGGCGAGTCCGAGCGCCGCCCGGTCGCGACGGTCGAAATCGAGGGGACTGCCGGCGGGAAGCCGTGGGCGTCTTACGCGGTCGCGGTCCGCGAGGCGGCCGACGGCGGGAGCGTGGTCGACGTCGAACTGCGGCCGACGCGGCGGTTCGACCTCCGCCGCCTCCCGCAGGGGCGGGTCGCGGAGCGGTACTACGCCGACGTGCTCGCCGCGCAGGGATACGAGGTCGTCGAGCGGTCGGTGTCGATGACGCGGTGACTCACGCGACCGGTTCGGCCTTCGGCGCGTCGACGACGGTCCGGGAGACGCCCTCCGCGTCGGCCGCGCCGCGGACCTCGATCCCGCGCAGTCGGAAGGCCAGCGCCGCGTCGTTCCGGGCCGCTGGCGACCGGGGGCGAAGGACGGTCTCGCCCTCGTCGCCGTCGTCGTCGCGGACGACGACCACGTCGCCGTCCCTGAACGCGACGTACTGGACATCGCGGGTCGACACCTCGACGCGGGCGTTCTGGAGCGCCGTGACGCCGGTCCCGGCGAGCGCCGTCGCGAGCGCGAACCCGGCCACCTCGATCCCCTCCCCGGACCCGGCGGCCAGCTCGATCAGGGCCCCGAGGAGGGCGATCGCGGACGCGACGGCCGACCAGCCAACCTCGCGTCCGACGGGCGGCGCTCGGCCGCTCGCGAGGCGCCTGACGGTCGTCTCGGCCACGCGAGCGAGCCCCTTCCGAACGCGGATCTCGTCGGGGGCGACCTCGACTCGTCCCACGGTCGTCGCGAACGACCACGTCCCGGTCCGGGTCACGCGGCGCGGGGATCGATCGGCGCTCGTTCGACGGGCGGCGCGGACGGAGCGGGTCCGGCGCGGGGGCCACGCGGAGGGCGGACTGACATCGTCGCCCCGGGCTACGAGCGCCGCCCACCTAAGTGATCCCGTGGCCTCCGGCGCCGCGTCGGATTGCGGTCGCCGACGTGACGGGAGGCTTTTGTCCGCGTCGCCCGGACGCCGGCGCATGGACCTCCCGCCGGTCGGCCTCGGAACGATGGGGATCGATGACCCGGACGCGGTCGCGACCGCGCTCTCGGTCGGCTACCGCCACCTCGACACCGCTCGGATCTACGACAACGAAGCCGTCGTCGGCGACGGGCTCGCCGCGGGGCTGACCGCCGTCGACCTCGATCGCGGCGACGTGACCGTCGCGACGAAGCTGTGGATCGACGACCTCCGGGGCGAGGCGGTCGCGCCCGCGGCCCGCGAGAGCGCGGAGCGACTGGGGGTCGACGCGATCGACCTGCTGTACGTCCACCGACCGCGCGGCGACTACGATCCCGAGACGACGCTGCCGGCGCTCGACCGACTGGTCGAGGAGGGCCTCGTGCGGAACGTCGGCGTCTCGAACTTCGAGCTCGCGGACCTCGACCGCGCGGTCGAGGTCCTCGGCCGCCCGCCCGCCGCCCACCAGACCGAGCTCCACCCGCTGTTCTACCGTCCGGAGCTGCTCGACCACGCCCGCGAGCACGGCTACCCCGTCGTCGCCTACTCGCCGCTCGCCGGCGGGCGGGTGCGCGAGGTCGACGCCGTAACCGAGGTCGCGGACGCGCACGGGACGACGCCCGAGGCGGTCGCGATCGCGTGGGCCGCCGCCAAGGAACCGGTCGTGACGATCCCGAAGGCGTCGAGCGAGGCGCATCTCCGGGCGAACCTCGCCGCGGCCGACCTCGACCTCACCGACGCGGAGGTCGCCGCGATCGACGCCGTCGAGCGCGAGGAGGAGCTGTTCCCCGAATAGTCGATCCATAAATTCGGATCAGATCTGATTCAAATCGGGCTAGATACGCACGATCCCGGTTCACTTTTACCTCGGGACCGCCGACGGTCGCGTATGACCGAGATCATCGACGGCGAGTCGGTCGCGGCCGACGTGCGCGGCGCGGTCGCCGACGAGGTGACGCGGCTCTCCGACGCCGGGGTCGAGCCGGGGCTCGCCACGGTGCTGATGAGCGACGACCCGGCCAGCGAGACGTACGTCTCGATGAAACAGCGCGACTGCGAGGAGGTCGGCATCGAGAGCTTCCACGTCGAGATCGACGCCGACGCCCCCGCGAGCGAGCTGTACGAGACGATCGACGACCTCAACGACCGCGACGACGTCCACGGGATCTTGGTCCAGCTCCCGCTCCCGGACCACGTGGACAAGCGGACGGTCCTCCGACGGATCGACCCGGAGAAGGACGTGGACGGCTTCCACCCGGAGAACGTCGGCCGCCTCGTCGCGGGCGACGCCCGGTTCAAGCCCTGCACCCCCCACGGCGTCCAGAAGCTGCTCGACGCCTACGACGTGGAGACGGAGGGCGCCGACGCCGTCGTCGTCGGCCGCTCCGACATCGTCGGCAAGCCGATGGCGAACCTGCTGATCCAGAAGTCGCCGACCGGCAACGCGACGACCACGGTCTGCCACTCCCGCACCGAGGACTTGGAGGGAAAGCTGGCGGGGGCCGACATCGTCGTCGCGGCCGCCGGGCTCCCCGAGTTCGTCGACGGCTCGATGCTCAAGGAGGGCGCGACCGTGATCGACGTGGGCATAAACCGGGTCGACGCGGACACCGAGAAGGGGTACGAACTCGTCGGCGACGTTGACTACGAGTCGGCCAGCGAGGTGGCGGGGGCGATCACCCCGGTACCCGGCGGCGTGGGACCGATGACGCGCGCGATGCTCCTCTACAACACGGTGAAGGCGGCCGGGCTCCGGCGCGATGTCGACGTGAACTTACCGTAGCGCTCGCCGCTCAGTCGTCGTCGGCCGCGGCGGCGCGGTTCCGGATCTCGATCCGGCCCTCGATCTCGGGGTCGATCCCCCGCTCGCGGGCGTAGTCGGCCAGCACCTCGTACTGGATGTCCGCCTCGTCGATCCGGTGGCGCTGGGCGAGCGTCGGGTACTCGTGTTCCGAGTGGAGCAGGTACTCGGAGACGGCGACCGTGTAGCGGGCGTCGGGGTCGATCGGCTCACCGCCGACGGTGGCCTCCAAGATCAGTTCGGCGTCGTCGTCCCAGACGACCCGGGCGTTCGAGACGTGGCCGTGCCACCAGTCGTCCTCGCCGAAGTCCACGTCGGGCGCGGCCATCTCGCGGAACACGTCGCCGAGCTCCGCGCCCGTGACCGAGGCGAGCGCGACGGGCTCCTCGAACGGGATCAGACTGATCAGGTCCGCCTTCGTCACGCCGCCAGTCCACGGGTCGCCCTGGCGGAGCCCGCCGGCGTTCGACAGGCCAACGTCGGCGTCGTGGACCCAGCGGAACGCGTCCGCGACGAAGTTGCCGACGCGGCACTCCCCGCCGTGGACCACGTCGCCCGTCCGCTCGATCGGCTTCTCTACCGTGTCGACGACCTCGCCGAGGTCGGCCGCGGCCATCCGCTCCGCGAGCGCGGTTTCGAGGCCGGGCGCGGGGTCGGCCCCGTCCGGTTCGTGGAGCGTCGCGGTCGGGGGGTCGGCGTCGAGGTCGATCTCGGCCACCGTCTCCCCGTTGACGCCGGGCCGGACGAGCAGCGTGTCGTCGACGACCTCGTTCCGGCGACTGTGGACGTGGCCGCCGAGGACCGCGTCGACGTCGAGCCCGCGGGCGAGGTCGTCGTCGCCCGCGCCGAGGTGCGAGAGGACGACGACGCGATCGAGGGGGTCGGCGCCGGCGGCCGCGCCCCTCTCGCTCGCCGGCGCCCCCCGGTCCCGGCGCTCGGCGACCGCGGTCCGCATCTCCGCGAGCGCGTCGCGCGCCGCGGCGACGGGGTCGTCGAACGAGAGGTCGGCGGCCATCGGGTTCAGCGAGTCCGTCGCGGGGTCGGTGACGCCGACGAACCCCACCGTCTCGCCGTCGACCTCGCGCGTCGCCCACGGGACGACGCCCTCGGCGCGCCCGAACGGCTCGCCGTCCTCGTCGCGGACGTTCGCGGAGACGAACGTCGCCGGCGAGTCGGCGACGAGGTCGCGGAGCGGGTCGGGCCCGTAGTCGAACTCGTGGTTGCCGAACGTGTCGAGGACGGTGTCGGTCGCCTCGTAGAAGTCGAGGACCTGCCTGCCGGTCGCGACCAGCGAGAGGACGCCCGGCGCGGTCGTGTCGCCGGTGGCGACGACCGCGGCGTCGGGCCCCGAGAGCGCGCGGATCCGGCCGGCCAGGCGGGCCGCCCGCTCGGGGGCGTCGAAGACGTTCTCGATGTCGGAGTAGTGAACGAGGCGGACCATTCGATGTGGGACGGGAGGGGCGAGCGGGGCTTAAAAATCGCGGAGTCGGCCGGCGCCCGCGCGGTCGGGCCGGGGGCGGCTCGCGCGCCGTCCGTTCCCCCGCCCGCGGTTTCGCCCCGTGATCCCCGCTCGCACACGCGCAGGACATTGAAAGCGCTTTTATGGATGTCCGGACTACGACGGGGCACAGCCTCTGTGGGGTCGATGATGTGCCGTTCCGTTAGGGACCGACCACGGGACGGACACGCGAGCCTACACGGAGGATAGGTGAACAACATATGCCCGTTTACGTAGACTACGACACCCCGGCGGACCTCGCGGAGCGATCCCTCGAAGCGCTCGAGGTCGCCCGAGACACCGGCACCGTGAAGAAAGGAACCAACGAGACCACCAAGGCCGTCGAGCGCGGCAACGCCGACCTGGTCATCGTCGCGGAGGACGTCTCCCCCGAGGAGATCGTGATGCACCTCCCCGAGCTCGCCGAGGAGAAGGGGATCCCCGTCGCCTTCGTCGACACCCAGGACGAGGTCGGACAGGCCGCCGGCCTCGAGGTCGGCTCGGCCGCCGCCGCTGTCGTCGACGCCGGCGACGCCGACGACGACGTCGAGGACATCGGCGAGAAGGTCGCGGAGCTCCGATAACCTCCCATGAGCGCAGAAGAGGGCACCGGCGACTCGACGACCGCGGAGGTCATCGAGGTCGTCGGCAAGACCGGGATGCACGGCGAGGCCATGCAGGTCAAGTGCCGCATCCAGGAGGGATCGAACCAGGGCCGGATCATCACCCGGAACGTCCTGGGTCCCGTCCGTCTGGGCGACGTGCTCCAGCTGCGGGAGACCCAGCGCGACGCCGACTCCATCGGAGGCCGATAACCAATGGTCGAGACACGCACCTGCGATTACAGCGGTGAGGAGATCGAGCCCGGCACGGGCACGATGTTCGTCAAGAAGGACGGCACCGTCCTCCACTTCGTCGACTCGAAGGCGGAGAAGAACTACTTCCTCGGCCGCGAGGCGCGCGACGTCGAGTGGACCGAGGAGGGCCACCGAGCCGGAGGCGACGAGCAGTGAGCCACCACGACGAGCGCACGTTCGTGATGGTGAAGCCCGACGGCGTCCAGCGCGGCCTCATCGGCGAGATCGTCTCTCGCTTCGAGGAGCGCGGGCTCAAGCTCGTCGGCGGCAAGTTCGTTCAGCTCGACGAGGAGCTCGCGAAGGAGCACTACGGCGAGCACGAGGATAAGCCGTTCTTCGACGGCCTCGTCGAGTTCATCACCTCCGGCCCCGTCTTCGCGATGGTGTGGGAGGGCGCGGACGCGACCCGACAGGTCCGCGCGATGGTCGGCGAGACCGACCCGACCGAGTCCGCCCCGGGCACGATCCGCGGCGACTTCGGCTTAGACCTCGGCCACAACGTGATCCACGCGTCGGACCACGAGGACGAGGGCGCCAACGAGCGCGAGATCGACCTGTTCTTCGACGACGACGAGCTCGTCGACTACGACCTCGACACCTCGGCGTGGGTGTACGAGGAAGAGGACCACTGACGCCGCTCGCGGATTTCGCTTTTCGCCGCCCCGCCCCCGGAGAGCCATCGCTCGCTCGACACACCGCGTTTCCGGTGAAGTTTCTCGAAAAGCTCCGCTCTGTTGTCCGGTTTCTCTCAGTGTACCTTATATAAACGGCAGCGACGGTCCCCGCCGGCTCAGGTGTCGACCGCGATCGCGGTCCCGTCGTCGGTGACCACGATCACCTCGTCGCCGCCGTCGCCCGTCACGTCGGCGAACAGGGGCCCGCCGTAGACGACGACCTCGGCGGGGCCGCCCCGGGCGAGCACCTCGCCCTGCTGGGTCATCGCGAGCACCTCGCCGGCGCGGTTGACCACGACCGGCGCGCGCTCGCCGTTCCCGTCGACGTCGCCCATCCGCGGCTCGTTGATCCGAGTCGAGGCGCCGTACTGCTGTTTCCAGACCACTTCGCCGTCGAGGAGGTCGACGGCCCAGACGCTCCCGGAGCCGCCGACGTACACCCGACCGGGGTCGGCGTCCCCCACGGCGATCGGGCGGTCCTGGAGCTTCACCTCGTACCGGTCGGAGCCGTCGCTCGTCTCGACGGTCTCGATGTTCCCGTTCGCGCCGCCGAGCGCCAGCACCGGTCCGTCGCGGCTGTCCGCCGCGCTCCAGCTCAGCGGGTTCACGCTCGGCTCGGTCGTCCAGCGCGTCCCGCCGCTCGCGTCGAGCATGTGGACCGTCGCGGGGTCGCCGGCGGTCGTCAGCACCGCCAGCCCGCCCCGCTCGCCGGCCTCGGCGTCGGGCTCGACGACGAGCGGCCGCCGGGCCACCTCGCCCGACAGCGAGGCCTCGGCGACCGCGTCGCCCTCGCCGTCGACGACGAGAACGCCCCCGTCGGCCGTGACGGCGGCCACCTCCGCGCTTCTGTCGCCGGTGAGGTCGCCGACGGCGGGGCGGATCCCCGAGGGGCCGCCGAGGTCGACCGCGAACCGCTCCGCGCCGTCGGCCGCGTCGAGGACGTGTAGCTCGCCGGACGCCGTCGTGAGCGCGACGACCGGGTCGCCGCCGAGGCTGCCCGTCGCGAGGCCGCTGACGCCGACGGGACCGTCGCCGGAGCCGTTCTCGTCGTCGCCGCCGCCCCGCTCGGCGTCCGGCCCGGCTATCGGCACCGTCCACGGGGTCTCACCGGTCCCGACGACGGTCGCGCGGACGACCCGCGACCCGTTCTCGACCGCGGGCCGGAGGAGGAGCGGGTCGCCGTCGACGGTCGCGACCACGGCGCCGCTGCCGTCGTCGCCGGCCGCCGGTTCCGACTCCCACACGACCGTCGTCCCCGTGGTGGCGTCGTCGACGCCGACGAACGCGAACAGCGCCACGCCCACGCCGGTCGCCCCGCCGGCAAGCAGGATCAGCGTCGCGAACAGGACGCGTCGGTCCATTTGAACCCCATTCGGGCGTCGCCGTGAAACGGTTGTCGGATGCGGCCCCCCGGCCCGCGTCGCGGGGAGTACTGCCCGGATCCGGCCCTACCGTCCCAGCAGCGTCCCCACGTGGTCGGCGCGCTCCTCGCCGACGAGGTCGCGCAGCGCGGCGGGGTCGCGCTCGCCGTCGGCGTCGACGAGGTAGACGGCGCCGTCGCGGTCGCCGTACGCGCCGTGGAGGTCGTAGACGAAACCGTACACGGTCGCGTCCGCAGCCTCCTCCCGCCCGCGGGCGAACGCGACCTGCTCGTGGACGTTGTGCTCGACGAGGCGGTCGCGGAGCGAGGGGTCGGCGTCGTCGCCCCGGTACTCGCCCGCCGCGTCCCCGCCCGTCTCGTCGGTCGCCCCGCCGACGACCCGCGGATCGCTCAGCCCGTCCTCGACGATCGGCAGCAGCGCCTCGACGTCGGCGCGGACGCCCGGTTCGCTCGGGAACTCGCCCGTGCGGGCCGCCGTGAGCGCGGCGTCGACGGCGCCGCACCCGGTGTGGCCGACCACGACGAGCACCTCGGTGTGGGTGTGTCCGAGCGGATACGCCACGCTCCCGTCGAGGACCCGCTCGCCGTCGACGACGGCGCTGACGCTGTTGCCGATGGTGCCGGACGCGAAGAGGTACCCCGGTTCGTCGACGGCGAACATCCCCTCCTGCGAGACGCGCGAGTCGGAACAGCAGACGGAGACCACGCCCGGCCGCTGTTCGTCGCGGTGCCGGTCGAAGGAGTCGGGCGACAGCGCAGCGACGTGGTCGTCGTTGCGGTCGAGGAGGTCGGCGAGTATCCGGCCGTCCATACCGTCCCGACCGCCCGCGGGAACAAAAAACGCCGTGCGCGGGGCCTCGCCGAAGCGGACCGCGCTCGCCGCGCGGGCAGCCCTCCTCAGGCGACGAGTCCGACGAGGGAGACCGCGATTCCGACGACGAACACCGCGAGGAGCGCGACCGTCGCGATCACGACCGCCGGGGCGAGGGCCTCCTCGTTCTCGTCGAGGACGATGTCTTCGAGGTTCTGCATGTTCGCCCCCTCGTCGCCGCGGGGTTTGAACGCTTCGACCGAGCCGCCGGACCGCGCGGCGTCGCCTCCGCCGACGTGTTTTAGTGCGTCCGGCGTGGCGGATACGCCAACACGATGCCACGCGAAGAGTACCAGACGAAGTTAGAGGGGCTCCGCGACGACGTACTCTACATGAGCGAAGTGGTCGCCGAGCGCCTCCGCAAGGCGCTCGACGCCCTCGAACGGCAGGACGAGGAGTTAGGCGAGGAAGTGATCGCCGGCGACGCCGAGATCAACGACCGCTACCTGGAGTTGGAGGGGCGGTGTACGGACCTCATCGCGTTACAGCAGCCGGTCGCGGGCGACCTGCGGTTCATCGCCGCCTCGTTCAAGATCATCACGGACCTCGAACGGATCGCGGACCTCGCGACGAACCTCGGGGAGTACGCGAAGCGGGCGGACCGCGAGGCGTTCCCCGACGTCGACGTTCAGCGCATCGGCGACGACACGCTGGCGATGCTGGAGGAGGCGATGGACGCCTACGCGGAGTCGGACCCCGAGCGCTGTTACGCGGTCGCCGAGGCGGACGACGACCTCGACGCCGCCTGTGAGGCCGCGAGCGACCTCGTCGTCCGCGACCTCATCGAGCGTGACGAACTCCGCGAGGAGGAGGACGTGGAGGTGACGATGCGGAACGTCTCGCGCCTCCTGCTCACGATCCGCGACCTCGAACGCGTCGGCGACCACGCGGTCAACATCGCGGCCCGGTCGCTGTACATGATCGAGAACGACGACGCACTGCTTTACTGACCGGCGCCCGGGCCCCTCCGATCTTCCGCCGCGTCGACGGTCCGGCCGCTGTCTCCGTCACCGGCCCGGTACAGTCCGCGCCGCCGGCTCGGAACCTGTCACCGAGCCTGACGCTGCCCCCCTGTTATATCCGTCAGACCGGCGATGTCCGACGCATGGTTCTCGGAGCAATCGTCTCGTTCGTCGTCGCGCTGCTGGTCGGCGGCCTGGGCATCTACGTCAGCGGTCGGATCGTCGCGGGCGTCGACGACTACTCGCACGCCGTGGTCACGGCGCTGCTCGGCGCCCTCGCCTGGGCGCTCGGATCGCTGATCCCGCTGATCGGTCCGGTCGTCGCGCTGGTCGCGTGGGTGTGGGTGATCAACTGGCGGTACCCCGGCGGCTGGAGGGACGCGGCGGTCATGGGACTCGTCGCGTGGGCCGCCGCCCTGGTCGTCATCGCCGTGCTGAACGGCGTTCTCGGGCTCGGTATCAGCGCGTTCGGGGTGCCCGGCGTCTGAACCGGCTCTCCCCTTGCGAACGCCGACCCCGGTTCGGGAGGGGCGACCCGGCGTTCAGGTGACGATTTCGATGCGGGAGCCCCCCGCGGCCCCCTCGTCGATGCGTACGTCCCAGCCGTGCGCGTCGACGATGCGCTCGACGATGGCGAGGCCGAACCCGCTCCCGTCCTGTCCTCGTCGTGTGGCCCTTCTCGAAGACGCGCTCGCGCCCGCGCTGCGTCGGCCGGTGTTCGACGTAGGAGACGGTCTTCCGCGCCAGCAGCGGCGCCTGGTTCTCGACGGCGTTCTGGATCACGCAGTCGGCCGGCCTCGATGCTCTCGCTCGCGACCCGATGAGCCGGCGCGGTCCCGGACCGAACGCCGGCCGGAACGGCCGCTCCGGGATCCGCGGAACTCAGTCGGCGGCGGCGGGCGCCGTCAGGGCCTCGGCGCGCGTCAGACCGCGGCCCACCACGCCACGACGACCGCGACGCCGCCGAGGATCGAGCTCAGGACGGCGTGGCGGCGGAGCCGGTCCCGGAGCCGGTGACCGTCGGCGTCGTGGTCCGCGGCGTCGACCGGGCACGTCTCGCTCCCGGTGGTACACTCCGGCAGCAGATCGACGGCGACGTGAAGGAACACGCCGGCGGCGATGCCGAACAGGAGCCCGCGAAGCCCGCTCTCCGGCGAAACCCCGGCGATGCCGACCGGGAGAGCCACGATGCCGACCGCTGCCGCGGGCAACAGCAGGGCGACGACCGACTGCCCCCGCTCGGCGAGGCGACGGGCCGCGGCGTACCCGGCGGGCGCCTTGTGCGAGACGAGCGCGATACCGAGAACGGAGGTGAGCGAGGGCATCGCCGCGTAGATCGCGCCGATGATCGCACCGGCCGAGAGCGCGTGAACCGTCAGTTCAGCCGTCGTTCGATCGACGGGCAGCTCCCGATGTGTGAACAGGTGTCCGACCGTGTGGCCGGCGTACCCGCCGAGGAAACCGATCGCGATGCCGAGACTGCCGAGCCGGCCGTGCTGACCGAGTGCTTGGGGGATCAAGAAGAGCGCGGCGCTGGTCACCATCGCGCCGCTGGCCAGCCCGTACCCCCAGACCGGCTCCAAGGGGTTGCTGCTCCGCACCGCACGCGCTCCGAGCGGTGCGCCGACGGCCATCGCCGCGAACGCGGTCCAAGAGACCGCCACGAGCTTCCAGTTAACACCGTCGACTATCGCTGCCACCGACAGGAGTATGAGCGCCATTAGTCCCGTCGCTCCGACGGCTCGTTCCCGGACGGCCGTCGATCGATCCGTCGCAACTCGGGAGTGATGGTCTCCGGTCACTATTGTGCGGTAATAACTAAATTACCTGAATTAATAAAACTTCGGGGCACGTGTTTAAACCGGACGCGGACCCGCACCTACGGACCGCGGAACAGCCGCGATGACGGTTTGAACGGGGTTACACGGCGGATTACACCCAGAGGTAATCGGCGACGCACCCTCGCCGAGCGGGCCGTGATCTCAGTCGTCCGCCACGGCGGGGGCCGTGCTCGGTTCCGCGTCCGCTCCGGCCTCCTCGGGAGTCGGTTCCCACGTCAGGTCACCTTCGTACTCGAAGGCGCGGTGGTCCCGCGTCGGGTCGACGACCGTCAGCGACAGCCAGCCGTTGTCCAAGAGCCCCGCCACCGACTCGTTGTCGGCCAGGATCTCGGTGACGCGGTTGACCGGCGCGTGGACGACCGTCGAGAGCCGGAGGGGCAGGTGGTACGGCTCGTCGTCGGCGGCCATGACCGACTGGAGCGGGAGGCCGGTCATCAGGTCGCCCCCGTTGCCCTGGTAGACCCCGACGTTCCCGACGGGATTGTGCGTCACCTTCGACCCGCTGCCGTACGCCGCGTTGTCGACCGTCGAGAAGTAGTACTGCGCGTTGATCCACTGGGTGACGACCATCGGTCCGGCGAGGATCGCTTCGAGCGCGTCGCCGTCCGGGTCGGTCGCCCAGTCGTACGAGTGGAGGAAGGCGCGCCCGTCGAGGTCGAGGCCGTCCGTCAGATCGCGGGGTCCGACGACGAAGCCGGCGTTGCCGGCCAGCCCCCACTCGGGGCGCGTCTCGGCCCAGTCGCCGGCGCGGCGCTCGGTCTCGCGGACGCCCGCTCCCGCGGCGGCCCCGCCGGTGCGCTCGTCGGCGGCGCGCTCGCGGGCGGCGTCGAGGTCCGCGCGCAGCCGTTCGAGCTCGGCGGCGTGCGAGTCGGGCACGTCGCGGTCGTACAGCGTCACCTCGTCGGTCGTCGTGTTGTGTTCGGCGGCGAGGAAGACGGTGTCGTCGGGCACGTCGATCCCGCGCTCGCGCAGTCCGTCCCTGACCTCGGGGTCGTTACAGATCGCGGCGAGCACGCGGGCGCTCGGCCCGCCCGGGTTGCCGGCGCAGGCGCCGCAGTCGAGGCTGGAGTCGTAGGGGTTGTTCGCCGTCTCGGCCGCGTGGCCCGTGAAGACGACCAGGCGGCCGAACGACTCCCACCCCATCAGCTCGAACGCGGTCGCGGCGTACTCGACCCGCTCGTCGCGGGACAGCCCCGTCGGAAGCCCCTCGCCGTCGGCGTCGTGTCCGTGGACGCCCGGGTCGCAGAACTCGTGGTCGCCCGGAATCGCGCCGTCGGCGCCGCCGAGCAGGTCGCGTACCCGACCGGGGACGAGCGTGCGCGCGGCGAGCGCGAGCCCGTACCCGCTCCCGGCGCCCTCGACGAAGCTGAACGCGGTGGCGGGGTTCGACCGCAGCGTCTCGACCACCTCGCCGGCGGCCTCCGCGAGGCCGCCCCAGCGGTCGCGGCTCCTGCGCGCGGCGCCGTCCGTCGGGACCTCCTCGACGCGGTGCTGCGGGTCGAGGATCGGCGGACAGGCGTCGACGGACACGTCGGCGCCGTAGCCGCTGTACTCCATCGGGACGCCGAAGAAGCCGGCGTACCCGTGCGTCTCGTAGTCGCCGGTCGCCTCGACGTGCCGGCGGATCACCTCCGAGCGCGTGTCGATACAGAAGACCAGCTGGGCGTCCGGGCGACCCGACGCGCCGCCGTCGGCGCGCGCGCCGCGCTCCTCCCCGCGGGCCTCGCTCTCGGCGGCGACGCGCTCGACGAGCCCGTCGCGGTACGTCGCCTCCCACGCGCTCAGGAACGCGCCGGCGATCTCGTCGCTCGGCTCGACCGCCGGCCCGCCGGTCTCGGGCGGCGAGAGGTCGACCTCGAGGGAGTCCGCCAGCGCGAGCCGCGCCGCGAGGTACCCCGTCAGCGTGATCGGGTACGCGGACTGCCACGCGCCGCCGTCGTCGGCGCGCCGCTTGAGCAGGCCGGTCCACCCGGGGAGCGCGGCGAACTGCGCCTCGAAGACGGCCTCCCACCGCTCGCGGGGATACGGCGCCAGCGCGGTCTCGATCGCCTCGGTCGGCGACGCCGGCAGGTCGGCGACGAGCCCGTCGTCGGGAATTTCGTCGTCGTGGCGGGCCACCGAGCGGAACGCGTCGTAGAACCCCGCCTCGCGGTTCGGCATCGACCACTCGGCCTGCCCCTCGTCGAGGAACGCCGAGAGCCACTTCGTCAGCACGCGGTCGACGCGGTCGGCGCCCGCGTCCGAGCTGTCCGCCTCGCCGGCGCCGCTCGCCCCGCCCGCGTCCTCGGCCGCCGCCAGCCGCTCCAGCACGGCCTCCGGGTCCATCTTGTATCCCCGGTCGGTCAGCTCCGCGTCGAGACGCTCCGGGTCGATCCGCCCCTCGTCGAGGGCCGCCCGGAACGTCCCCGCGCGCGGGTAGCCGCGGCCGCCGAGCAGGGTCGCAGCCCGGCTCACGGCCTCGTCGAACGGCAGGTCCTCGAAACCGGCGAGGGGGTTCGCGGTCACGAACGAGTGGACCGGCCAGACCGAGCCCACCGCGGTCGCGGCCGCGTCGATCTCCGCTTCGATGCCGTCGGCGTCGTCGGTACCGGTCTCAGTTGTCATTGTACTCCTCCGTGGCGGTCAGAACGGTGTTCGAGGCCGGTTGGCCCGCGTTCAGCAGTGCGACGTAGAGGCGCTCGCTCCGCTCGTGGACGCCGGTCTCGACCGCGACGTACGCCGCGAGGAAGGCGACGGCGACGACGGCGTGGACCGCGGTCAGCTCGGTCGGCGCGGAGACGAGCGGGAGCCCGGAGAGGACCCCCGAGACGGCCCGATACGCGAGCGCGTACACGCCGATGGCCGGGAGCGCGACGAGCGGGACCGCCGCGTAGCGGGCCGCCGTCGAGAGGGCGGTCTGCCGGACGGCGCTCCGGGCTGCGTGGAGCGTCGTGAGCGTCACGAACCCGGCGAGCAGCAGCCCGGTGTCGACGCTCGTCCCCTTCCCCGTCAGGAGCGCGAACGTCGCGCCGCCCGCGAGCCCCGTCAGCAGGACGACGACCGCGCCGACGACGCCCGTACCGCCGGCGTCGTGGCCGGTCGCTCCCGGGGCCGCGCGCTCGACCTCGTCGCCCGCGCTCAGGAAGTGGTACGCCTTGTAGAAGCCGTGGAGGATGAGGTGCGTGACGGCGGCGCCGAAGAAGCCGAGCCCGGCCTGGACGATCATGAAGCCCATCTGCCCGACCGTCGAGCAGCCCAGTTCGCCCTTCACGTCGGAGCGAACGGTCTTGAGCAGCTTCCCGCCGAGGGCGCTCGCGGCGCCGACGACCACGATAGTGAGCATCAGCCCGGTCTCGACGGTCACGACGGGCGCGAAGCGGAGCAGCAGGATCCCGCCCGCGTTGACGAACCCGGCGTGCATCAGCGCCGAGGCGGGCGTGGGGGCGGTCATCGAGGAGAGCAGCCAGCCGTGGAACGGGATCAGTGCCGACTGGATCATCGCCGCGAGGACGAGCGCGGCGCCGGCGACGAGCCACGCGGGCCCGCCGAGGGCGTCGGCGCTCGCGGCGACGCCGGATATGGTCGTCTCGCCCGTCGTCCGCCACAGCGCCGTCAGCGCGACGCCGAGCAGCGCGCTGCTGGCGAGGAAGTGACGCCGGGCGACGCTCGCGGCGGCGCGGGCCTGCGGCCAGCCGTCGACCGTGCCGACGAGCCGGGCCATCAGGAGCCCCATCGCCAGCCAGCAGGTCCAGAACAGCGCGACGTGGTCGGCCGCGACGAGCGCCATCACGGCGAGCGTGAACCCGAAGACGCCGAGGAAGAAGTCGGTCTCGTGGGCGCTCCCGGCCATGTAGCGGCGCGAGTAGCTGTGGACGATCCCGCTGAAGAACGTGACCACCACCCACATCAGGACGGTCAGCCCGTCGACGGCGACCGCGCCGGGGACCTCCCACGGTCCGCCGAGTCGGAGTCGGGCGACGAGGACGGCGACGCTCGCGGCGAACAGCGTCCACGCGAGCCGTGTTAGTGCGACGGGAACGGGCGACGCGTTCGCCGTCTCCCGGAGCGCTCCGACCGTCCGTTTCGAGGTGCGTCCTGACATCGTTCGAGCCGTCACGCGACCGCCGCCGGAGTCCGGACCGCGTCCGAATCCGAATTCGGTCGCATCTACCTGCTTCAGAGAACGTAACGTCTATTAAAATTGTCTGTATTCACAATTCGTTCGCAGATCCCAAATTAAAGAACATTATGTTTATTGACTCGCGACCGCACAACGGACGAGCCCGGCCTTCGGCCGCGCTCGACTTTCGCCCGCCCGGCGTCGCCACTCAGGAAACCATAACGTCCCCCGGTCCGGAGGGGCGGTATGGAAGAACTCTCGGGGACCGTCCTCGCCGGCGAGTCGTTCGAGCCGGTCCGGGGACGGGTCGTCGTCGAGGACGGGCGGATTGCGGCGGTCGAGGAGACGGCCACGGAGTCGACTGACGTCGTGCTGCCGGCGTTCGTCAACGCGCACACCCACCTCGGGGACTCCGTCGCGAAGGAGGCGGCCGTCGGCCTCTCGCTCCACGAGGCCGTGGCGCCGCCGGACAGCCTGAAACACCGCCGGCTGGCGGCCGCCGACCGCGACGAACTGGTGTCGGCGATGCGCCGCACTCTCCGATACATGCGCCGGACGGGCACCGTCTCCGCGCTGGACTTCCGCGAGTCGGGTCTTCCGGGCGCGCGCGCACTCCGCGAGGCGGCCGAAGACACGGGCGTCGACCCGTTCGTCTTCGGCAGCGGCGACCCGGCGGTGCTCGACGTGGCCGACGGCTACGGCGCCTCCGGCGCCAACGACGACGACTTCGCCGCCGAGCGCGCCGCCTGCGAGGAGCGCGGCGTCCCCTTCGCGATCCACGCCGGTGAGCCCGACGCGACCGACATCCACCCGGCGCTCGACCTGGACCCGGACCTGCTCGTCCACATGGTTCACGCCGAAGAGGAGCACCTCGAACGGGTCGCGGACCAGTCCGTTCCGGTCGCGGTCTGCCCGCGCGCGAACGCGGTCCTCGGCGTCGGGACGGCGCCGATGCGCGACCTGGTCGACCACGCGACCGTCGCGCTCGGCACGGACAACGTCATGCTGAACCAGCCGTCGATGTTCCGCGAGATGGCGACCGCCGCGAAGCGGTTCGACGTCACCGACCGGGAGGTGCTGCGGATGGCCACCGCCGCCGGCGCCGAGATCGCCGGACTCGACTGCGGCGTCGTCGAGCCCGGGCGGCGGGCGGCGCTGCTCGTCCTCGACGGCGACTCGGACAACATGTCCGGGACGGCCGACCCGGTCAGCGCGGTCGTTCGGCGCGCCACCGGGCTGGACGTGAAGCGGGTCGTCGGCTGACCGCCCCGGTCAGTCGCCCTCGTGCCGCTCCGCGTCGAACCGCCCGAATGGGGTCGTCTCGTGGGTCCGCACGAGCACCTCGTCGGCGACCGTGACGCCCATGTCGAGGAGCGCCTGCGCCACGGGCGTGATGTCGCTGTCCGATTCGCCGACCACCGTCACGAGCAGGTTCTGCTCGCCCGTCACGAGCTCCTGGACCGACACCACGCCGTCGATCTCCAGGATGTCGGGGATGAGCTCGCCGCGCTCCGGGATCGACGCGGTGCAGTAGAGCAGCATCCGGAGCGGGTACCCCGACCGCTGGTAGTCGACGCTGGCGCTGTACCCCTTGATCACGCCCTCCGACTCGAGCCGCTGGATGCGCTTGCGGACGGTGCTGTCCGAGGTGCCGGTCCGCTCCGCGATGTCCCCGGACGACGTGTTCCGGGCGTCGGCTTGGAGCGCGTAGAGGATCGCCCTGTCGACGTCGTCGATCGCGCCGTTGTCCATACCCCGTCGATAGGCGCGTGTCGCTTTATACGTTGGCGCGCGGCGTCCGGCGGCGCCTCGCTCGCGCCGATCCCGACGCCTACATACGGACTCCGCCAGTGGGTCGGGTATGGCGCCCTACACCGTGGATATCGACGTGCGGTTCCGCGACATCGACGCGCTGGGTCACGTCAACAACGCCGTCTACGCGACGTACGTCGAGCAGGCGCGGACGCGATACTTCCGCGACGTGCTCGACATCGACATCTCGCAGTCGTCGACCGTGCTGGCGTCGCTGTCGGTCGACTTCCGTCGCCCGATCGAGTTACCGGACGAAACCGTGACGGTCACCGTCGAACTGGCCGACTTGGGGCGGTCGAGCGCGACGATGACCCACGAGATCCGCGTCGGCGACGCGGTCGCCGCGGAGGCCGAGGCGACGGTCGTCGCGCTGGACCCGGAGACCGGAGAGCCGGCGCCGATCCCCGAGGAGCACCGGGCCGAGATGGAGTCGTACCACGACCTCTGAGGGGCTCGGGGGACCGGGTCCCGCCGGCCGATCCGCGCCGGACGCACACCTTCTTGACGCCGCGGACGGATCGATCGGTATGAGCGTTCGACTGTACGCCCTCGACGGGTGTCCCTGGTGCGAGACGGCGGCCGACGCCTTGGAGGAGGCTGGCGTCGACTACGAGACGGAGTGGGTGGAGGCGCTCCACTCGCGGCGGAACGAGGTCAGGCGCGTCAGCGGCCAGCGCGGCGTCCCGGTCCTCGTCGACGAGGAGCGCGGCGTGACGATGGCCGAGAGCGCGAACATCGTCGAGTACGTCGAGAGGACCCTCGCATGAGCATCTACACCGGCCGCGGCGACGAGGGCGAGACCGACCTCCGGGACATGAGCCGGGTGTCGAAGTCGAGCCACCGCATCGAGGCGTACGGCTCCGTCGACGAGGCGAACGCCCTCCTCGGCACGGTCCGGCCGACGGGCCACGACGACGTCGACGACCTGCTGGAGACGGTCCAGAACCACCTCCACATCGTCCAGGCGGACCTCGCGAACCCCGACCCCGACCCGGACGACCCGCAGGTGGAAAGCGATCACACCGCGGAGCTCGAGGACCGCATCGACGCGTTCGACGAGGAGCTGGAGCCGCTCCAGTCGTTCATCCTCCCGGGCGGCGGCGAGGCCGGGGCGGCGCTTCACCACGCGCGCGCCGTCGTGCGACGGGCCGAGCGCCGCGTCGTCGACCTCGCGCGCTCGGAGCCGATAAACGAGGCCGTCGTCACCTACCTCAACCGGCTCTCCGACCTCCTCTTCACCCTCGGGCGGGCGGTCAACGCGCGCGACGGCGAGCCCGAGGAGTCGCCCACGTACTGAGTCGTCCCGAGCGCGCGATTTTTCCCCGTTCCCCGCGAGGTGGTGGTATGACGCTCGACAGCTACGCGGCGGCGGTCGACGGGCTCGACCCGGGCCCCGGCGAGGTCGAGACGGCGGAGCTACTGGTGACCGACGACGTGCTCGTGAAGGCGTTCGTCCTCGGCCCCGACGCGGCGGTCGACCCGCACGAACACGCCGACGCCACGAACGTGTTCCACGTGCTGGAGGGGGAGCCGACCGTTGTCCGCGACGGCGAGGAGGCTGCGCTCGCGGCGCCCGCGGTGGTGCCGAACGAGCGGGGCGCGGTCCACGGCGCCCGCAACGACACCGACGAGCGAGTCGTGCTCACGGCCAGCATCGCACCCCTCCCCTGATGGACGGCGAAATCGATCCCGAGGCGCTGTCGGCGCTGCTGGACGAGGGCGACGGCTCCCCCGACGAGTCGCTGCGTATCGTCGACATCCGCGATCGGCGCGCGTTCGACCGCGGCCACCTCCCCGACAGCGAGTGTATCCCCTTCCCGGAGCTGACGAGCCGGGTCGCGGAGCTGGAGGGCGCGGACCGGATCGTCACCGTCTGTCCCCACGGCGTCGCCAGCCAGCAGGCGGCCCAGCTCATCGGGACCTACGAGGGCACGCAGGACGCGCGCGTCGAGAGCCTCCGCGGCGGCATCGAGGGGTGGCAGGAAGCGGTCGGCGAGCTGATCGAGTCGCCGGCGCCCGAGGGGGACGACGGCGCCGACGAAGGCCCAACGTCTCCCTTCTGACGCGGCCCGACCGCCCCGGGACCGGGCTTCTCAGACCGCGCGAACCCGAACCCGCCAGAAGTCGCGGAACGCGTCGTCGAGCGCCGCCTCCGGCTTCCCGGTGGCGTCGGAGACGTCGGTGACGTCGGCGCGGTCGCGCACCCGCCCGAGGACGCTGCGCTCGCCGACGGCGATCACGCGGTCGAGGTCGTTCGCGTCGGCGACCTCGGAGAGCGCCTCGGTCGCCCGGTCGAGGTGGTCGTCTATCTGTCCCTCGCGGCGGCGCTCGAAGCGCCCCTGCGAGAACCCACCCTTCGAGTGGGCCTCCTTCACGTCGCTGGCGAACCCCTCGAAGGCGACCCGATCGGCGCCCTCGTAGGTGCCCACGGCGAAGGTGTCCGAGCGGACCAGCGCGAACGCGAACCGGCCGGTCGGGCGGAACCACGACTCGTCGAGCCGGAAGCGGTCGCTCCACCGGTCGAACGGGTCGGGCGCTATCGGCGGGGTCAGGGCGACGCTCACCGCGCCGGTGTCGTCGGCGAGGACCACGGCCGGAGCCGCGCGCCGGACGAGCGCCGCGCGCTCGCCGAACCAGTCCGCGACGGTCGCCGGGACGGAGTCGGCGTCGGGGACGAACGCGGTCAACAGCCCCTCGGGGTCGTCGCTCTCGACGGCGCGGAAGCGGTCGAGCGCGTCGGTCAGCTTCGGTCCGCGCAGGTCGCTCACGCGCCGGAACTCGACGGACGCCTCGGTCCCCTCCGCGCGCTCCAGCCGCTCCTCTAGCGACTCGATCCGGTGTTCGAGCTCGTTGACGCGCTCCTCGGCGCGCTGGCGGTCGGCGACGGCGTCGGACCGGCGCTCCTCTTCGGCCTCCGCGCGCCGTTCGAGGTGCCGCTTCTCCTCCTCTAACTCCTCGATGCGCTCCTTCAGCTCGGCGCGCCCGAGCAGCCTGTCGATCATACCGAATCGGCGACCCCCTGCGACCTAAAAGGTGCGCCTGCGGCGGCACCTATTCGTAACCGAACGACGCCGTGGCGCGTGCCTGCGAGCGGCCGCCCTCGGCGGCCGCGAGTCGCACGCGCGAGGGAGTCGCTGGCGGCGCCAGCCGCCAGCGACGAGGCTGGGGAGGTGTGAGGCGCGGTTGCGGTGCCGTGCGGGGCGGGACTCAAAGGAGCAGCCGGGAGGCGGTGTTCACGGCCGAGCTGCTGACGCTTATTTATAAGCGAGCGGTTGGTAATTTGGCGGTGTTCGCCGCTCTACCGTCAGCAGTCACTCATAGCTGAGCGGCCGAGGACTCGAGAACGTTCTCCACCCCTCTCTGACCGGCTAGTTATAAACAGCAGCTACGATCGACGGGAAATCCGGAGTCACTTCTCGCGTATCACGCGTTCACGAACGGCTCCCAGCCATCCCAGCGCAGCAGCTTCTCGGCGCGGTCCGCGTCCGCCAACAGCACGTTCCGGCGGTCCGGGAGCGTCTCGTCGGCGAGCTCCCGGGGAATCGCGAGCGTCCCGCTCGGTACGTCGTCGTCGCCGGCGACCGGAATGTGGCCGCCGCCGACTTTCATGACGAGCGGGGCGTCGAGTCGCTCGACCCCCTCGCCGTCCGCGTACAGCTGCTCGTTGACGTGCTCGTGGTCCGCCCGCTGGATGACGGCGCGCTCGCCGCCGTGGGGTTCCACGTACAGTTCCCCCAGGTAGTAGCCGCTCGAGAATCGCTCGAACATACTATGCGTGTTACTCTCTGCCATGACGGGATATAAGCGTTTCCCGCGACTCGCGCGCGCTGAGATTCGGCGGTGGCGTCCGCTACGGAGCGAGCACGTCGCCGTCGTTCGCTCGGTAGTACGCGGCCAACGGCGTGCCGCGCCCGCGCTCGGCCTCGAACAGGTCGGCGAGCCACGCCACGGCGTCCGGGTCGTCGTTCGCGGCGTACCCGAGGAAGTTGCCCCTATCGCCGTGGATCGCGAGGTACGCCGTCGTCCGCCCCTCGACGGTGCTCAGGTACCACGCGAACGGGAGGTCGGTGGCGACGCTCACCTCCACCCCGGCCTCGACGATGGAGCGCGCCCGCTCCGGGCTCTCCGCGGCCAGGTACTCCGCGACCGACTCCGTCAGGACGTACGACAGCTCCAGCGACCCCTCGACGACGGTGCGGCGGTACAGCGTCGAAACGAACCGCTCGTCGTTGGCGGCGATCGATGCCCCCCGGAGCCGGTCGGCCGCCTCGACGACGCGCTGAAGCCGGGACAGCACCGTCGCCGGCGGCGTCCCGGCTATTGTCACCACCTCGGCGTCCGCGAAGAACCGGTGGTTCCGCGGCGACGACGGGAGCTCGTTGAGGACGCCGTTCGCGGTCTCGACGGCCTCCGCGACCGCGACCGCCTCGTCGACGGTGTCCAGGAGGATCCGGCCGGCGTACGTCGCCTCGTAGCCGTCCGCGCCGCGCTCGACGAGCCCGTCCGCTTCGAGGGCCCGGACCGCGCGGTTGACCGTCGACCTGGAGTGCTCGAACGCGTCGACGAGGTCCCGGATCCGCGCGGGGCCGTCTGCGAGGCGGACGAGGTACTGCCGACGACTGAAGGCGAGGTCGAGCACGAGTGAATTGTCGGACAGCCATCAGTAATACGTGTCGTTCGAGGAAGAGGTCTCGCCGCGTGCGGGCACCGGCGCGCGGCGCGGCGCCGCGCGCGCCGGGACGGCTACGAGTCGTCGCGCCGCGCGACCTCGTGGCGGCCGAACCCGTACCGGAGGCGGTTCGCGAGCCGCCGGGAGAACCGCCCCTCGTTCCGCGAGTCGAACCGCTCCGCGAGCGCCTGGTAGATGATCGGGACGGGCACCTCCTGTTCGAGCGCCTCCTCGACCGTCCACGTCCCCGTCGAGCCGCCGGCCACGTGGTCCGCCACGTCGCCGAGGTCGGAGCCCTCCTCGCGGAACGCCTCCTCGCAGAGCTCCAGCAGCCACGAGCGGATCACGGCGCCGTTGTTCCAGGTGCGGGCCACCGACTCCATGTCGAGGTCGTAGCGCCCGTCGGTGAGCAGTTCGAACCCCTCGCCGTACGCCTGCATCAGCGCGTACTCGACGCCGTTGTGGACCATCTTCACGTAGTGGCCCGAGCCGGACTCGCCCATGCGGTCGTGGCCGCCCGGGCCGGTGGCCACCGCGTCGAAGACCGGGACCATCGCCTCGTAGGCCCACTCCGGGCCGCCGACCATCAGGGAGAACCCGGCTTCCGCGCTCGCGGGACCGCCGGAGGTCCCGCAGTCGAGGTATGCGGCGTCCGTCGCCTCGGCGCGGCGGACCGACGCCTCGAAGTGGGAGTTCCCGCCGTCGACGACGACGTCGTCGCCGTCGAGGTGGGGCTCTACGTCCGCCAGGGTGGCGTCGACGGCGTCGCCCGCGGGCACCATCAGCCAGATCCGCTTGCCGTCGGCCTCGCCCGACCCGTCCAGCCGCTCGCAGAGGTCCGCGACCGAGTCGGCCGGCTCCGCGCCGTTCGCCGCCACCTCGGCGGTCGCCTCCGCCGAGAGGTCGAACGCGACCACGTCGTGGCCCGCCTCCAGCGACCGGTTCGCGACGATCTGCCCCATCCGACCGAGTCCGATGACCCCGAGTTCCATGCGCGAGGGGTGGCGACCGCCCGCCGTAGTGGTTCCGGTTCGGCTCCTCGCCCGCCTGCCCGCCGCGGCGCTATTCGCCCGCCTCGGCCTCGCGCTCCCCGAGGTGCGCGCGGAGCGCGTCCACGTCCTTGTTGCCCGCGCCGGTGTTCAGCAGGACGACGGTGTCGTCGGGGCCGAACTCGCCGGACTCGGCGAGCGCGAACGCCCCGGAGACCGCGGCCGCGCAGGTGGCGCCGACCTCCAGCCCCTCGCTCCGCGCGACCTCGATCGCGGCGTCGAGGATCTCGCGGTCGGTCGTCGCCACCGCCCCGCCGTCGGACTCGCGGACCGCGTCGAGGATCAGGTGGCTCGCGCCCGGGTCGGGGATCGCGATCCCGTTACAGGCCGTGTCGACCTCGTCGTCCGCGAGCGGCTCGTGGCGGTCCGCCCCCGACTCGTAGGCGCGGACGATCGGGGCACAGCCCGCGGCCTGCGCGGCGTACATCGGGACCAGCCCGTCGGTCCAGCCGAGGTCGCGCGCCTCGCGGGCCGCCTTGTGCATCCCCACCAGCCCGACGCCGCCGCCGGTCGGGTAGACGACTGCGTCGGGCGCCTCCCAGTCGAGCTGGGCCAACAGCTCCAGCGCCATCGTCTTCTTCCCCTCGTGGCGGTACGGCGTGACGAACGTCTTCGTCGAGTACCACTCGGGGTGCTCGTCCATCGCCTCGGCGTACGCCCGCCCCGCGTCGCCGATCTGCGAGTTGCCGTCGACGGGGTCGGTGACGGTGAGGTCCGCGCCGTGGACCTCCGTCATCGCCTTCTGGGTGAACCCCGCCCGGGAGGGGAGGAACACGTGCGCGTCGAGGTCCGCGCGGGCCGCGTACGCGGCGGCCGCCTGCCCCGCGTTGCCGGCGCTGTTCAGCGCGACCTCCGCCGCGCCGTGCTCGCGGGCCGCCGTCATCGCGGCCGCCTGCCCGCGGTCCTTGAACGTCCCCGTGGGGTTCGCGCCCTCGTCTTTCAGGAGGACGCGGCCGACCCCCATCGCGTCCGCCAGCGCCGGGCACTCGACGAGCGGCGTGGCGCCCTCGCCGAGCGACACCGCCGCCTCGGCCGGGAACGGGAGCAGTTCGTCGTAGCGCCACATCGACCCGTCCGGTCGGGCGTCGAGCGCCTCCGGCGTCAGGTCGATCCGGTCGTAGTCGTACTCGGGGTCGAGGATACCGTCGCAGTCGGGACAGCGGTGCGTCGCCGTCTCCGCGTCGAACGTCTCGCCGCAGTCGACGCAGGTCAGGCCGATGAACGCGTCTGTCGTCTTCATGCGCTGCGGCTCGCGTGCCGGGGACTTCGGTGCTGTGGTCGCGGCGCGATCCGAGGCATTCGGCGTCGCAGTCGCGGGTACTTATGCTCGAAACGAATGAAGGGGTACGCCGAGGGGGACCGTAGCCGTACCTCCACGGGAGATGCTCGCTCCAGCGACCGCGTTCGATCCGCCGCGGGAAGCGAGGTGGAACCGATGAGCCGAACGGAACTGCGGTTGGGCCTCCCGACCGGATCGTGGCTCGGGGACGTGTCCCGACGCGTCCCCGCGGCGACGCTCCGGGTCGCGGAGACGATCGCGGTCGACGGCTCGGCGGCGACCGACGACGACGGCCTGACGGCGACCGACGACGACGGCCTGACGGCGACCGAGGCGGACCTGACGGCGGCCGCGACCGTCCGCGTCGGCGGCACCGACAGGGACCGCGTCGAGGCCGCGCTCCGCGAGCACGACCGGGTCGACCGCGCGACGGCGGTCGAGCGCCGAGGGGACGTTCGCACGCTCCGGGTCGTCGGCCGCGCGCCCGCGTACCTCCCCGCGGCGCGGGCGGTCGGCCTCCCGATAGCGGCGGCGGTCGAGGTCGTCGACGGCCGCGCGGCGGTGAGCGTCGTCGGCGACCGCGACCGGGTCGAGGCGTTCGGTCGACGGCTCGCGGCCGACGGCGTGACGGTCGGCGTCGCCGCCACCGGGAGCGACGAGCCGGAGCGCACGCTCACGGAGGCGCAGCGCGAGTTGGTCTTCGAGGCGGTCAAGAGCGGCTACTACGACACTCCCCGGCGGTGTACCCTCACCGAGCTGGCGGCGGCGAACGACATCGCGAAGTCGACCTGTAGCGAGACGCTCCACCGCGCGGAGGGGCGGGTGATGCGTCGGTTCGTCGACGGCGGAGGGCCGTTCTCGGCGTCGGAGGCCGGAGACGTCGACGACGGGGGCGGCGAGAACGTTCCCACCAAGACGGCCGCGCTCGACGGCGAGGAGTCCGACGCGGCCGAGCGCGCCGGCGACGAACTCGACGGCGAGGAGTTCGACGCGGCCGAGCGCGAGGAGCCGGTTCGGTCCGCGGCGACCGAGCCGTGAGCCCCGCGGTCGCCGCGTCGGTCGCGGCGACTACTCCCCGTCGAGCGCCTGCCACGACAGCCGCGGGTTCCGCGCGGCGCCGACCTGGTCGATCCGGCTCGCGGCGGTCCGGCTCGGCGCCGCGTCGAGCGCCTCGTCGGTGTCGGCGTACGCGAGGTTGAACGCCTCCGCGAGGTCGTCGAGGGAGGACTCCCCCTCTATCTCGGTCGGCTCGGTCAGCATCGCCTCCGGCACCATCTCCGGCCACTTCGTCGTCGGCGGGTGGACGCCGAAGTCGAGCATGCGCTTGGCCACGTCGGCGGCGTCGCGGTCTCCCGCCGTCGCCGCGAACTCGTGGTGGAACGGGCCGAAGGGCACGTCGAGGTCGATCCGCTCGGCGAGGTAGTTGGCGTTGAGGACGGCCTTCGCGGCCGCGTCCGCCAGCCCCTCGTCGCCGAGGCGCGCGATGTACGCGTACGCCTTGATCGCCACGAGCCAGTTCCCGGCGAAGCCGTGGACCTTCCCGATCGTGTGCTCGGGCTGGAACCGCTCGTACCCCTTCCCGCCGTTCGTCTCGCGCACCCGCGGGGCCGGGAGGAACGGCGCCAGCTCGTCGACGACGCCGACCGGCCCGGCGCCCGGACCGCCGCCGCCGTGGGGGGTCGCGAACGTCTTGTGGACGTTGTAGTGCATCACGTCGAACCCCATGTCGCCGGGGCGGCCCCGCCCGAGCAGCGCGTTGAGGTTCGCGCCGTCGTAGTAGAGCAGCCCGCCGGCGTCGTGGACGATGTCGGCTATCTCCGCGATGTCGCGCTCGAAGAGCCCGACGGTGTTCGGGTTCGTCAGCATGAGCGCGGCGGTGTCCTCGCCGACCGCCGCCTCCAGCGCCTCCAGGTCGACGCGGCCGTCGTCGCCGGAGGGCAGCTCGACCACGTCGTAGCCCGCGGTCGCGGCCGTCGCGAAGTTCGTCCCGTGGGCTGACGCCGGGATCACGACCTCGGAGCGGTCGTTGCCGTGGTGCTCGTGGTACGCCTTCGCGACGAGGATGCCCGTGAGCTCGCCCGCGGCGCCCGCAGGGGGCTGGAGCGTCACGGCGTCCATTCCGCCGATCTCGGCGAGGGCCTCCTGAAGCCGGTACTGGAGCTCCAAGTTCCCCTGCGCGGAGCGCGCGGAGCGGTCGGGGTGGATCGCCGCGTTCGGGTCGGCCGCCACGTCCTCCGTGAACTTGGGGTTGTACTTCATCGTACAGCTCCCGAGCGGGTACGGCCCCGCGTCGATCGCCCAGTTCATCTGCGAGAGCCGGGTGTAGTGGCGCGCCGTCTCCGGCTCCGAGGGGTTCGGCAGCGTCAGCTCCTCGCGGGTGAGGTCGTCGGGGAGCGGGGAGTCCTCGCGCACGTCGACCGTCTCCTGGCCCTTCTCCGAGAGCAGCGGCTCGCGGACGCCCTCCCCCTCTCGCTCGTAGTTCGCCTGGTCGTGGATCATCAGAGCACCTCCTCGAAGGCCGCGACGAGCCCGTCCGTCCGCCCGGCGTTCAGGTCGGTGACGCACACCTGAAGCAGGTGGTCGCCGATCGCGTGGACCGCGAACCCCTCGGTCTCTAAGTCCTCGGCCACGGCCGGCGCCGGCTGGTCGACGCGCACCGCGAACTCCCGGAAGTGGTGGCGGTCGTGGACCGGCGCCGCGGCCCCGGAGAGGCCGTCGATCCGGTCCGCGAGGTCGGCGGCCTCGCGCACGCAGTCGTTCGCGAGGTCGACGAGCCCGTCGGGCCCGAGCGTCGCCGCGTGGATCGCCGCGCGGAGCGCGACCCACGCCTGGTTCGTACAGATGTTCGAGGTGGCCCGCTCCTTGCGGATGTGCTGTTCGCGGGTCTGGAGCGTCAGGGTGTACGCGCGGTCGCCGTCGGCGTCCTCGCTCGCGCCGACGAGCCGGCCGGGGACCTGCCGCAGGAAGTCGTCGCTACACGCGAAGATCCCCAGCCCCATGCCGTAGGCGGTCGGCAGCCCGAGCGACCCCGCCTCGCCGACGACGACGTCGGCGCCGACCGCGGCCGGCGACTTGAGGACCGACAGCGCGACCACGTCCGAGCCGAGGACGAACAGCGCGTCCGTCTCGTCGGCGAGATCGCCGATCGCCGCGAGCCGCTCCTCGATACAGCCACGGACGGTCGGGCTCTCGGCGTACAGCATCGCCACGTCGTCGCCCGCGCGGTCCGCGAGGGCGTCGACGTCGGCGGTCCCGTCGGCCATCGGGTACGTCTCGACGGTCAGGTCGGCGCCGTCGCAGTAGTTCTCCAGCACCGCCCGCTTCCCGTCGCGGAGCTGTTCGGGGACGAGGACGGTGTCGCCGGAGGTCGACCGGACGCGGTCCGCGAGCGTCGCGGCCTCGCCGAGCGCGGTCGCGGCGTCGTACATCGAGCAGTTCGCGACGTCGAGGCCGGTCAGCTCGACCAGCATCGACTGGTACTCGAAGAGCGCCTGGAGGAACCCCTGGGACACCTCCGGCTGGTACTGGGTGTAGCTCGTGAGGAACTCGGCGCGGTCCGCGAGGTGGTCGACGACGCTCGGGACGTAGTGGCCGTAGTGTCCCCGGCCGAGGAACTCGGTCAGGTCGTCGTTCCGAGCGAACATCCGCGCGCACTCGTCGCGGATCTCGCGTTCCGTCCGGGGTTCGATGCCGAACTCGCCGTCGAAGCCGACGGCGTCGGGAATGTCGAACAGGGCCTCCTCGTCGTCGACGCCGATCTCGGCCAGCATCGCCGCGGTCTCTTCGTCGGTGTGGGGCGCGTACGGCGTGCCGTTCGCCCGGCTCATCGGTGCGTCTCGCCTCGTCCGCGGCGGTTCGGTCGTCCATAGGCGGCCCGTCCGGGTTCGACTCGTCGGTTCGGGGGTGAAGTGAGGTCGGAAGGTGGCGTGGTCATATTCGTGTGTCGGATGGGTGTGTCGTCCGGTGTCCGCGGTCCGCGCTCCGGGGTGTCCCCGGCGTCACGCGATCTGGTCGTCGTACTCGTCGGCGTCGAGCAGGCCGTCGGCCTCGCCGTCCGCGGCGGGGGCGACCTCCAGCATCCACCCCTCGCCGTACGGGTCCTCGTTGACGAGTTCCGGGCGGTCGAACAGGGACTCGTTGACCGCGACGACCTCGCCCGAGACGGGCGCGTACAGGTCGGAGACGGCCTTGATAGACTCGACGACGCCGAACGACTCGCCGGCGGCGACCTCGTCGCCGACGTCGGGGAGTTCGACGAACACCACGTCGCCCAGCTCGTCTTGCGCGAAGTCGGAGACGCCGATACGGACCGCGTCGCCGCCGGTCGTCGCCCACTCGTGCGATTCCAGGTACCGTCTGTCGTCGGGAACGTCGAAGCTCATTGGTCAGGGTCGCCGCGGTCCGCTCGGAGGCCTGGCCGCACGGGCGCCGGGCCGTCGGCGCCGTCGCCGGGGGCGACCCGTCGGTCGGCTGCGGGCGGCGTCCGCGATCGGATGGCGGTCCGCGACACGTGTGGATCACCCTTCCGGCGACGAGGAAATAAAAGGTGTGTTCGCGGCGGTCGAGCCGGGGATCGCCGGCCCGAGCCCGCGTCGCGCCGCCCCGTCAGGTCCAGCGGTCGAGCCCGGTCTGGACCTGCGACTCCGCGATGCGCTCGAACCCCCGCTCGACCTCGTCCGCGGCGACGCCCCACTCGTCGACGACGTACTCGCGGGCGGCCTCGACGTCCGGGTTCACGTCGGCGTCGACCGCGACGTCCTCGGCCGGGGGGTCCATGAACAGCTCTCGGACCGCCTCGGCGTTCTGGATCTCGGCGCCGCGCGCCTCCAGGACGTCCCACAGGTCGCCGTGTTCGCGGATCGACTCCACCGCCGTCTTCGGTCCGATCCCGCGGACCCCCTCGTTGAAATCGGTGCCGCAGAGCATCGCGGCGTCGACGAGCTCTTGGCGGTCCAGTCCGAGGTCGTCGAGCGTCGCCGCCAGGTCCATCAGCTCCGGGTCGCCCTTGCTCGTCAGCTGGCGGAGCGTCGTCGGCGCGCCGAACAGGAGGGTGTCGTAGTCCTCGCTGCCGGCGTGGTCGACGGTCCCGGTCGCGGCCATGTGCGCGCACTGCGCTTCCCCCTCCGCGGGCGCCTCGACGACCGGCACGTCGAGCAGTTCGAGCAGCTCGCGGGTCGTCTCCTGGATCGCGTCGGTGAGCCGCTGGGTGCGGGCCTCCAGGCGCGCCGCCTCCACGGCGTCGCCGCGCTCCGCGGCGGCTGCCCTGCGCTCCTCGGCCGCCTCGCGCTTCTCGCGCCGCTCGGCAACCTCGTCCGCCTTCAGGTCCGTGACGGCGCCGTCGAACACCATCACCGGGATCAGGTCGTGCTCGAAGAACTTCGGGAGCCCCTGGACGACCCCGATGAGGTTCGCGACCTCGACGCCGTCGGCCGTCGTGTACTTCTCGTCGCTCGTCCACTTGACCGTGGTCGTGAGGTAGCGGTACAGCCAGTTGTGCGCGTCGACGGCGACGACGCTCCCCTCGATGTCCGCGAAGGGGACGTCGCGGATCGACGCGAGGTCGCGCAGGTCGGCGTTTCCCATCGTCGGTCAGTGGGGCGCGCCGCTATTAAACGCCCTCCGGTCCCGGTCCCGCGCCGCCCGGTCCGTCTCCGCTGCCGTCCGGTCCGCCTCCGCTGCCGCCCGGTCCGCCTCCGCTGCCGTCCGGTCCGCCTTCCACCGGAACTCGCCTGCCGACTTCTGGGCAGTTTATGTGCGTCACGCGCGTACGGGCCCCTGACTGAATGGTCTCCCCGTTCGAGGTGTTGGAGGTCGACGAGGACGCCGACGACGACGCGATCGAACGGGCCTACCGCGAGCGCGTCAAGCGGGCGCACCCGGACCAGGGCGGGTCGCTCGACGAGTTCCAGCTCGTGCGTCGCGCCTACCGAGAGCTGTCCGAGCGCGACGGGGACGGCGACGAGGGCGACGACCGGGCCGACCCGGCGGACGTGGACCTCACGAAGGGAGCCGACGCGCGCGAGCCCGCCTCGACCCGCGTCGAGTTCCTCGACTACGAGGCCGTCGTCGACTACGGCTGGTCGCTCGACGACGACGAGCTGTTCCGGAAGGCCGGCCACGCCGACCTCGCCCCCGACGCCCACGGTCGGTTGCTGGTCCACCCCGACGAGAGCCTGCTGGAGGCGGCCGAGCGGAGCGGCTTCGCGTGGCCCTTCTCCTGTCGCGGCGGCGCCTGCGCGAACTGCGCGGTGTACCTCGCGGAGGGCGAGCTCTCGCAGCCGACCGACCACATCATGCCCGACGACCTCGCCGAGCGCGGCTTCCGGCTCTCCTGTAACGGCTACCCGCTGACCGACGAGCTGTCGGTCGTGTTCAACGTGAAGCAGCGGCCGGAGCTCGACGACCTCATCCTCCCGCCCGGTCCGTTCACGCGCCGCTGAGCGCCTGCGGCGCGCCGCAAAAATCTCCGTGGTTGCCCCCGGATCGCCGAACGCCGGCGACCGCGGGCGACGCCCTCTCCCTCACCCCAGCAGGTACCGGAGCGCCGGCGTGTTTCGAACCAGCTCCGTCTCCTCTAACGCCCGGTCGATCCCGACGATCCGGCCCGCGCCCCACGCGCCGAGGCCGAACAGGAGCAGCAGGTACACGAGCGAACTGTCGACGAAGTAGCCGTGCGCGACCGGGAACCCGTCCACGAGTCCGCCCTGCCACGCGGCGGTCCAGAACATCGACATCTGGATCGCGCCCATCAGCGCGGCGAACCGGAAGAAGACGCCGAACAGCAGCGCCAGCCCGATCAGGATCTGTCCGAACACGACCATCGGGTCGACGATAGCCGCGTAGTCCGCGAAGAAGAGGAACAGCCCCTGGAGCGGGTTGGCGTCGGCGACGGCGTTCTGGAGGAACCCGACCGAGCTCCACGCGAGCGGGTCGGCGAGGCCGCCCTCGAACAGCTTCGACAGCCCCGCCTGGAGGAACACCCACGCCATCACGACCCGGAGTCCGAGCATCGAGTACGCCAGCCAGGTCTCCGAGTAGTTGAAGTCCACGTTGCGGCCGAGCAGGTCCGCGCGAAGCGTCCGTTCCGACGGTTGTGTTGCCATTGTGTAACACCTCACGTGAGGAAGTTTCATACACCAGCAATAATCTACCGGCGGAGCCGATGCTCGTCGGTTCTACGCGAAGCGTAATTCAAAACCGCCGAACATATTCGCCTCGGGCTGACGGCCGAGAGCGGGGACGCCCGGACCGAACCGGCCCGGCGGCTCAGAACGACTCGGCGACGGCGGCGACGACGGCGTCCTCGACCGCGTCGCGCTCGCCGGAGAGGAACTCGATTTTGCCCTCGCGGACGCCGGCAGTCGCGATGTCGGCGTTCGGCGCGAGCTCGGCCGCGCGCTCGGCCACGTCGCGGACGGAGACGTCCGCGGTCGTGCGCACGTACAGCTCGTCGGTGCCGACGCCGACCGTCGCGAACGGTTCGCCGTCTACGCGCCGCCGGTGGAGGTCGTCGAGCAGGAGCGGCGTCGGCGGGAAGTCGTAGCGGTGGGTGTAGCCGTCGGTGTCGAGCAGCGCGAACTCGACGCCGTCGACCGCCTCGGTCACGACGTTCGCGTCCGCGGTCTGGATCTCGGTCTCAAGCTTCTCGCGGAACTGCTCGGAGACGTGCGCCGCGAGGTCGCCGCCGTCCGAGAACAGGAGGTCGGCGATGAGCTCCCGCTTGTCTTGGTACGACTGGTAGTACGCCTCCAGCGCGACGGCCTCGCGGAGCTCCGCGACGCGCTCGGCGTCGTAGCCCGCGTCGCGGGCGAGGTCGACGTAGCGGTCGGGGGCGTCCGCCCAGTAGCTCACGGCGGGCAGGTGCCGCAGGTCCTCGCGGACCTCGCCGTTGATCGCCGACGCCAGCGACGCGACGAGCGCGCCCGTCGAGAGCGTCTCGTCGCCGCCCACGTCGGACAGCTCCGGCGAGACGAGCGTGTCGACCGCGTCCCGGGTCTCCGGGTCCGCGACCGCGGCGTCGACGACGACCGCGTCGACCCCGTACACCGACAGCAGGTCGATGCCGTCGGCGGACTC
This sequence comes from Halorubrum sp. ARQ200, assembly GCF_005435115.1. NCBI lineage: Archaea > Methanobacteriati > Methanobacteriota > Halobacteria > Halobacteriales > Haloferacaceae > Halorubrum > Halorubrum sp. ARQ200. The sequence goes on along the minus strand of NZ_SGTZ01000002.1, from coordinate 288,703 downwards.
GGTCGTCGAGCCCGCGCCGACGAGCAGGAACAGGGGGAGCTTCTCGTCGTGGCGGTCGCGGTCCTGGAGCATCCGCGTCGCGTCGTTGGTGGCCGCGTCCATCCCGTACACCGGCTCGTCGAGCGGGCGACGGGTGAAGTAGTGGTACTCGGCGTCGCTCTTCGCGTGCTCGTCGCGGATCAGCGGGAGCACGGCGCGCTCGACCGCGGCGCCCGCGACGTAGCCGTCGGCGGTGGCCGGGTGGCGGACGACGATCGGCCGCGATTCGAGGACCGCCCGGCGGACCGCCTCGGCCGCGTCGAGGAGGCCGTCGGCGAGTTCGGCGACCGTCTCGTCGCCGGCCAGCGGCTGGAGCCCCTCCGGCCGCGCCTCGTCCGTGAGCGCCTCGGCCAGGCGGCGGCGGACCGCCTCGGCCGCCTCGCCGTCGAGGAGGACGAGCGCCTCGGACTCGACCTGGATGTCGCCGCGGTGGCTCTCGACTTCCCCGTCGACCCGCACCGCGTCGCCGACCTCGACGTCCGGGTGCGCCCGGACGCCCGGCTCGACGAACGCCGCCACGTCGACGGCGCCGGTCTCGTCGCTTACCTCGAACACCGTCGGGCCGCCGGTCTGACGGACGCCGACGACCTCGCCCTCGATCCGGACCACGTCGCCGACGGCGTCCCCCAGCGTCTCGATCGACACGCGCTCCGGTTCCCCGTCGCCCTCGGCCTCCGGCGTCTCCTCGTCGCCGGTGGTCGCGACGTCGTCGGTCTCGGGCTCTGCGGATTCCGTCTCGCCCCCGGCGGGTTCCGTGTCAACCCCTGTCTCGTCGTCGGACTCCGCGGCCTCGTCCGACTCCGTCGCCTCGTCTTCGGGCGCCGCCGTCTCGGTGCCCGTGTCGGCCTCGGCGGGCTCTGCGTCGGCCTCGGCGGACTCCTCGACCGGCTCGTCGTCGCTCTCGTCGGTCGGCTCCGCGGTCTCGGCGGACTCCTCGGTCGTCGGCTCGTCGTCCGGGTCCTCGTCGGGGAGGTGTTCCCCGGAGGACTCCTGGACGAGGACGCCGCGGAACTCGCGGTCGGCCTGCCGGATCGACCAGGCGAGGTCGACGTTGCCGTTGTCGCGGACGCCCTTCACCTGGACGAACACGTCGTCGCCCGGCTCCCAGCTGAGGCTGTCGAGCCGGCGGTCGAGTTCGGAGCGGTGGAGCAGCCCGGTGACGCCCGGCGCGAGGTCGACGAACACGCCGAACTCGGCGTACCCGTCGACGACCCCCCGGTAGAACCGGCTCGGAACCAGGTCTTCGGGGGAGTCGCCGCGGAAATCGAACACGACGTCTTCCTGGTGCGAGTCGCAGACGCGACCGCCCCCGACGTCGGTGCCACAGATGATACAGGATCCCATTTGAGTACACCGAGAGTCTCGGGCCTAAAACGGTTGTCGAAAGCCCGCTGGCGGCGGCGCGAGCGCCCGGCGCGTCACGCGCCGAGCAGCGTTCGCGCGGCGGCCACGGCGCGGTAGCCGACCCCGTAGCCGAGCGCGGCCGGCGGCACCGCGGCGACGGCCGTCCGGAGCGGTCCCAGCCCGTGGACTTCGCGGAAGCCGACGAACAGAAGCACTGCCGCGTACGCGCCGCAGGCGACCCTGATCTCCGGGATCGCCGGACCGGCCAGCGCCATCGGCGAGCTCGCGTACGCCACGGCCTGAACCGTCTCGCTCACGCCCCCGCGGTCCCGCAGGGAGAAATGTCCGTCGGCGATCTCGACGCTCGCGACGACGACGGCGACGGTCGCCGCCGCCGCGGTCAGGTGGAGGCCGACGGGCGCCGCCAGCGCGACCACGACGAGGAAGACCACGGCCTGCGAGAGCAGGGGCGAGGAGGGGACGACGACGGGCATCGCGGCGGGGTCCGACGCGATCCACCCGAGCGTGAACGCCGCGGCGACCGCCACCGCGAACGTCAGCGCGGGCGCCTGGTCGCCGGGCGTGATCCCGTTCGCGAACGCCCGCCGCGGCCGGACGAGCACCTCGGCCCACGTGCGCGCTATCCCCCGCGGGCCGCGAGGCCGACCGCCCGACGAACCGCTCATCCGAGAGGTCACGACGGCAGTTCGACCGCGCGGAATAACCCGTTTCCGGTTCGGTCCCGTCCGCGGAGTCGACCCGTGCGTTCGGGGAGGTCGCCTCCAGACTTATCAGCGCTGATACGCGGCGCACAAACCCTTATAACGGCCCCCGCTGACTGTCGCTCGAATGGCCGCGTTCAGCAACGACGAGCGAGGGTTCACCCCGCTGGCGGGGACGGGGCTGCTGGTCGGGGTCGTCGTGCTGCTGCTCGCTCTCGTCGGCGCGGCGGTGTTCGGGCTCATCGACGGCGTCGCCCCGCCGGACGCCGAGTTCGAGGGGCAACAGCAGAACGGCTCCCTCGTCGTCGTCGCGCTCGGCCCCGAGCCGGTGCCGGCCGAGGAGCTGTACGTCCGCGGCGAGGACCCGGACGGCAACGTCCAGTTCGGCGCGTGGCCCGGCGACGGGATCGTCAGACCGGGCGATCAGGTCGTCGTGCCCAACGCGACCGGCAACGAGAACTTCGAGGTCGTCTGGGAGCCCGTGGCGTTCGACACCCGCGAGACGCTCGGCAGCTACAACGGCGAGGACTCCGCGATAGAGGAGTGGAGCGAGGAGAACGGGGGCGCCGCCGCGGGCGGCGCCGTGGGCGTCTGAGGCCGGTCGGCGTTCGACCCCCGGGCGACGCCCGCCCGCGACCGCTCACGCGACCGCGACCCGCTCGCCGCGCTCGTCGGCGCGCTGGATCGCCGCGAGGACTTTCTGGACCTCGTAGCCGTCCTCGAACGACGGCTCGAACGACCGCCCCTCGGCGACCGCAGAGAGGAACTCGTAGCTCTCGTGGACGAACGTGTGCTCCCACCCGATCACGTGTCCGGGGGGCCACCAGCGGTCGACGTACGGGTCCGACTCCTCGGTGACCAACACCGTCTCGTAGCCGCGGTTCCCCTCGCGGAGGACCTCAAGTTCGTTGAGTCGCTCCAAGGAGAACTTCAGACTCCCCTCCGTCCCGTGGACCGCGACCGTGTGGTCGTTCTTGTGGCCCGCGGCGACGCGGCTCGCCTCGAAGGTCCCGGTCGCGCCCGACTCGTAGCGGACCTGCGCGCCGTACGCGTCGTCGACGGTCACGTCGCGGTACTCGGTCACCTCGCCGTCCTCGTCGTAGACCGGGCGCTCGTCGACGAACGTCGTGAGCCGCCCCGACACGCGCTCGATCTCGCCGACGCGGCCGCCGACGAGGAAGTCCGCGAGGTCGATGGTGTGCGCCCCGAGGTCGCCGAGCGCGCCCGACCCCGCCATCTCGGCGTCCATCCGCCACGCCCACGGCGCCTCGGGGTCGACGAGCCAGTCCTGGAGGTACCGCCCGCGGACCTGTCGGATCTCGCCGAGCTCGCCGTCCTCGATCAGCCCCTTCGCGTGCCGGATCGCGGGGACGAACCGGTAGTTGAATGCGGTCCCCGCGGTGACCCCCGTCGCCGCGGCGGCGTCGCGCATCGCCGCCGCCTCCTCGACCGTCGGCGCGAGCGGCTTCTCGCAGAGGACCGGGACCCCGGCTTCGAGGGCCGCGATCGACGGCTCCGCGTGGACGTGGTTCGGCCCGAGGTTGTAGAGGACGTCCACCTCGTCGATCACCGCCTCCCAGTCGGTCGCGGTGTTCGCGAAGCCGAACCGCCCCGCCGCCTCGGCCAGCGCTTCCTCGTCGCGCCCGACGAGCGCGTGCCGCTCGACTTCGGGCGCCTCCGGGAAGAACATCGGGAGCCGCGCCAGCGCGTTCGCGTGCGCCTTGCCCATGAATCGATACCCCAGTACGCCGATCCGCAGTGGTTCGTCGGTCATTGTCGTGGATTCCTCGGTCGCCGCCTCACTCCGCCCAGTACGCCTCGCCGGGTTCCGTCTCGAAGACCGCGCGGTCGAGCACGTCGACCGCCTTCTCTAACCCCTCGCGCGCCGAGGTGAGCGAGTCCTCGTGTTCGATCGACAGCGCGCCCTCGTAGCCGACGATCCGGAGCGTCGAGACCACGTCCTTCCAGTGCTCCTCGCCGTGCCCGTAGCCGATCGAGCGAAACAGCCACGAGCGGTCGGCCTCCTCGGCGTAGCCCGTCGTGTCGAGGACGCCCTTCACGCGCGAGTTGGCCTCGTACACCCGCGTGTCCTTCGCGTGGACGTGGTGGATCGCGTTGCGCTCGCCTAGGAACCGGATCGCCTCCGTCACGTCGATCCCCTGCCAGTAGAGGTGCGAGGGGTCGAAGTTGGCGCCGATCCGCTCGTTGGTGGCCTCGCGCAGCGCGACCATTCCGGTCGGCTCGTACACCAGCATGTTCGGGTGCATCTCGACCGCCACGTCGACGCCGTGATGCGCGGCGTGTTTCGCCAGGTCGCGCCAGTACGGGACCGCCACCTCGTCCCACTGGTAGTCGAGCGCGTCGGCGTGCTCGGTCGGCCACGGCGCGGTCACCCAGTTCGGCGTCGAGTCGCCTGGCGCGCCCGCGGGGAGCCCGGAGAAGCAGGTCACCGTTTCGACGCCGAGCAGGTCGGCCAGCTCGATCGCCTCGCGCAGTTCGCGGTCGGCCGCCGCGGCCCGCTCCTCGTCGGGGTGGAGCGGGTTGTTGTGCGTCGCCAGCGCGGAGATCCGGAGCCCGTGCCCGTCGAGCAGGCCGCGCAGCTCGTCGCGCGCCTCCCCGTCGCCGAGGAGCCGCTCGCGGTCCGCGTGGTCCTCGCCGGGCCAGCCGCCGACGCCGAGTTCGACGGCGTCGACGCCGAGGCCGTCGAGGTACGCGGCCGCGTCTTCGATCGGTTCGCCGCCGAGGGGGACGGTCAGCACGCCGATGTCCATGCGCGGGCCTACACCGACGCCCCCGATAAGTGTTCAGGGGGCGCCGCCGGGCGGGGCCTCGTCCGGTCGACCGGCGGCCGCGCGGCCGTCTCCGTGACCGTGCGTTTCCGCCCCGCACCGCGTCGCTCCGCCGCGAACCGCATGAGGTTTTAACGGGTGGAACGCGTATAACGGGATATGGGAATCCTCTCGCGCGCCTCCTACGTCGTCCGCTCGAAGGTGAACGCCCTCCTCAACCGGGCCGAAGACCCGACGGAGTCGCTCGACTACTCCTACGAACAGATGCGCGACGAGCTCCAGGACGTCAAGCAGGGGATCGCCGACCTGACGACCCAGAAGAAGCGCCTGGAGATTCAAAAGCGCAAGCTTGAGGAGAACGTCGAGAAGCACAACCGCCAGGCCCGCGAGGCGGTCCAGCAGGACCGCGACGACCTCGCGCGGAAGGCCCTCGAGAAGAAGAAGTCGAAGATGAACCAGATCGAGGAGCTGGAGGGCCAGATCGCCGAGCTGAACAACACCCAGGAGCAGCTCGTCGAGAAGAAGAACAAGCTCCAGAACCGCATCGAGGAGTTCCGCACGAAGAAGGAGACGATGAAGGCGCGCTACGAGGCGGCCGAGGCCTCCTCCCGCGTCTCCGAGGCCATGACGGGCGTCGGCGACGAGATGGAGGACGTGAGCCGCTCCATCGAGCGCGCCGAGGAGCGCACCGAGGAGATGGAGGCGCGCGCCGAGGCGATGGACGAGCTGGAGGACTCCGGCGCCTTCGAGGACGCGCTCTCCGACAAGGACAGCATCGACCGCGAGCTGGAGGGCCTCTCGACGGACAGCGAGGTCGACGCCGAGCTGGAGACGCTCAAGGGCGAGCTCGGGAAGAGTGAATCGGCCGACGACGGCGACGCCGTCAGCGACGAGGACGTCGACGCCGAACTGGCGGACATCGAGTCGGAGATCGACGCGGACGAGTTAGAGAGCGATCTCGACGGCGATTCGAGCGCAAACCTCGACGAGGAGCTCGACGTCGAGCTAGAGGAGTCGGAGTCCGACGCGGACGAGCAGCGGAACTGAGGTCCCGTCCCACCCGCGGTCGGTCCCCGCGGTCCCCGCCTCTCGGTTCTCGTTTCCGAGCCGTTCAGTCCGAGGCCAGGCGCGCGCCGGTCCCCGCGCGGTTCTGGTCCGCGAGTCGGATCTCGCCGTCAGCGAGGTCGACGCCCGCGTACGGGTCCTCGGCGAGCAGCAGCGATCCGTCGAGGTCGGCGTAATCGAGGAGCGGCGCGAGCTGCGCGGCGGCCGCGATGGACGCGTTCGACTCGATCATACAGCCGCACATCACCTCGAGGCCGTGGGCCCGCGCGGCGGCGATCAGTCGCCGGGCCTCCGGGAGGCCGCCGGCCTTCATCAGCTTCAGGTTCGCGATGTCGCAGCGGTCGGCGATCGCGGGCACGTCCGCCGCGGTGACGCAGGACTCGTCGGCGGCGACCGGGAGTTCGGACCGCTCGTAGACGTAGCGGAGCCCCTCGGGGTTCTCGGCGGGGACCGGCTGCTCGACGAACTCCACGTCGCGGTCGGCGAGCCACGCGCTCTTCGCGACCGCCTCCTTCGGCGTCCAGGCCTCGTTGGCGTCGACGCGGAGCCGGGCGTCGGGCGCGGCGTCGCGGACCGCGTCGATAAGCTTGCGGTCGCGGTCCGTGCCGAGCTTGATCTTCAACACGTCGTACCCGGCCGCGACGGCGTCTGCCGCCTTCTCGCGCACGCGTTCTGTCTCGTCGAGTCCGACCGTGAACGAGGTCTTCGGCGCGTCGCTCGGGTCGAGGCCCCACAGGCGGTAGAGCGGGACGCCGAGCCGCTTCGCCGCCAGGTCGTGGACGGCGATCGAGACGGCGCAGCGGGCGGCGGGGTTGCCGTTCACCACCTGCCGGAGCTCGGCCTCGATCTCGCGGACCGCGTGGGGGTCACCGACGCGCTCGACCGCGTCGAGGAGGGCCGGCAGCACCGCCGTCACGGTGTCGGCCGTCTCGCCGTAGTGCGCCGACGGCGCAGCCCCGCCGACCCCGCTCATCCCCGCGTCGTCCGTGATCCGCACGACCACGTTCTCCGCCTCGGTCTGCGTCCCGCGCGCGATGGTGAACGGGTCGTCGAGCGGCAGCGAGACCCGTTCGAACTCGGCGTCGAGGCTCATCGGCCGCCGACCCCCGCGTCGACGATTCCGTCCACGATTCGCTCCGCGCCGTCGCGGACGGGGTCGGCGGCCGGGACGCCGACCGCGTCGCCGAACTCGGTCACGGCCTCGGCGGCGGCCGCGTCGTCGCTCACGTCCTTCGTGTTGAGCGCGCCGGCGACGACCGCGGTCTCGCGGACGGGCGCCGCGAGGTCCTCGTAGAGGTCGACGTAGTCGGCCAGCGGCGGGAGGTCGAACGACTCGTAGCCGTGGACGACCTCGCGGCCCGCGGCGTGACACAGGACGAGGCCGTCCGCCATCGACCCGTGGAGGATGCCGCAGGTGACGGCCGAGTAGGCGGGGTGGACGATGCTCCCCTGTCCCTCGACGACGAGCAGGTCGTGGTCGTCGCCGACCGCGACGAGCATCTCCTCGACGGCGCCCGCGGTGAAGTCGGAGACGACGCGGTCGATGGGGTTCCCCCAGCCGGCGATCATGATCCCGGTCTGCCCGGTGGGGACGAACGCGGCGTCGATGCCGCGCTCGCGGGCGGCGGCGACGATCTCCAGCGAGGCGGTCATCTTCCCGACCGAGCAGTCGGTCCCGACCGTGAGCACCACGTCGGCGTCCACGTCGCCGGACGCCCCGGTCGCCACGCTGAGGTCGTCGTCGGGCCTCCGCACGTCGATCAGGTCGACGCCGTGCTCGGCGGCCAGCGCGGCCAGGTCCTCGTCGTCGTTCAGGAAGTAGTGGAGGCCGCTCACCACGTCGCAGCCGGCCTCGACCGCGGCCTCGACGTCCGCGCGCCACGACTCGTCGAAGCCGCCGCCGATCGGCGCGATGCCGATGTACAGCGCGTCGAGGTCTCCTTCGACCGCGTCGTGCGCCTCCGCGAACGACGAGACGATCGGCGCGTCGGAGACGTCGGCGACGTGGTCCGCCACGCGGTCGCCGGCGCTGTCGCGGTCGAGGACGGCGCACACCTCCTGGTCGCCGTAGCGTAACACGCCGAGCGCGGTCTTCGCGCGGTCGGGGAACTTCTCGTGGGCGAGGACGGCGATCCGCTCGTGGTCCATGATGGGTCGCTCGCCCCGGGAGTTGTTAAAAGAGTCGAGGGTCGACCGGGCGATCGACTCGACCGCGCCGATTCCGTCCGACGAGATCCGAACGACGGCTGCGACACTTATAACCGAACTGCGGTGGCGCGTGCCGGCGAGCGCCCGGAGCGAAGCGGAGGCCGCGAGGAGCACGCGCGAGGGACGCGGTGAGCACTCGAAGAGCGCGAACCGCGAGGCTGGGGAGGTGTGAGGCGCGATTGCGGTGCGGAGCGGGGCGGGACTCAAATGGGCAGCCGGGAGGCGTTCGCCGCCGATCTACTGCCAGCTATTTATCAACGACCGACCGGCGACTACTCAAAAAGAACGACAGCGGACTCGGAAAATCCGTATCAAGCGCTGCCGTCGACGAACTGCTCGGCGCCCTCGTAGAACCAGTAGCCGTTCTCGCGCATCGCGCGGCCGAGCTCCTGGTGGAACTCGACGAAGTCCGCGAACTCCTCCTTCTCGACGTGCTCGAAGATCTCCTCGACGGAGACGACCGTCTCGAAGTCGATCCGGATAGGGTGGTCGCCGTACTGCTCGACGTACTCCGCCGCCGTCAGCGGGAAGTCCTCCTCCTCGTCGATCTTCTTCGCGAGCACGGCGTGGCCGTACTGCCGCATGCCCTCGCTCCCCTGCTCGCCGTCGGGGTCGTGTGGCCAGTCCATGTGTTGAGGTTCGCCGGATCGGGGATAGTGGTTTCGGATGCGGCGGTGGCGGTCGGCCGCGCTTCGCGCGGCTCCGCCCCATCCCGACCGGCGCACAAGACACTTCACGGCGCTCCGCGTCGCCCCCGGTATGCGCCGCAGAGCCCTCCTCGCGTCCGCGGCCGCCGCTTCGACCGCCTCCGTCGCGGGTTGTCCCACGCCGCCGTGGACCGACGACCCCACCGAAATCGACGGCGCCGACGTGACGTTCCGGCGCGAGCACGACGGGGAGATCGACGCTTCCGGCGGCGGGAACGACATCGCCGAGGTCCGCCGCCGCCTCGACGAAGACCCGCCGCGGCTGGTCGTGGCGGGCTCGCTCCTCGACGGCCCCCGGAGCTGCTACCGCGTCACGCTGTTTGAGGCCGCGCTCGACGAGGGGACGCTCCGCCTCCGGATCGTCGCCGAGGACGACCCCGATTCGGACGTCGACCGCTGTTCGGACGTCGCCGAACCCCACCCGTACTCGGTCGCCGTCGCGTTCCCCGAGGCGCCCGTGCCAGAACGCGTCGTCGTCCGACACGGCGACGAGACGGTGCTGGAAGAGCGGGTCTGAAAACTCCGACCCCGCTCAGTCGTCGGCGGACGCGGCGCCGTCGCCCGCGGGCTCGATGTCGACCTCTATCTCCGCCGAGGCGGCCTTGTACTCCGGAATCTTGGCGCGCTCGTCGAGCACGTCGTTGGTGAGTCGGTTCGCGGAGGCGGCCGCGAAGTGCGGCGTGGTCCAGACGACGCCCTCCTTGATGTCCTCGGTCACGTCCGCGCGGACGGTGATCTCGCCGCGCCGGGACTTCAGCGTCACGTGGTCGCCGTCCTCGATGCCGTACCGCTCGGCGTCGTTCGGGTGGACGTCGACGAAGTTCTCCGGGTGCTGCTTCGAGAGCGTCGGCGACCGCCGGCTCATCGTCCCGGTGTTGTAGTGCTCTTCGAGCCGCGCGGTGGTCAACACGAGCGGGTACTCCTCGTCGGGGGTCTCCTTCGGCTCCTGGTGGACGACGCCCTCGATGCGGCCGAGGCCGTCGTCGGTCTCGAACGAGTCCGCGTAGAGGAACGAGTCGCCCTCGTCGCCCTCCTCGTAGCAGGGCCAGTGGATCCCGGTCTCGCCGAGCGCGTCGTAGGTCATCCCGTGCATGATCGGGCACACCTCGCGCAGCTCCTCGAACACGTCCTCGGGCCCCTCGAAGTCGAACTCGTCGCCGTCAAACAGCCGCGTGCCGACCTCACAGAGGATGTCGAGGTCGTGGCGCGTGTTCTCGTGGACCTTGTGGACGCCGCGCATGCGCTGGACGCGCCGGTCGGTGTTGGTGACGGTGCCGTCGCGCTCGGCCCACGTCGTCGCCGGGAGCACCACGTCCGCGAGCTCGGCGGTCTCGGTCATGAAGATGTCCTGGACCACCATGAAGCCGAGCTCCTCGCGGAACCGCCGCTCCGTCTCGTTGCCGTCGGGCTCGCTCATGATCGGGTTCTCGCCCATGACGTAGAGCCCGTGGACGGTGTCGCCGATCGCGTGGGAGATCTCGACGTTCGTCAGCCCGGGCGCTTCGGGGACCTCGAAGCCCCACACCTCCTCGACGCTCTCGCGCGCCTCGTCGTCGTCGACGAGCTGGTACCCCGGGAGGACGTTCGGCATCGCGCCCACGTCGCAGGTGCCCTGGACGTTGTTCTGCCCGCGCAGGGGGTTGACGCCGGTGCCGGGCCGGCCCAGGTTCCCCGTGACCAGCGCGAGGTTGATCTCGTTCTGGACATTGTCGACGCCGCAGGTGTGCTGGCTCATCCCCATCCCGGTGAAGATGGCGGCGTCGTTCGCCATCGCGTACTTCTCGGCGGCGAGTTCGATGTCCGCCAGCGGGACGCCGCACTCCTCGGCGGCCGCCTCCACGTCGAAGTCCGCCAGCGTCTCCTTCAGGTGGTCGATCCCCTTCGTGCGCTCCTCGACGAACGCCTCGTCGATCCAGCCCGCGTCAGGCTCCGCCTCGTGGCGCTCCAGGATCGTCTTGAGGACGACGTTCAGGAGCGGGATGTCGGTGCCGGGCTTCAGCTGGAGGTGCATGTGCCGGTCGGTCTCGTCGATCTCGAACGACCGGGTGGTCTTGTTCGCGTGCGGGTCGACCTGGATGACGGTCGCGCCCTCCAGGACGGCCTGCCGGAAGTACTGGCTGTTGGCGATCGGGTGCTGCTCGCCGGGGTTCGCGCCCTGGATCCACAGCACGTCCGTCGCGTCCTCTAGGTCGGCCATGCTGTTCGTCATCGCGCCCATGCCCAGGCTGGTGCGCAGCGCCCAGACGGTGGAGGCGTGACACATCCGCGTACAGTTGTCCACCTGGTTGGTGCCGTACCGGCGCGCCAGCTTCTGGATGAGGTAGTTCTCCTCGTTGAACGTCTTCGAGGAGCCGAAGAATCCCATCCCGTCCGGGCCGTGCTCCTCGCGGATCGACCTCATCTCGTCGACGACGCGGCCGAGCGCCTCCTCCCAGGTCGCCTCGCGGAACTCGCCGTTTTCCTTGATCAGCGGCTCGGTCAGCCGGTCCTCGTGGTCGACGACCTGCGTCGCCGCGCCGCCCTTGATACAGACGCTCCCCTCGTTCACCGGCGCGTCGCCCCACGGCATAAAGCGCATCTCGCCCGGCTCGTCGCCTTCGAGCACGCGGATCCCGCACCCCACGCCGCAGTACGGGCAGATCGTCTTCACCGCGTCGTCCGGTTCACTGGACATCCGTCTCACCGTCCCCGTGTGTGTTCATACCACACGATCTATCGTCGTCGTCCATGAGTGTATCGGTGGTCTGGAGCCCCAGCGTCGCCGAACGCGCGGAGTCCGGTCGCCGCGCCGTCGGCCTCTGCGCGTCCCTAGTTAACATCAGTCGTTTCAAAATTGTTAAGCGTAATTATTATGGAAAAACATTTACTACGGATTGTTAACACGTTACAATTGGGATCAACATGAGAGCAGTTGTTTATCAAGGCCCGTACGAGGTGGCCGTCGAGGACGTGGACGAACCGGAGATCGAACACCCGAACGACGTCGTGGTCGACATCACGACCTCCTGTATCTGCGGGTCGGACCTCCACATGTACGAGGGGCGGACCGCGGCCGAAGAGGGGATCGTGTTCGGTCACGAGAACATGGGGATCGTCAGCGAGGTGGGCGACGCCGTATCGACGCTGGAGGAGGGCGACCGCGTCGTCATGCCGTTCAACGTCTCCTGCGGCTTCTGTCAGAACTGCGAGGAGGGGTATACCGGCTTCTGTACTAACGTCAATCCCGGCTTCGCGGGCGGCGCGTACGGCTACGTCGCCATGGGCCCGTACCCGGGCGGACAGGCCGAGAAGCTGCGCGTCCCGTACGCAGACCACAACGCCCTGAAGCTCCCCGAGGGGCGCGAACACGAGGACGCGTTCTCGCTGCTCGCGGACATCTTCCCGACGGGCTGGCACGGCACCGAACTGGCGAACCTCCAGCCCGGCGAGTCGGTCGCCATCTTCGGCGCTGGCCCCGTCGGGCTGATGGCCGCTTACAGCGCGAAGATCAAGGGCGCGGCCGAGATTTACGTCGTCGATCAGGTGCCGAGCCGACTGGAGCTCGCGGAGGAGCACTGCGACGCCCACGCCATCGACTTCTCGGAGGGCGACCCCGTCGACCAGATCATCGAGGAGCACGGCGGCATGGTCGACAAGGGGGTCGACGCAGTCGGCTACCAGGCGACGGACCCCGACGACGTCGACACTGAGACCGAGGACTACTCCTACCAGCCGGCCAAGGAGAATCCCGCAGTCGTGATCAACAACCTGATACGGGTGGTCCGGCCGACCGGCGAACTGGGGATTCCCGGCCTGTACGTCCCGGAGGACCCCGGTGCGCCCGACGACATGGCCGCGCAGGGGCGGCTCGGCATCGACTTCGGGAAGTTCTTCGAGAAGGGGCTCAAGTGCGGCACCGGCCAGTGTAACGTGAAGGAGTACAACCGGTACCTGCGCGACATGATCATCGAGGGCCGCGCCGACCCGAGCTGGGTCGTCTCCCACCGGGTCGACCTCGAGGACGCGCCGGAGATGTACGAGGCGTTCGACGCCCGCGAGGAGGGCGTCACGAAGGTCCTGTTAGAGCCCTGAGACCGAACGCGTCGCGCCCCGAGAACCGCTATTTTTCCGCGCCCGCCGTCACGCCCTGAGCCACGCCTTCGGGTGGTCGCTCCGGAGGTGCGCCTGGTACTCCCGGACGAGCGCCGGATACGAGTCCGCCACGCAGTGCCAGTCGCAGAGGTCGCACTCCCGTTCCACTCTGTCGTCGTCGCCGCGGACGTGGCCGCCGCGTCTGTAGGTCGGCATTTGATGCTCCGTCGGCTCGGGTCGCCTCGCGCCTGAGTCACGTACGCACTCACCACGGTTCAGACTGTCGACGACCCGCGCGCGAGACGCGCCGCAGAGGGCGGCGACTGGTCCCGCCCGGCGAAACGGGTATGCTACTCCGGGACGTGGTGACGGCCATGTGTCAGTACTGTAACTGGGCATTCCACGACGGGTGGGGGGAGCTCCTGAAGTACGACGAGACGTACCAGTCGGCGGTCGGCGCGGAGACGGAGTCGACCCACGGGTTCCACGACGAGTGGGACGACCTCCGGAGCGAACTGGGGATCTAAATCGGGAACACCGCGTCGGGGTCCGCCGTCGCCTCGCCCTCGTCCGCCACGAGCCCGCCCAACTCCTCTCGGATCCGTTCCTCGTGGAGGTCCTCGCCGATGAACACCAGCCGCGTCCGCCGGTCGTCGTCGGGGCCCCACTCGCCGATCGGTCCGGCCTGGACCGACGGGCCGGCCTGGCTCACGCCGATCACCTCGTCGGTGCCGGCGACGCGGACCACGCCCTTCGCCCGGACGATCGACCCGTCCCAGTCGTCGAGCCACTCGGCGAGCGCGCCCGGGTCGAGGGGGTCGCTCGACCGGTAGACGAACGATCCGACCCCGTGGGCCGCGGCGGCGCCCTCGGAGTGGACGTGGTCGTGGCCGCCTCCGTCACCGTGATGACCTCCTCCTCCGTCCCCGTCGTGGCCATGGCCGTCCGCCTCCTCGTCGGCGATGGCGCGCTTCCAGCCCGCCGACCCCTTCGCCGCCGCGAAGTCGAACCGGCCGGTGTCGAGCACCTCGTCCGGGTCGACCGCGGAGTAGGTGGTCCGGATCCGCTTCGCCCTCGGTCCCAGCCGCTCCGCGACCGACTCGATCCGGTCGAGCACGTCGTCGGGGACCATGTCGGTCTTGTTCACGAGGAGGACGTCGCAGAACTCGATCCCCTCGACGAGCACGTCCGCGAGCGGGCGGTCCGTCTCCGGCTGTGCGCCCCCCGGCAGCGTCTCGCCCGCGTCGAACTCCTTCCAGAAACCGTACGCGTCGAGGACGGTCACCATCGTGTCCAGCCGGAACCGCTCCCGCGGATCGACGTCGCTGTCGTCGGTCCCCTCCGTGAACGCCCGCGCGACCGGTACCGGCTCCGAGATGCCCGACGACTCCACGAGGAGGTAGTCGAACTCCCGGGAGTCGGCCAGCGCCGCGGCCTCCGAGAGGAGGTCGTCCTGGAGCCGACAGCAGATACAGCCGTTCGAGAGGTCGACGACCCCCTCCTCGTCGTTCTCGCGGGCGATCTTCTCGGCGTCGACGTTCACCTCGCCCATGTCGTTCAAGATGACGGCGAGCCGCCGGCCCCCCGGGTTCGAGAGGAGGTGGTTCACGAGCGTCGTCTTCCCGGCGCCGAGGTAACCGCTGAGGACGGTGACCGGGATGCGCGCGTCTGTCATGTATGATACCAATGACCACGTCTGTATGAAATGATCGATCGGGTGGATTAGAGAACGTTCATCCGTCTCACCGCCGTACCGCGAGGCGATGGACCTGAGCGAGTCGACCGTCCGGGACCGCGCCCGGGCGTACGCGGAGACGGAGCCGCTGTACGACGTGGAGCGCCAGCACGTCGAGACGGTCCCGAAGACGTTCGCGGGCGACGAGTACGGGCGCCGCGACGCCCAGTGGATCGTCCGGTGGTACTTCCGGCGGTACCTCGGCGAGTATCCGGACCGGGAGCGACGAGAGCGCGAGGACGCCTTCCGCGACAACGACTTCGGCGACGTGATCGACGCGCTCGACGCCGCCGTCGACGCCCTCGGCGCCGGGGACCCCGAGGGAGACGCACACGCCGACGAGGGGCGCGACCTCGACGCTCCGGCCGACGAGGACTGCGACCTCGACGCCGCCCTCTCGGCGCTCACCGCGCTCGACGGCGTCGACGTCGCGGTCGCGTCCGCCTTCTGTCAGTTCCTCGCGCCCTCGCGGTTCGTCGCGATCGACCGCCGGACCTGGGCGGTGCTGGCCGCGACCGGCGAGCTCGACGGCGACTATCCGGACCCGCCGTCGGCGGCCGACTACCGGCGGTTCGACGACGCCTGCCGGGCCGTGATGTCCCGGACCGGCGTCGACGCGTGGACGCTGTACCGGGCGCTGTGGCGGTCGTTCGAGGAGGTCTCCGGAGGGAGTCCGTAGCGTTACTCGACGACCTCGACGACCGGGTCGTCCGCGATCAGGCGCGTGAGGAGGACGCGCGGCACGTCGGCGCGGTGGAGGATCTCTCCGGCGACCGCCCGCGCCGCGGCGGCGTCCGCGTCGTCGTCGACCTTGTTCACGACCGGGATCGCGGTCGCGCCGCTCGGCGCGCCCTTCAGCCCGCCGGCCGGGCTCGCGAGGACGGTCGCCACGTCGGCCGGGCGGATCTCGTCGCCCGTCTCGCGGCCGGTGATCGCGGCGACCTCCTCCGGCCGGTGGACGAGGTCGTCGGTGAGCGGCTCGCCGACGACGTGCGCGCTCGCGATCGGGACGACGACGTCCGCGTTCGACGGGATCTGCGGCTCGCGCTCGCCGGGGGCCTTGAACTCACGGAGGCGCGCCCCGTCGGCCTTCACGAGCGTCGCGCCGGGCGCGGCGTCGGCGACCTCCGCGACGGTCGCGGTGTCGTACCCGAGGTATCGGTCCGACCGATCGCGCTCGGGGACCAGCCCCAGCGGCCAGTCCCCCTCTCCGACCTCGTCGAGCGCGGCCACGGGGTCCTCGGTCACGCGCACCGCGGCGACGCGGTCGTCGAAGATCGGTATCCGGACGCTCGCGGTCACGACCGCCCGGTCGAGTCGGTCGGCGAGCGCGAACAGCGTCGACTTCTTGCCGCCCGCGCCGACGACGCAGACGGTCGCGTCGCGGGCGTCGAGCGCGGTCGTCAGGTCCATGACCGGCCGTTCGGCCGCCGCCGGGGTCACTCTAACGGTGGGGCTAGCGGGAGGCGGTCGGGCGGGTCCCACCCCGCGCGGCGAACAGATTGATACGTCTCCGCCGCGCAGAGCGCCTGAATGAGTCGGAGCCGAACCCACGTCCTCCGGGTCGACCTCGACGCGGGCGAGACAGTCCGAGAGCGCGTCCCCGAGGGGTGGCGACGCGACTACGTCGGCGGGAAGGGGCTGGGGGCGCGCTACCTCTACGAGGAGCTGTCTCCGGGGACCGACCCGACCGCCCCGGGGAACGCCCTCGCGCTCTTCGTCGGGCCGCTCGCGGGCTACCTCCCTGGCGAGACGCGCTACGCCGCCGTGACGAAGTCGCCGCTCACCGGCGGCTTCCTCGACTCGTACGCCGGCGGCGACTTCGCCGACCGCCTCGCGGGGTCGCTCGGCGACTGTCTCGGCCTGCTCGTGACGGGCGCCGCGGACCGTCCGGTCCGGGTCGAGGTCGAGGGGGGTCGCGCACGGATCGAGCCGAGCGACGCGTGGGGCGACGACGCCGCCGAGACGGCCGCGCGGTTCCCGGACGCCGGCGTCGCCTGCGTCGGCCCGGCGGGCGAGCGCGACGCGGCCTACGCGACGGTCGCGAGCGACGGCGGCGACCACCAGGCCGGCCGCGGCGGCGCCGGCGCGGTGATGGGATCGAAGCGGCTGAAGGCGGTCGTCGCCCGCGGCTCGCCTCCGGCTGTCCCGGACGACCTCACCGCGCTCCGCGACCGCGACGCAGCGGCGTACGGCCGCGACCCGACCGGCGAGTGGCAGGCCGCTGGCGAGACGGTCGAGACGGTCGACTACGCCGACGAGGTGGGGATCCTCGCGGCGGAGGGGTGGACGGCGACCGGCTTCGACGGCGCCGACGACATCGGTGTCGAGGCCGCGCTGGAGCGCGCGACGGGACGCGAGGGCGAAGATCAGACCGTCCCCGGCGGCTTCCGGATCGACACCCCGGACGGCGAGGTGGTCCCGCGCGGCGCGGCGCCGATCACGCTCGGCGCCGGCCTCGGAATCGACGACTTCGACCGCGTCGTGGCGCTCTGCGGGGTCTGCGACCGGCTCGGCCTCGACGTGATCGGCGCGGGCAACGCGGTCGCGTGGGCGGTCCGCGCGGGCGAGGCGGGGGTCGTCGACTGTCCCGTCTCGTTCGGCGACGCCGACGGCGCGGAGCGGCTGCTGGAGTCGATCGCGGCCCGCGAGCCGGTGCGCGGTCTCGCCGTCGACCCGGATCTGCCGGACGCGCTCGCCGACGGGATCGACGCCGCCGTCGACCGGTTCGGCGGCGCGGACCTCGTGCCCACGGTGAAGTCGATGGCGCTGCCGGGGTTCGACCCCCGCGCCGCCGTCGGGGTCGCGCTCGCGTACGCGACGAGCGACCGCGGCGCGTGCCACCGCCGCGCGCGGCCGCAGGACACCGAACCGCTCGCCCGCCCCGACCGCTCTCCCGCCGATCAGGTGCGAGACGTGGTCGGCGAGCAGAACGCCCGCTCCGTGCTGTGGAGCCTCGTCGTCGACGACTTCGTCGGCGAGGCGGTCGGGGCCGACCTCGGCGCGGAGTGGCTCGCGGCGGTCGACCACCCCGCGGTCGACCCCGCCGCGCGCGGCGACGACGCCGCGGACGACCCTGTCGACGCGCTCGCGAGGACCGGCGAGCGGATCTGGACGCTCACGCGGCTGTTCAACGCCCGCGAGGGGCTCGACCGCGCGGACGACGCGCTCCCCGAGCCGCTCCGCACGCCGGCCGCGGACGGGACGCCCGGGGTCGACGCCGACGCCTTCGACCGCCTGCTGGACCGCTACTACGCCGCGCGGGGATGGGGCGAGCGCGGGCTCCCGACGCCCGAGACGCTCGCCCGCCTCGGCCTCGCGGGGATCGCCGACGACGCGACCCCGCTCGACGAGGGGCCGATCGACCCCGCGGCGGGCCGTTCGGACGACTAACCGGCGGAGGAGAGCGGGCACCGACCGCCGACCGCGGGCCCGGGCGGCTCAGCGACGCAGCCCGCCTTCCGACTTGATCCGCATGATGTGCCGGACGTTGAGGTATATCTCCTCGGGCGAGGTCTCCTCGCCCGAGTCGTACAGGTCCGAGACCCGGTAGATGATCGCCGAGAGCTGCTTGCTCTCGGAGCTGTCCCCGCGCACGTCCTCGGCGACCTCGCGGAGGAACTCGCGGACCTCCTCGTCCGCGGCGAACTCGCCGCCTCCGGCGTCGTCCGGCACGACCGGGTCGACCCCCGCGGCCGCGAGGGGGTCCTCGCGGTCGTCGCCGCTCGCGGCCCCGTCGTCCGCGCCGCCGCTTCCCTCGGCGTCGGGGGCGCCCTCGCCCGCGTCGGTCGTCTCGCCGTCCGCCGCGTCGGTCATCGGCCCTCGCTCACCCCGCGGCGGCGCACGACGCCGGCGTTGTTCGCGACGTTCTCGACGAGCACCTTGAACGCGTCCGCGGTCTCGCCGTCCTCCAAGACGACCGGCTCGCCGTCGTCGCCGCCGGTGCGCACGTCGGGGTCGAGCGGGATCCCGCCGAGGAACGGGAGGTCGTGCTCCTGCGCGAGCCCCTTCCCGCCGCCGGAGCCGAATATCTCGTGGAACCCGCCGCAGTCGGGACAGCGGAAGCCGGCCATGTTCTCCGCGATGCCGAGGACGTTCGTGTCGTGTTTGCCGAACATCCGGAGCCCTTTCACCGCGTCGTCGAGCGCCACGTCCTGCGGCGTCGTGACGATCACCGCCCCCGTCAGCGGCAGCGTCTGGAGGATGGTGAGCTGCGTGTCGCCGGTGCCCGGCGGGAGGTCCATCACGAGGTAGTCGAGGTCGCCCCACTCCACGTCCTCGACGAGTTGGGTGATGATCTTGTGGACCATCGGGCCGCGCCAGATGACGGGGTCGTCCTCGCCCGTGAGGAAGTCCATGCTCATCAGCTTCACCCCGAACCGCTCGGGGGGAACGATCGTCTCGCCGTCCGTCTCCGGCCGCTGTTCCGCCGACACCATCCGCGGCACGTTCGGCCCGTACACGTCGGCGTCGAACAGGCCGACGCGGGCGCCGAGCGCCGAGAGCCCGGCCGCGAGGTTCACCGCGACGGTCGACTTCCCGACGCCGCCCTTCCCCGAGGCGACCGCGATCACGTTCTGGACGCCCGGCAGGACCTGCTCGTCGGCCGAGAGTTCGTCGGGGATCGACGCCGACAGCTCCACGTCGAGGCCGGTGTCCGCGAGCGCGTCCCGCACGTCGTCGGCGATCGCCGACTCGGTCGGCGAGAAGGGGGCGCCGAGCGCGAGCGAGACGCGGGCCGTCCCGTCCTCGACCGCGACGTCGTTCACCAGCCCGAGCGAGACGATGTCGCCGCCGAGGTCCGGGTCGCGCACGTCCGCGAGCCGCTCCCGCACGTCCGATTCGTTCATGCCCGAGGGGAGGGCCGTGGGTCGAATAAGGGTTCTGTACCCGGGCGCGCCGCCGTTCCCGGCGCGACCGCGGTCGACCGGTCAGTTGATCCGGGTCCCGGCGTCCTCCCCGCGCAGGAACGGCGCCAGCCCCTCCGCGCCGAACACGTGCGCCGGCGCGTCGAGCGCGAGCAGCTCGCGCACCTTCGCGGCCATCCCCCCCGACACGTCGGTGGCGTCGCTCGCGCCGAGCGCGTCCGCGACCGCCTCGAACGCGTCGATCGCGTCGATCACGTCGCCGTCGCCGTCGAGGACGCCAGGGACCGTCGAGCAGACGCCGACCCGGCGCGCGCCGAGCCCCGCGGCGAGCTCGACGACCAGCTCGTCGCCCGAGACGACCGTCACCCCGTCGCCCGCCGTCGCCACCCCGTCACCGTGGAGAACCGGGACGAACCCCTCGCCGAGCAGCGTCGCCGTCGACCCGAGCGGGAGGTCGAGCCCGCCGCCCGTCCCCGCCGTCCGCGCCGCGAGCGACAGCGGGTGAACGGGCACCGCGGGCACGCCCCGCTCGCGGAGCCGGTCCAACACG
The DNA here is from genome assembly GCF_005435115.1 of Halorubrum sp. ARQ200. Classification (NCBI taxonomy): domain Archaea; kingdom Methanobacteriati; phylum Methanobacteriota; class Halobacteria; order Halobacteriales; family Haloferacaceae; genus Halorubrum; species Halorubrum sp. ARQ200. Next base: position 268,605 of record NZ_SGTZ01000002.1, on the reverse strand, counting down.
TGCGCGTTCAGCCGCTTCATCGCGCCGTGGACCGCCGCCACCGCGTCCGCGTCGCGCGTGCCCGCCGTCGTCGACACGCCGCGTTCGCTGGCGTGGTGGTGCCCGAAGCTCCCGCCGCCGTGGACGACCGCGAGCCGGTCGACGTCGCCCGCCGCGAGCGCGTCGGCCACCGCGTCGCAGGCGGCGTCGAGCGCGTCGCCGTCGAGGGTCTCGGGCCGGTCCTTCTCGGTGATCAGGCTCCCGCCGAGCTTGAGGACGACCGGCGGCACGCCGGCGGCGGGGTCCGCAGCGCCGTCCGCGCCGTCGCCCGCCGCGCCGGGGCCCGTCACGGCTCCACCACCCGGACGCCCTCGGTCGCCAGCTCGGCGCGGAACGCCTCCTCGCAGCCCTGGGTGAACGAGAGCGCGGTCTCCGTCGCGTCGCTCTCGTCGAGCGCGACGATACAGCCGCCGCCGCCCGCGCCGGTGAGCTTCGCGCCGTGCGCGCCCGCGTCCCGCGCGGCCCACACCATGGCGTCGAGCGACCGGGCGGAGACCCCCAGCGCCGCGAGCAGCCCGTGGTTGAAGTCCATCAGCTCGCCGAGCGCCGCGAGCAGCTCCGGGTCGGGCTCGCTCCCGGGGTCGGCGTCGGCGAGGAGCCGCTCGCCCTCCCGGACCAGGTCGCCGACGGACTCGACGGTGTCGGCCGCGAACTCGTGTTCCGCGCGGAGCGCGCGGACGCCGGCGACCAGCTCGCCCGTGTCGCCCGCGCCGCCGTCGAAGCCGACGACGAACGGGAGGTTGGGGGCGTCGATCGGCTCGCAGTCGTCGCCCTCGACCCGGACCGCGCCGCCCATCGTCGAACAGAAGGTGTCCGCCCTGGAGGCCTGCCCGTCCTGGACCTCGAACTCGGCCTGATACGCCCGCTCGGCGAGTTCTCGGCGGTCGAGCGGCTCGCCGAGCGCGCGCGTCGCGGCGTCGATGCCGGCCACGACCACCGCCGCGGACGACCCCAGCCCCGCGCCCAGCGGGATGTCGCTCTCCACGGTGATGTCGAAGCCGGCGTCGGGGGCGTCGGCCGCGTCCCGCGCCTGCTCGACGGCGGCGTCGACGTACCCCATCGCGGCCTCGACGAGCGGCGTCGGCACGTCCACGTCCGGACGGTCGCTCGTCCCCCCGGAGTACTCCACGGTGAACCCGTCCAAGGAGAGGTCCTCCGCCTCGACGCGCACGTGGTCGTCCTCGCGCGGCTCGGCGGTCACCGCGGCGCGTCGCTCGATGGCCGCCGGCACGGCCGGCTCGCCGTAGACGACGGCGTGTTCGCCGAAGAGGTACACCTTCCCCGGCGCCTCGCAAACGGTCATACGACGACGGTCGCTCCGCGGGCTTACAGTCGTTGCGCTTGCCGGAGCGGCGCGTTCCGCGGTCGCACCCCTACTCCGCGTCGCGTACCGGCTCGCCGGACCGGACCGCCCGCCGGAGCCCGACCTCGGCGACGTCGCCGGCGCGCTCGGCGGTCCGTCGGAGCGCACGCGAGGCCCAACGCAGCTCCGCGGCGCTCGGTCCCGCCTCGTCCAACCACCGGTCGAACGAGTCGATCCGCTCGCGCGCCTCGCGGGCGGCGACGACCGCGTCCCGCGCGGCGGCGACGGGGTCGTCGCCGAGGGTCACGCCCACTCCGTCGACGACGACGTCGCGGACCGTTCGGCCGACCTCGCGGAACGCCTCCAGCGGCGGTCCCTCCGGCGGCTCGTCGAGCGCGGCGGCGGCGGCGCCGATCTCCGACGCGGCGTCCCCGAACCGGCGGAGCTCGCGCATCGCGGTCCACGACTCGAACAGCTCCGGCCGCGTCGCGCCGAGCGCGTCGACCTCGCTCAGGTCCGCCGCCCCCCGAGACACGGACCGCTCGATCATCGCCGCGAGGCGCTCGACCTGGTCGTCTCTGGAGCCGACCGGCGACTCGTCGGGCGCCGCCTCGAGCGACTCGACGGCGTCCGCGTGGATCGAGCGCGCGGTGAACGACAGCTGGCGGAGCGACTGGCTCACGGAGACCTCCTCAGAGTCTAACATGATCCGCACCGTCGTCTCGGTCTCGGACTCCGCGGCCACGGACATCCCGATCCGACCCCGAGCGGTCCGCTCGACGACGCGCCGCTGCGCCGGGGTGAGCGCCCCGTCGCACTCGATCGTGACCTCTCGAAGGCCGGCGGCGTAGGCCGCTCGCAGCGCCCGCGCGATCACCTCGGGCTCGGCCGACTCGATCCGGCCGGCGGCCGGCGCGTCGGCGTCGCAGCCCTCGGGCGTCTGGACCGCCAGCACGCCGTCGATGTGATCGTGGAGGCTGACGGTGTCGCCGGCGGTGACGCCCTGCGACTCGGCCCACTCTTTCGGCAGCGAGACGGTGTACGTTCCGTTTCCGACGGTCTGGACCTTGCGGGTTTCCATGCTCAGTAGAGTAGCTCCGGGTCGTTCTCGACCATGTACAGGGTTCGCGCCGCGATGTTCACCGCGTGGTCACCGACCCGCTCTAAGTCTCGCACGGTCAACAGCAGCCGAGACACGTCGTCCAACAGCCGCTCGGCGGCCCACCCGTCGTCGTCGGTCTCGGCGATCAGTTCGCGGGTGACGCTCTCGCTCGCGCGCTGGCAGAGCGCGTCCACCTCGTCGTCGTCGGCGGACACTGCCCGGCACGCCGCGGGGTCGCCGGTCTCGTACGCCGCGAGGCTCCGTTCGAGGAGGTCGAGCGACGCCGCGCCGATCGCGTCGACCGCCACCTCCGGGGCGACGGTCTCCCGCGCCGCCAGCGAGTAGTTCGCGAGGTTCACCGCGAGGTCGCCGATCCGCTCTAAGTCGGTGATGATCTTGAACGAGGCGGTGACGAACCGGAGGTCGCCGGCGACCGGCTGCTGAAGGGCGAAGAGGTCGACGCAGCGGTCCTCTAACTCGAGGTACGTCTCGTTGACCTCGTCGTCGCCGGCGGCGACCTCCCGCGCCAGCGACTCGTCCCGGTTCTCGACGGCCTCCAGGCTGTCTCCGAGCCGCTCCGTCACGAGGTCGCCCATCGCGAGCACCTCCGAGCGGAGCCCGTCGAGCGACTCCTGGTACCGTTCTCGGGGCACGGAATCACCCGAACTTGCCGGTGATGTAGTCCTCCACGCGCTCGCTGTTGGGGTCCTCGAACACCTGGTCCGTGTCGCCGTACTCGACCAGTTCGCCGCCCGTGAGGAACACCGCGGTCTGGTCGGAGATGCGGGCCGCCTGCTGCATGTTGTGCGTGACGATGATAACGGTGTACTCCTCCGCGAGGTCGTCGATCAGGTCCTCGATCTTCGCGGTGGCGATCGGGTCGAGCGCGGAGGCCGGCTCGTCCATCAGGATGACCTCGGGGTCGACGGAGAGACATCGGGCGATACATAGGCGCTGCTGTTGCCCGCCGGAGAGGCCGAGCGCGTTGTCGTCGAGCCGGTCGCTCACCTCGTCCCACAGCGCCGCGTCGCGGAGGCACCGCTCGACCAGCTCGTCGCGCTCCTCAGCGTCGCTCCGGTTCAGGAGCCGAGCGAGCAGGCCCGTGTCGAGGTCGCCGTGCTTCTCCGGGCCGTAGGCGATGTTCTCGCGGATCGACTTCGGGAACGGGTTCGGCGACTGGAACACCATCCCGACCCGCTTCCGGAGTTCGACGAGGTTGACCCCGTCTTGGTAGATCTCCTGGCCGTCGAGCCTCACCGAGCCGTCGATCCGGGCGGAGCTGACGCGGTCGTTCATCCGGTTCAGACACCGGAGGAACGTCGACTTCCCGCAGCCCGAGGGGCCGATCAGGGCGGTGACGCTCTTCTCGGGAATCTCCATCGAGACGCCCTTCAGCGCGTGGTCGTCGCCGTAGTGGACGTGGAGGTCGTCCACGGACATCTTCGCTTCGCCCCGGAACTCGTAGTCGGTCCACTCGGACTGGGTCTGTTCGACAGTCTCGCCGGGAGTCGTCGTGAGCGGCTGGTCGCTGTCCGTCGTCGCGGTGTCGGTCTGGGTCTGTGGGTTGGTGTTTTCGCTCATTGGTAGTTACGTGTGCTTGAGGCGGCGCCGGAAGTAGTAACGCGTGACGATGCCGACCGCGTAGAACGAGAGGACGACGACGAGCAGCACGAACGCCGTCGCCCAGCGGAACTCGTCCGCGTTGCCGACGTTGCTGCTCGCGCCGACGCCGGCCGTGATGAGGGCGTACAGCTGGTACGGCAGCGCCGACGTCGCCTCCATCAGCGCCGGATTCGCCACGAACGGCGGCGCCGACGTGAACTGGAAGCTCCCGAGGACGTCGACCGTCTGTGAGCCGGGAATGAACGTCCCGCCGGCCATCGTCAACAGGATCGGCGCCGTCTCGCCGGCGATCCGGCCGACGCCGAGGATGACGCCGGTGACGACGCCCGGGAGCGCCGCCGGCAGCACGACGCTGCGGATCGTCTGCCACTTCGAGACGCCGAGGGCGGCGCTGGCGTCGCGGTACTCGTCGGGAACGGAGAGCATCGCCTCGCGCGACGTGATGACCACGAGCGGCAACAGCATGAAGCCGAGCGTGATCATCCCGGCGAGCAGCGACTTCCCGTTACCGAACCGCGGGATGAGGAACGCGAACCCGAACAGCCCGAAGACGATACTCGGGGTGCTCCACAGCCCGTTGGTGGCGACCTCGACGACCTGCGTGAACCGGCCGCGCTCGGCGTATTCGGTGAGGAACAGCGCCGCGCCGACGCCGAGCGGGACCGCCAGCACGACCGCGCCGATGACGAGCCAGACAGTGCCGACGATCGCCGGCAGCACGCCCTGGAAGTCGTTGAACAGGGCGACGCCGTTCATCACGAACGGCACGGAGACCGGCAGCGCGACCGAAACGCCGAAGACCGACATCGTCGGCCCGCTGCCGAACCCGAACTCGGCGCCGTTCAACAGGCCGGGGATCCCCTGGACGACGACGAAGGCGACGAGGATGAAGAGGAACGCGACGATGGAGAGCGCGTTGAGGTAGACGAGCACGTACGCGCCCATGTGGCGCCCGCGAGCACCGAAGCCGCCGTACGCCTTCGCCGACGCCCAGCCGCCGTACAGGGAGGCGAACAGCGTGGACGCGGGGATGAGGAACTCGGCGGTGATGGCGGCCTGCTGGGCCCAGTCGAGCTCCCACGCCCACTCCGGACCGATGACGCCGGTCAGGAACACGAGCCCCGTCAGCGCGAGGAGGGCCCCGAGCGGGAGCGTCGAGCCGATGTCCTCCCGCGGGAGGACGGTGAGCGCGAACGCGAGGCCGCCGACCGCGACGCCGCCGAGGACGCCGACGGCGGTGCCGAGCCCGAGCGTCTGACTCACGACGCTGCCGCCGATGACGACCCACGGGACGGCGGCGCCGAAGCCCGCGATGAGCCCGGCGCTCGGGTCCGGGTCCGTCTCGACGTAGCCGAGCCGCGACCCGGCGCCGAAGGCGATCACCGCGACGCCGAGCGCGGTCAGGAGGCCGCCGAGCAGCGTCACGGTCTGGACGCCGAGCAGCGACCCGGTGAGGCTGACGCGCTCGAACAGCGCCGCCACGGCGAGCGCGAAGAGGGTCGCAGAGAGACCGACGGCCACGCCGGCGACGGCGTCCGTCTCGGTGGTCTCGGACTCGACGAGCTTCGCGTCGGTCTCGCTGGCACCAGCCATCAGACCTCACCTCCCAGCCGCTTGTACATGCGCCACTCGATGTACTGCGCGCCGATCGAGATGACGAGGACGGTGACGAACAGGATGACGCCCGCGACGAACAGGGCGTCCATCTGGAGCCCGTCCGCCTCGCCGTAGTTCCGCGCGATGATCGAGGTCAGCGTCTCCTGCCCGTAGAAGACGTTGACGAGCGGGTCCGTGAGCCGCGGCACGCCGCGAAGCATCACCGTGGCGGCCATCGTCTCGCCGATGGCGCGGCCGACGCCGAGCAGAACCGCGGCCGACACCCCCGAGAACGCCGCCGGGAGCGTGATCGAGGTCATCGTCTGCCAGTCGGTCGTGCCCATCGCCAGCGAGCCGCTCTTCATCGACTCAGGGACGCTGCTCAGCGCGTCCTCCGCCACGGAGACGACCGTCGGCAGCGCCATCAGGCCGACGACGATCCCGACGAACAGGTACGACCCCTGCCCGGTGGTCTGGAACTGGTCGGAGGCCCACGGGCCGAGCACGGTGAAGCCGATGAACCCGTAGACGATCGAGGGGATCCCGGCGAGGATCTCGACGCCGGGCTTGACGACCTCGCGGACGGTGGGCGGGGCGATCTCGGAGAGGAACAGCGCCGCCGAGACCCCGAGCGGCGCGGCGACGGCCGACGCGATGAGCGTCACCATCACCGTCCCGTGGATCATCGGTACCATCGAGTACCGGATCGGCGGCGAGACGGCGTCCCAGTTCGGCTGGATAAACATCCTGAGCCCGGGGACGGTGACGCCGAACACCGTCGCGCTCTCGTACTGGATGACCGGGACCGACTCCCGGAAGATGAACACGATGATGAGCCCGAGGATGAGAATCGTCGATATGGTCATCATCAGCGCGATGGTGTACGCCGTCTCCTCTTGGTACCGGAACCAGCCGATCCCCGCGGCGCCGAGGAAGACGACGAACGGAACGATCGTGAGGTCCGAGACGGCCAAGAACCCGACGAGCGTTCCGAGCAGCGACATCGCCATCACGAGTATGATCGCGAGCGCGGCCGGTTCCGTGTCCTCGACGAACTCGCGGGTCCGCCGGATCTGGGCGCTTACAGCGCTGTTTATTCGTCCGCTCTGAGAGTCTGTTACCTCTGCCATGAATCTGTTATGAGTGCCATTTGCGTCTTGCGTGTATTATAGAAGTGGTGTTTACGTCGAGAGGGGAGTTTGCGCGTCCCGGAGTCTGCGGACGACGGCCCGGGCGGGCCGCGCCGGATCACGTGGCATCGCGTGACCGAGCGTCGAGGCGGAACCGGTCTACGGCATCAGCAGGTCTTCCGTGGCCACGGACGAGACCTGCTCTTTCATCGTTTCAAGGTCGCTGGTCGGGAGCGGGATGTAGTTGTTCCCCTCGACGAAGACGGTCTGTCCGAACTCGTTGAGGAACATGTTGACGAACGCCGCCTCGCGCGCGTCGTACCCGCCGCCGTCGGGGTTGTCTTCCTCGATGAGCGTGTACATGTGGAGGTCGCGGTTCAGCGGGTACTCGCTGTCGAAGATGGTGTTCTCCGCGTCCCGGCTGGTCTCGTACAGCGTGCCGTCGAACTCGATCGCGATGGGCGTCACTTCCGGCCCCGTGAACGCGAGCGCCATGTACGCGATGGCGCCCTCGTTCTGGGCGACGGCCTGCGCGACCTGCTGGTTCTGCCCGAAGCGCGTGTCGACGCCGGACATCGAGGCGTCGGCGCTCCCGAGCATGTTCAGGCGGAACGAGGTGTCCGTCCCGGAGCCCTCGGCGCGGCCGATGACGTAGATCTCCTGGTCGTAGTCGACGCCGTCGATCTCGCTCCAGTTGGTGATCTCGTCCTGGTAGATCGCGCGGATCTCCTCGCCCGTCAGCTGGCTCACGCCGGCGTCGGCGACGTCGGAGCTGATAACGACCGGCTGGCCGTCGCGACCGACGACGTTGTCGACGACCGTGCTCTGGGCCTTCTCCTCGCTCCAGTCGAGCTCGGCCGTGATCGGGCCGGAGGAGTTCCCGATGTCGACGAGCCCCTCGGTGACGGCCTCGCAGCCGGTCCCCGAGTGGCTCAGGCCGACCGTCGTCGGGAACGGCGGCGAGGAGCGCTGGTCGGTCGGCTCGTAGCCGAACTTCGCCGCGAAGTAGTCGGCGATCTTCATGTCGCCCGCGCCGTCGGACGAGAGCTGGTCCCAGCCGGGGACCGAGCCCTCGTCGTTCGACCCCCAGTACTCGCCGTCGCTCGGCGGCGCGTTGGAGTTCCAGTAGGAGCTCCCCGTGTTCGAGATGGGGTACACCGTCGAGGAGCCCTCGGCGTTGAGCAGCGCCGTGTTGAGACCGGAGCCGTCGTCGCCGCCGGACCCTCCGTCGCTTCCGTCGCTTCCGTCGCTTCCGTCGCTTCCGTCGCCGCCGGAACCGCCCGAACCGCCGTCACCACCGTCGCTGCTGCCCCCGCAGCCCGCCAATCCGGCGGACCCGAGCGCCCCGGACGTGATGAGAACTTTCCGCCGCGACACGCCTCCGTCAACCCAGTTCCGGTCTGACATCGATTGGAGACAGGCAGTAGTGTATTAAACTGGTTTATATTTCTGATATGTCGGTATCCGTGGCCGGGTAGAGGCGTCTGTAGATCCCATATTAGTAATATCGGGTTCAATAGGATATATAGACAAATATAGCGCTCTGCTGGCCTCTATCGCATAAATACGTATCTGACCGAAGGTATTACTCCGCCGCGTCGAAAACGGACGTGCATGTCTCGACCCGCGACGGAAGACGTTTCAGTCGACGTACTTGTCGACGAGGTCTCCGATCGAGTCGACGCGGATCCGGAGTCGATCCGCCGTCGGCTCGACCCCGTCACCGACGACGGGACCGTGACGGCCGCTGCCTTCGAGTCGACCGTCACGGACGTGTCGCAGATCCTCGCCACCGCCGAGACCCGCGTCGACCTCGCGACGCGCGCTCACGAGGACGCGACCGCGGCCGCCGCCGACGCGCCCGACCTCGACGTCGTCGAGGTCCGCAGACGGGCGTTCGGGGCGCGGCTCGACGACCTCCGGGCGGAGGTCGAGGCGCTCGCCGACGACCTCGGGGCGGCCAGGGCGGACCCCGAGTCGCCGATGGACGTCTACCGCGCCGCGGTCGAGCTTCACGAGGTGACGACCGGCGCACAGGACGTGGTCCGCGTCGCCCACGACCTCGAAACCGAACTCGAGGCGTTCGAGGCGTGGCTCTCTTCCGCGAACCGCCGCCACGACGGGCTCGTCGACGAGGTCGAGGCCGCCGAGGAGTCCGCCGAATCCCTCGCGGAGACCGTCGAGGCGCTCCGGGCCGCCGAGGAGCCCGACCCGGAGCGACGGTTCGAAGCCGGCGTCCAGGCGCGCGTCCTCGACCTCGTCGTCGCCGACCTCCGCGCCGAGGCCGAGGACCTCCGCGCGTGGGCCGAGCGCGACGGCGTCGCCTTCCCGGACGACGTCGACGCGCGGCTCGACGAGCTTGAGGCCGAGGTGGCCGCACACGGCGCGGCGCTCGCCGACGGCGCGGACCGGGATGACCGGTTCGGCGAGCGGCTCGACGCGCTCGACGCGGAGCTCGCGGCGATCGAGCCGCCCGTCGCGTGGGCGCGGGTGGACGAGACGGTCGCGGAGGCGCGGTCCGCGCTGTCCGACGACGGCGGAGCGCCCGCCGACCGGGCTCGTCAGTAGTTTGACTACCGCGATGTCGCAAGGAGGCGACGCGTCGACGCGGGCTCGCGCCGCGACCGCGGTCGCCCTCCTCCTCCTGCTCGCCGGCTGCGGCGGCGTCGTTCCGGGCGGGGCGGCACCGCCCGACGCCTCGCCGCCAGACTCGCCGCCGATCGACTCCGAGCCGAACGAGACCGCAGACGAGCGGCTCGTAGACGTCCCGTTTCCGGCGGGGTTCTCCCGGACGGGGATCGACATCGCGACGGCGCGCGAGCGGTCCGTGACCTTCCTCCGAACGGAGCCGGTGACAGGGGCCGCGGTCGAGCGCTTCCGCGCCGGGGCGTACGCCGACTACGAGTACGACGCAACCTCGGAGCGGACCCGGTTCCGACTCGACGTTCACAACGGGTACGTCGACGTCACGCGCAGCGAGGTGTACGTCGACGGGGGCGTCCGGTACAGCCGGAGCGCCCGGAACAGGGACGTCTCCTTCGAGGCGTCCAACGGCTCGCTGGCGGAGACGCGGTACCGCGCGGCCGACTCGATGTGGGCGGTCGCCTCCCGGATCCTGACCGTGGCGGACTTCCGCGCGGTCCGGACCGTCGACGAGGACGGCGAGCGGCTGATCCGCTACGCGCCGACGGACGTCGCGGTCCGAAACGCGACCGACATCCGGGGCTACCTGACCGTCGACCGGAACGGCGTCGTCCGAGAGGCCGTCCTCGCGTACGATCGGGCGGGCGAGTCCAAGCGGTTCGAGTACGCGGTCGCTCCCCGCTCCGCCGACAGTGAGGTCGCGCCGCCCGCGTGGCTCCCCGCGGCGCGAGCGGACGCCTAGGCGCCGGGAAAGCGTTGATTCATCCGCAACGCGACCGAGGAACCGTGCCCCGCCACACCTTCGCCCTCTGTTGCGTCCTCTTGATCGCGACCGCCGGCTGTACCGCGCCCGGCGGCTCCGCGGCCGACGCGACGGTCGAGAACGCCGAGTCGACGTCGTACCGGATGACCGCATACCTGATCGACGACCGGGTCGCCGCCGGTGACCTCACCGTCCGCGTGACGGACGGCGCCGGGACGCGGGAGACGATCGAACTCGTTCGGCTGGACGCCGCGGGACCGTACTACGACCTGTTGCTCGGTGCGGCGCGGAACGCTACGGTGCGCCGGCTGTCCGCGGAACTCGCTGAGCCACTCCTTCGTGTTTTCCGACGGCCCGGAGAACGGGTACCGGTCGACCTGCTCGTGACCGAGACGCCGCGACGGAACGCGAGCGACCGGTTTAAGTGGATCTGCTGATGGATCGGAACCGATGCCCTCCACAACTCGCCGCGCGTTCGCCGCCGGGCTGTCGACAGTCGTCGCCGCCGGGTGCGTCGGCCGCGACGACGCCGACGCCGCCCCCCACTGGGTGAGCGTCTACCTCGCCGACCGCGAGGCGACGCGCGACGTGACCGTGACGGTCCTCGACGCGAGCGGCGCGACGCTGTTCGAGGAGTCGTACCGGCTCTCCGACGACAACGAGGCCAAGGAGGACGCGACGTTCCCCGGGCCGGCCGAGCCGGAGACGGTCGTCGTGACCGTCGACGACGCCCGGTTCGAGCGCGACTGGCCCGGGTTCGAGCGGGCGTCCCTCCCCTGCGACGGGCCGAACAGAAGCGGCGTCGAGCTCTGGATCGAGTCCGCCCCGGACCAGGGCCCCGACCTGCGGCTGGAGGCCGACTGTCAGCACGTCACCGAGGCGTGAGCCGGGAGCGACGCCGGAGGAAACGGCTTCGGAACGTTATATATCAATATATACGGGTCTTAGCGGCGCTTAATAGGTGCTCAGCCGTATCGATGGGCAATGGGTCGCTTCCACCCGGACGTCGAACCGAACCACCTCGATATCGACATCGACGAGTACGAAGACGCGTACGTCGTCGGTGACGTTCACGGCTGTCCCGAGCCGCTCGACCGGCTGCTGTCGAAGCTACGCGTCACCGACGACGACCTCGTCGTGTTCGTGGGTGACCTGGTCCGGAAGGGCCCCGACAGCGCGGCGGTCGTCGAGCGCGTCCGCGAGGCGGACAACATGTTCACCGTCCGGGGGAACAACGAGGAGAAGCTGCTGCGCGGCGACAAGTCGCTCGACGCGCTGTCCGAAGCGGACCTCGAGTGGATGGCGTCGCTGCCGGTCGCGATCGAGATCGGAGACAACCTGATCGTCCACGGCGGCGTCGACCCGCGCGAGCCGCTCGACGCGCACACGATCGATGACCTCCAGACCACCCGGTCGCTGGTCCCGGGCGGCAGCTACGACTCTCCGTACTGGTACGAGGAGTACGAGGGGCCGCCGCGCGTGTTCTTCGGTCATACCGTCCTCGACGACCCGGTCCTCACTGAGGGCGCGGTTGGCCTTGATACCGGCTGCGTCTACGGCGGGTCGCTCACGGCCTACGACCTGCGGAACGAGTCCGTGACCGCCGTACCCGCGCTCCGCGGCGGCGTTGAGCGCAGCGACGCCAAGATCGTCGACGTGGCCGAGCTGGGCTGAGCCGCTCGGCGCCCGCTCGGCCGGCAGCGACCGCGAGAGTCCTCCTCGGAACGCCGCGCTCTCGCCGATACGACGCGCTCGCTCCCGGCATCGACGACCGGCCGGCCGCACGCCTGTCACCTCGACGATCGCGTCGACGGCCGACTGACATGGGCGGCGGTCGACGGGCTCCCGCCGGGCGGCCCGCCCTCTCCCAAAGCTTATCTCTCAGCTACGAAACCAAACTCCTGCTATGTCAACACCAGCCACAGACGCCGGGGACGGTCGCGTCGACGGCGACACGACGCTGGCGGCGCTCTCTCACGCGTCGGCGCTGTTCGCCTCCTTCCTCGGGCCGATCCTGTTCCTGATCCTCGCGGACGACGACGACGAACTCGTCACGCAGAACGCGAAGAACTCGCTGAACTTCCAGATCGTCGTCTTCGCCGCGCTCATGCTCGCCGCCGTGCTGAGCTTCGTGTTCGTCGGGCTTCTGCTGTTCCCGATCATCGCGGTTGTCGACCTGGTACTGGTGCTTCTCGCGACCGTGAAGGCCAACGACGGACAGGTCTACTCGTACCCGTTCACGCCGGACATCGTCTGAGGTCGTCGTCCCTTCAGCGCGATGCCGGCGGCTAGCGGGCGGTGACGGAACGAAACGGAAGTGGACTCGAAAACCGACCGCGTTAGAGTTCGTCCTCGAAGTCTTCGAGGGCGAACACGGTGTCGGCCCCGCGGCGGTCGAGCGTCTCGTTGGCGAGGAGCCAGTAGACGACCGACAGCGCGCGGCGGCCCTTGTTGTTCGTCGGGATGACGAGGTCGACGTTCGACAGCTGGTTGTTGGAGTCGCACATCGCGATGACCGGGATGCCGACGGTGATGGCCTCCTTGACGGCCTGCGCGTCACCGATCGGGTCGGTGACGACGACGACGTCCGGCTCGATGTAGCCGGCGTAGTCGGGGTTCGTCAGCGTGCCCGGGATGAAGCGCCCGGTGCGGGCGCGGGCGCCGATGGCGTCCGCGAACTTCTCGGCCGGGAACCGGCCGTACTGCCGCGAGGACGTGACCAGGATCTGCTCCGGGTCGTAGCTCTCGAGGAAGTCCGCGGCCGTGCGGATCCGCTCGTCGGTCAGGCTCACGTCGAGGACATACAGCCCGTCGTCGCGGACGCGGTGGATGAACCGCTCCATGTCCTTCGTCTTCTGCTGGGTCCCGATGTGGACACCGGCGGAGAGGTAGTCCTCGACGGGAATCAGCAGGTCGACGTCGTCGTCGGGCATGACGTCGTCGTCGAACGGGGAGGCCTCCTCTTCGGCCTCCTCTGCGGCCTCGCTCTCGGCGTCGGCAGACGCCCCAGTTTCGGCGTCGGCAGACGCCCCCTCGGCGCCCGCGTCGGCGGTCGGTTCCTCGGTCGTGTCGGCCTCCTCCTCGACCGCCGCGTCGACCGCCTCGGTCTCCGCGTCGTCGTCGAGTTCGACCGCGTCGTTGTCTTCGCTCATGCGTGGTGTGGGCCCGTCATACCGCGTCGTCCGCGATGCGGACCAGTTCGTTCAGCTTGGCGGTGCGCTCGCCGCCGACCGTGCCGGTCTTGATGTAGCCGGCGTCGGTCGCCACGGCGAGGTGTGCGATGGTTGCGTCCTCGGTCTCGCCCGAACGGTGGGAGATGACCGTCTCGTACCCGTTGCGGGCGGCGAGTTCGACCGCGTCGAACGCGTCCGACAGCGTTCCGATCTGGTTCGGCTTGATCAGGATGCTGTTGGCCGCGCCCGCGTCGATCCCGTCCTGAAGTCGCTCGACGTTGGTGACGAACAGGTCGTCGCCGCAGATCAGCGTCCGGTCGCCGACCCGCTCGGTCAGCTCCGCGAACGCCTCGTAGTCGTTCTCGTCGAGCGGGTCCTCGACGTACGCGAGGTCGTACTCGTCGACGAGGCCGGCGACGTACTCGATCTGCTCGTCGGCCGACTTCGTCTCGTCGCCGTAGACGTACGCCTCTCGGTCGTCGTCGTACAGCTCGGCGGCGGCCATGTCGAGCCCGCAGCGGATCTCAAAGCCGACCTCCTCCTCGACCCGGTCGACCGCCTCGTCGACGACCTCGAACGCCTCCGCGTCCGAGATCGGTGGCGCCCACGCGCCCTCGTCGCCCTTCGCCGCGGGCACGCCGCGCTCGTCGAGCACGTCCGCGACAGCCGCGTGGACCGCGGCGTTCGCGAAGACGGCCTCCGAGACGCTCGGCGCCCCGACGGGGGCCGCGAGGAACTCCTGGATGTGGGTCGCCTCCTTGGCGTGCTCCCCGCCGCCGACGACGTTGCCGAGCGGAATCGGGAAGTTCTCGCCGCGGAACGCGCCGCCGAGGTGCTGGTACAGCGGCGCGCCCAGCACGTCGGCCGCCGCCTTCGCCGCCGCCATCGAGATGGCGACCGCGCTGTTGGCGCCGATGGCGGAGAAGTCGTCCGTCCCGTCGGCGGCGCGCAAGGCGTTGTCGACCGCGCGCTGGTCGCCCGCGAAGACGCCTTCGAGGCGCGGCACCGCGTGCTCTCGGGCCTTCGCGATGGACTCGCTCGCGGGCAGTTCGATCGCCTCGTACTCGCCCGTCGAGGCCCCGCTGGGGGCCGCGCCGCGGCCGAAGCCGCCGGACTCGGTGAGCACGTCGGCCTCGACCGTCGGGTTCCCGCGCGAGTCGAGGACGCGGCGGAGCGAGACGCTGGTGATCCGCGTCATCAGCTCTCCCTCCGGACCGTGAACGGGAGCGCGCCCGCGTCGTACTCCTCCGCGGCGACGAGGATCGGCTCCGTCTGGTCGGTGTCGATCAGCACGGGCGCCCCGTAGGACACCTGTAGCGCTCGCGCGCCGAGGATGCGTGCCTTCTCGTATCGATTGTATCGCTGTCCTGACATGTTTACTGGTACGGCGAGACGACGTCGACCAGGTCGCGGTGGCTGACCAGCATGCGCCGGCAGCAGTGCCGGTCGACCCCGAGGTCGTCGAGCACCTCGCCGGGGTCCTCGTCGCCCTCGCGAGCCCGCTCTTTGAACTCCTCCCAGTGTTCACCCACGACGTTGCCGCACGTGAAACACCGGACCGGGATCATCATGACTGGATCACCTCAGCGGTAGGACTTCTGGTAGCGAGCGCGCGCGCCGGGTCCGCCCCACTTCTTGGGTTCGGACTGGCGCACGTCGTTGACCAGCAGGGTGCGGTCGAAGTTCATGTACGCGTCGCGCAGCTCGGCGTCGCCGAGGTGCTGGACGAGGCCGCGGGCGATCGCGGTCCGGGCCGCGTCCGCCTGCCCGCTGAAGCCGCCGCCCTCGACGTCGATGTCGATGTCGACGCCCTCGCGGAGCTCCTCGCCCGCGATGCGGAACGGCTCCAGCATCTTGAGCCGCGCCTGTTCCGGTTCGACCAGCTCGACTGGCTGGGAGTTGATGCGCACGCGGCCCTCGCCCTCGCGCACGGTGGCGCGGGCGACGGCCGTCTTCTTCTTGCCTGAGGTGTTCGTTACCATGTGACGTTGGCTCCCAGAGACTCGGAGATGTCCCCGAGCGTGGTGAATTTGATGTTCGAGAGGCGGTCGAGCGAGGTGCCGTCGAGGACGACGCTCTCGACGTCCTCGTCGCGCTCGTAGGGGTTCCCGACGTACACGCGCACGTTCGAGAACGCCTCGCGGCCGTCCTCCGACTTGTACGGCAGCATGCCGCGGATGGCGCGCTTGAAGATCCGGTCCGGGCGCTTGGGGTAGTAGGGCCCGCTGTCCGAGCCGAGCTCCGCGCGCTTGTGGTACGTCTCCATCGTCGACTCCTCGTTGCCGGTGATGACGGCGCGCTCGGCGTTGACGACGGCGACGGTCTCCCCGGCGAGGGCGCGCTGCGCGACCTCGGAAGAGACGCGACCGAGGATACAGTCGCGGGCGTCGACGACGACGTCCGCGTCGATCTTCGCGAGACTCATCGGATCACCCGCACGTCGCTCCCTTCGGGGTTCTGTTCGATGAACTGTTCCAGCGTCACCGCTTCGCCGGCCTGGTCGATCTTCGTCCGGGCGGTCCCGGAGAAGTCGACGGCGGCGACGGTGACGTTCGTTTCGAGCACACCGCTGCCCAGCACCTTGCCGGGGACGACGACCGTCTCGTCTTCCTGAGCGTACCGCTCGATGCGGCCCAGGTTGACCTCAGCGTGCGTGCGCCGTGGCTTCTCCAGTCGGTCGGCGACGTCCTGCCACACGTTGGCACCGGAGCCACGCGAGACCGACTTCAGATCGGCGATGAGGTTCTGTAGTTTCGGGTTCGTCTTGCTACTCATAGCTGTCCCTCCTGAACGGAGAGTTCGTGGAAAACGGAGTGCAGGGAGCAGGATTTGAACCTGCGGACCTCTACAGGACAGCGCCCTGAACGCTGCGCCGTTGGCCTGACTTGGCTATCCCTGCGTGCACTCCATCGTATTCCGGCTCCCTTCAAACCACTTTCGGTCCCGCCGTCCGCCGCGTCGGCCGCGGGCGCTCCGGCGGTCGGAGCGGGGCCGCGGCTGTCGGCGGGGGCGACGGTCAGGGTGTTGGTTCGAAGGGCCGTCATTTCCTTAGACTGCGACTTTCGTCTGTAGTTCGTCCGCGCGCTCCTCGATGGAGTCGATGGCGCGGAGCAGCAGTTCCTCGACGTCGAACGAGCCGTCCGTCTCGATGTGGAAGACGAACGCGCCCGGCACGTCCTCGACCGCGACCTCCTTCCCGGGGAACCGTTCCGAGAGGTCGTTGTCGAACTCGTCCGTGAGCTCGATGTCGCCCTCGGGCGTCTCGATGACGCCGCGGAGGATGTTCGGCTCGTCGTCGTCGAACTCACCCCGGTCGCCCTCGACCGTGACGCGCTGGAGGTGGCGGTAGCCGACGGAGACGCCGCCCTGGTGTTTGGCGTGCTCCTTGCCGGTGTCGAGGACCGCGTCGGCCTCGAACTCCAACCGCTGTCCCTCCTTCAGCTCGATGATCGGGACGTTCTCGTCGGCGACCTCGACGAGCGGGTCGCTGCTCTCGACGTCGCCGGAGTACGCCGTCGCCGGGCCTTCGACGTCGAGCGCGAGGGTGACCTCGTCGCCGAGTTCGAAGTCGTCGAGCGGCGTCGTCAGGGGCACGAGCCCCAGACGCAGGCCGATCATCTCGTCGAACATGACCGAGGAGTTCTCGACGAACCGAACGGTGTCGATCGAGAACGTCGGGACGTCGGCGATCATCGCGCGGCGGATGCCGTTTGCGAACGCCGGCGTGAGCCCGCGGATCAGCACCCGCGCGCTGCGTTCGTCCCGTTCGACGTACTGGACGTCGAATTCGTCTTCGGTCATGTCAGACTCGCTTGTTCTTCGGCGCCTTCGTCCCGTCGTGCGGGATCGGCGTGACGTCCTCGATGCGCCCGATCTCGACGCCCGCACGCGAGAGCGCGCGGATCGTCGCCTGCGCACCGGGACCGGTGGACTTGTTGAGGTTGCCGCCGGGGCCGCGCACGCGAACGTGCACGCCCTCCAGACCGGCGTCCTTGACGCGCTCGGCGACGACCTCCGCCATCTGCATGGCGGCGTACGGCGACGCCTCGTCGCGGTTCTGCTTCACCACGGTGCCGCCGGACGACTTGGCGATCGTCTCGGCGCCCGTCTCGTCGGTGACCGTGATGAGCGTGTTGTTGAACGACGCGTACACGTGGGCGATGCCCCACTTTCCGTCCTCGGATTCACTCATGGTTGGTTACTCCTGTGACTCCGCGCGCTCGGGGTGGAGATCGTCCGCGAGCGGGCTCGTCTCGTCGAAGGCGATGGCGCCTTCGTCGTCGACGTCCACCTTCACCGACGGGCGCGTGACGCGGGCGCCGCTGACGGTGATGTGGCCGTGGACGATGAACTGGCGGGCCTGCTGGGTCGAGGAGGCGAAGCCCTGTCGGTAGACGACCGTCTGGAGGCGACGCTCCAAGAGGTCGGTCACGTCGAGCGACAGGACCGTCGAGATGTCGTCGTTGTCGCCGAGGATGCCGATGCGGCGAAGTCGAGTGACGAACTCCGCGCCGGCGTCCTGGGCGGCCTCGACGTCGCCCTGCGCCTCGCCGAGCAGCCGTCGGGCCTCCCGACGCATGTTACGCAGCTCGGACTGGGCACGCCAGAACTCCTCTTTATTCTTCAGGCCGTACCGCGAGAGGAGATCGGACTCCTCGGCGATGCGCTCGCCCTGGTACGGGTGGTTCGGCGTCTCGTAGCCCTTGGTGTTCTTTCCGGTGCTCATTCGTCGTCACCGCCTTCGTCGTCCGCCATCTCCTCGCGGATCTCCTCGACGTTGACCCCGATGGTCCCCTCCGAGCGACCCGTGGACTTGGTGCGCTGGCCGCGGACCTTCTGCCCGCGCTTGTGGCGCACGCCCTTGTACGATTCGATGACCTTCATCCGGTTGATGTCGTGACGGCGCTTCTCGCTGACGTCGGTGCCGACGAGGTGCGTCGTCTCTCCGGTGAAGAAGTCGTTCTGTCGGTTCGTCATCCACGACGGGACGTGGTCTTCGAGGTTCTCGGCGATGTCGACCACCGCGTCGATGTCCTCCTCGTCGAGGAGCCCGAACGTGGCGTTGCGGTCCACGTCGGCCTTCTCGGCGACCAGCCGCGCCGTGCGCGTGCCGATGCCGTCGAGTTCGGACAGGCTTCGCTCGACCGTCTTCGTCCCGTCGAGGTCCGCGCCCCCGATCCGAACGAAGTACTGGAGGTCTTCCTCCTCCTCCGGCGAGTCGTCCTGTGATTCTTCCGTGCTCATGTGTTGGTTGTGGTGAGCCCTACCGACGCGAATCGGCGGTACTCGTCCGTTCGAGCGTTGCGGCGGGGATTCGAACCCCGGAGGCAGTGACGCCACAGAGTTAGCAACCCTGCGCCTTGGGCCAGGCTTGGCTACCGCAACCCGCGTTGTATCATCGCCCTTGCGGACTCGGGGCCCGACGCCCCTGCAGTTCGTGCGTTCGTATGCTCCCGCCTTCGGTACTTAAACATCACGAAACGGTCGGGTCGCTGTGGGGGTCTCGCACGGTCAGTTCGCGCGCAGTCCCGCGGGTTCGCGTCTCCGTTCGCGGGGCCGGTCCCCCGTTTCCGTGAGGCGTAGTGTTTAGTGGGTCCCGCGGGAGGGTCCGAGCATGAAGGCCGTTCAGTTCGCCGACCACGGCGACCGCGACGTGATCGAGTACGGCGAGTTCCCCGACCCGGAGCCGGACCCCGGCGAGGTGCTCGTCGACGTGAAGGCGGGCGCGTTGAACCACCTCGACGTCTGGACGCGACGCGGGATGCCCGGCATCGACCTGGAGATGCCGCACGTTCCCGGCAGCGACGCCGCGGGGGTCGTCGAGGCCGTCGGCGACGGCGTGACGCGCTTCGAGCCGGGCGACCGCGTCGCCGTGAGCGCCGGCGTCTCCTGCGGGGACTGCGAGTTCTGTCGCAACGGCGAGGAGTCGCTGTGCGTCTCCTTCCACATCATCGGCGAGCACGTCCGCGGCGTCCACGCGGAGAAGGCGACGGTGCCCGCGGCGAACCTCGTCCCGGTCCCGTCCGGCGTCGACTGGGAGGTCGCCGGCTCCGCGTCGCTCGTCTTCCAGACCGCGTGGCGCATGCTCCAGACGCGCGCCGACATCGAGGCCGGCGAGAAGGTGCTCGTCCTCGGCGCCTCCGGCGGCGTCGGCCACGCCGCGGTCCAGATCGCCGACCACGCGGGCTGTGAGGTGTACGCGACCGCCTCCACCGAGGAGAAGCTCTCGCACGCCGAGGACTGCGGCGCAGACCACGTCATCGACTACGAGGCGAACGACTTCGCCGAGGAGGTCGCCGCGCTCACCGGCAAGCGCGGCGTCGACGTGGTCGTCGACCACGTCGGCGAGGCCACCTACCCGAACTCGCTGAAGTCGATGGCGAAGGGCGGCCGGCTCGTCACCTGCGGCGCCACGACCGGCCCGAACCCCGGCGCCGGGCTCAACCGCATCTTCTGGAACCAGCTCTCCGTCATCGGCTCCACGATGGCGACGCCCGGCGAGGTCGACGACGTGCTGGAACTCGTCTGGGACGGCACCTTCGAGCCCCGCGTCCGCGAGGTCCTCCCGATGAGCGAGGCCGCGCGCGCACACGAGATGATCGAAAACCGTGAGGGCTTTGGCAAGGTGGTGCTAAAGCCGGACAGTGAGCTCTGAGACCGACAACGACGACGCGGACGCGACCGCCGACGGTACCACCGACGGCGGCTACGTCCACGTCCCGGGCACCGACGACGGCGCCGACGCGACCGACAGCGCCGGCGCCGGCGGCCCGACCGCCGCCGACGAGCCCGCCGCCGACGGCTTCGGCCGCAAGGGGTGGGCGCTGACGGCGGCGATATTCATCTGCGCGCTCGTCATCCCCGGGATCATCTACGTCTACCCGTACGCCGCGGGCTGGTTCGGTCTCCCCTTCTTCGCGACGTACCTCGCGCTCCCGCTCGTCCCCGCGCTCCTCCTCGGCCTCGTCGCGGTCTGGTCGATGACGGCCGCGACGGCCGACGACGAGCCCTGACCGAGCGGGGCCGGATTGCCCGCGAACGGACGGCCCCGCCGCGGCCGAACGACAACCGTTTTGAACGACACCCGCGCAGTGGTGATATGTTGATCACCGTCTCCGGCCCGCCCGGCAGCGGGAAGAGCACTAACGCCGTCCAACTGGCGGACGCGCTCGGCCTCGGACACGTCTCCGGCGGCGACATCTTCCGCGAGATGGCGGCCGAACGCGACATGACGCCCGTCGAGTTCAACGAGTTCGCCGAGGAGGACCCACAGATCGACCGCGACCTCGACCGCCGGCTCCGCGAGATCGCCGTCGAGCGCGACGACGTGGTCCTCGAATCGCGGCTCGCCGGGTGGCTCGCGGCCGACCACGCCGACTTCCGGTTCTGGTTCGACGCGCCGCTGTCGGTCCGCGCCGAGCGGATCGCGGCGCGCGAGGCGAAGCCGGTCGACCGCGCGCGAACGGAGACGGAGCGCCGCGAGGCCTCCGAGCGCAAGCGGTATCGGGAGTACTACAACATCGACATCGAGGATCTCTCGATCTACGACGCCGCGTACAACACCGCCCGCTGGGGCCCCGAACCGTTCCTCGATGTCCTCGTCGCGACCGTCGAGGCGTACGACCCCGAGGACGACGAGGGGAAATCGCCCGTCGAGGGCGTCGCGTACGACTTCTGAGTCCCCAACCCGCCTCCGCATGACAGACGCCTCAGACTCCGACGCCGACGCGCTCGCCGACGGGGAGGACCCGCTCAGGGCGCCGCCGGGCGAGCGCTCGGTGCCGGAACTGCTCCGGTTCGGCGTCGTCAACCTCGACAAGCCCGCCGGCCCCTCATCGCATCAGGTGTCGGCGTGGGTGCGCGACGCGATAGACGAAACGCTCGCCGCGCTCGATCCGGCCGGTCCCCCCACCGGCGGCGTCGCCCACTCCGGAACCCTCGACCCGAAGGTCACCGGCTGCCTCCCCACGCTGACCGGGGACGCGACGCGCATGGCGCAGGTGTTCCTCGAAGGCGCGAAGGAGTACGTCGCGGTGCTGGAGCTCCACGGGGCCCCGCCGGCGGACTTCCGCGAGGTGGTCGCGGAGTTCGAGAGCGAGGTGTACCAGAAGCCGCCCCGAAAGAGCGCTGTGAGCCGTCGCCTCCGCACGCGGACGGTCCACGACCTCGACGTGCTGGAGGTCGCCGACCGCCGGGCGCTCCTCCGGATCCGCTGCGAGTCGGGGACGTACGTCCGGAAGCTCTGTCACGACATCGGGCTCGCGACGGGGGTCGGCGCGCACATGGGCCACCTCCGCCGCACCGCCACCGACCCGTTCGACGACCGCGACCTCCGCCCGCTCCAGGACCTCGTGGACGCGCTCGCCTGGGCCGAGGAGGGCGACGACGCGCTCCTCCGCGAGGTGGTCCGTCCCGCCGAGGACGCCCTGACGCACCTCCCCGCGGTGGCGGTCGCGCGGTCGGCCGCCCGCAGCGTCGCGACCGGCGCGCCGGTGTACGCGCCCGGCGTGATCGACGCGGACGACGCGGCGGTCCCCGGAACGGTCAGCGGTCGGGAGCCCGACGCCGACGAGGGCGATCCGCCGCTCGTCGCGTGTTTCACCCCGGACGGCACCGCGGTCTGTCTGGGGCGAGTCGTCGGCGACCCGAGCGCGGACGGCGGGAAGGTCGTCGACTTGGAGCGCGTTCTTTTATAGGTCCGCCACCGCGTCGACGCCGGCGACGCGTTCGACGAGAGCGACGCGCTCGCCGAGGCGGTCGACGCGGCGGGAACGTCACGCGCGACGGTCCGCGCCGAACATGACGGGTACGTCCTCGGCCGGTGCGAGGGGCTGGCCGTCTACGAGGGCGACCCGATCGGGAGTCTCGCCGTCCGGGACGGCGGCGACCCCGTGGCGTCGCGGGACGCCGCCGACGAGTGAAGCGAAGTCCTTAATTACCGGACCGCCGTTCGTCTGCGTGTAGTCAGGGACCGTGGGGTAGTGGTATCCTATGCGGATGGGGTCCGTATGACCTGAGTTCGACTCTCAGCGGTCCCATACGAAATTTTACACGAACTGTCCGAAACCGGCCAGATAGACCGGTATGACGATGGTTTGGTACGACAGTGACCGCCCGGTTCACCCGTCAGTTACGCCCGTCGAGGACGCGGGAGACGACGTTCGGAGTCGGGTCAGACACGCGAGCAGTCAGGCGACCGAGCGCGTCTACGACCACCTCGGTCGAGCGTAACACCCGCTCTCGTCAGGGATCCATCGCACGTGCGGCGTCGAGATCTGGTGCTCCCTCGAGGCCATCGTCAGCTGTCGGCCGTCACGTCGGTCAGGTACCACGCGATAAGCCGCGCCTGTGCCCGGCGGACAATCCCCGACGCGGTCGACTTGTCCACGCCGACCACGTCGGCGAGGTCCGCGAGGGTACACTCTCGCGGGACCTCGAAGTATCCCTCTCTGAGCCCGGCGGCGAGGAGTTCCTCCTGTCGCCGCGTGAGGAGTCGGTCCGACCGCTTCTTCTCCACCTTCGAGAGGAGTTCGTACTCGGTACCGCTCGATTCCAGCGCCTTCCGGAGCTGGTCGAACTCCTCGCGCGTACCGGTCAGGTCGAACTCGTAGAACCCGTTCCGAACTTCGATCGGAAACTCGGGCGGGAACCCTCCGGACTCGACGAAGGCGTAGAGGTCGACGTCGGTCGTCTCGTACGTCGCGAGGAGCCGGTCGTCGGTGCATTCCAACACCTCGTACGCGTCGACCGCCCCGTGTTCGCGAAACGCTGCTGCGACCGACTCCGGGGTTCGAGTCAGCACCTCTCCGAGTTCCTTCGCGGTGGCGCCACTGCGGACGCCGGACAGCAGGCGAAAGGTCGCATCGGGGAACGCCTCCGACAGGTCGGCGATGTACAGGTCCGGCGGGAGGCGAATGCGGAATCGGGCGTCGATCATGCTGGGTACTGCCGCCTCGGACAGATACCAACACGTTGGGGTCATTCACACATGAATCGCCCGGCAACACTGTAGTATGAACTCCGAGTCGGCCGGTGCGGCCACGAGCGGACGGGCGACGCTGCGGACGATGGCACGGACGATCACCGGACCGATCGGAGAGCTGTGGCGCCGCGATCCGGTTTTGTCCGCCGTGGCCGCGATCAACGCCGTCCTGTTCGGTGCCTTCGCCGTCGGCACCGTCTTGGACCCAATGGTCGTCAACGGGGAACCGGCGTGGCTCAAGCCAGCGAAGTTCGCCGGCTCGATCGCGCTCGTGTGCGCGACGCTCGGCTGGCTCGGTGTTCACCTCCCGGTCGACCCGGACGTTCGCCGCCGTGTCTCCCGGATCGTCGGCGTCGGTCTCCTCATCGAAATCGTCCTTATCGGCGGACAGGCCGCGCGCGGCGTCGGTTCTCACTTCAATCGGGCGACGGTCATCGACGGGGCGATCGGAGGCGTCATGGGCGTTACAATCGTCATCGTCACCGTCGCGATCGCCGCGCTGGCCGTCCGGGCACGCGGCGACGAGTTCGACGTCCACCCGGCGTTCGCCGCGGGCATCCTCCTCGGGGTCGGGTGGTTCGTCGTCGGCGCGTTCGAGGGGGCGGCGATGATCGCGATCCAGTCCCGGGTCGTCGAGACGACGGAGCCGACGGTCCCGGTCGTCGGCTGGCAGCTCGTCGGCGACTTCCGCCGGGCGCACTTCGTCGGCCTCCACGCCCTCCAGCTGTTGCCGCTGACCGGCTACCTCGCGGCAGTTGGACACCGTCGAGGCCTCGTCGACTATCCGCGACGCGTCGTATACCTCGTCGCTGCCGGATACGTCGCGGTCCTTCTCGTGACCGCCGCCCTCGGCGTCGCACCGGTCCTCATCTGACGAGGGATCTCACGAAGCGTGGGCGATAACGCTTACAGCAGCAGATATTGATACCTGAGTAGCAGCCACATCACCACGCGCCGAGAGGAACTGCGGCACATGGCGATTTCACGCCAATCGAGACTGAACGTCTCTCCGACGAGATTTCGCGCCCGCGTGTGCGCCAGCCTCCCCACCCCCGCGGGGGATGGAGTCGAAATCCCTGCCGACCGAGGCGACACAAGATCAGTTCTGATTAGGGCCAGAGGGACCGGAGAATCAGATACCAGTTCTCAGAAGCTCGCCAGCGTCTCGTCTCTCGTCTCACCGAGATACTGCCGGATCGCTCCCTCGTCCCAACCGACCGCCGCCAACACGCTCTCGACGGCGCGGACAGCGCCGTCCTCGTACCACGCGGCGTCGTATCGTGGTATCTCTTCGAACTCCAATCTGACCCGCGACGCACCTCGTGCGTCGGCATCAACGACCACGTACCGGACGGTCTGTCCCGGGGCGAGCCCCGCGCCCTCGATTTGCGCCCGCTTCAGGGCCGCGACGGTGAGCGTCTCCATCGAGTACTCGTCTGGGTCCTTCGACACGCGATTGTCGACGACGAGCGCGTCCGGGTCGACCGTCCCCTCTCGTAGGTCCCCGAGGCGCCGCCGGAGTACGTCGCACACCGCCTCCGGAGAGCGCGTCTCGTCGAACACGCGGAGCGCCTCGCTCTGGACCGCTTCGACCCATTCCGGCGTCGAGCGCTGTCGCCCCTCGATGCCTCGCGTCTTGACCGCGTCGCCGACTCCCGTCTCGGGGTAGTCCTCACCGCGGCGCTTGCCGAAGTACCGAGTGAGCGCTCCCGACTCGGAGTTCCGCATCGGACAGAACGCGACCCACTCGAACGCGCATTCGTACTCCAACTCGATGCCCGCCTCTTCGCTGATCTCGGCTGCGACTTCCTCCAAGGGGCGCTGCTCGCGACCGTCGGCCGGAGTCACCCAGATGGAGTCGACGATGCCGTGGACCACGCGCCAGCCGGCCGCCTCCAGTGCGGTCTTCGCATTGAGGAGGAGCTCGCGAGCGTAGGCGTTGATCGCCTCGTGGCACTCGATGCGCCCGAACTTGGCGTTCGAGAAGCCCTGATACCCGAAGCAGGACACGAGGATCCACTTGATCGCGGAGGAGGCGGCCTCCAATCGCTCCCGTTCGTCGCCGGCGGCGTCGGGAATCCGTTCCTTGATCTCGCTCCGGGCGTCGATCAGCGGGCCGAGCACCTCCGGCAGGTAGCCGTCCCGGTCGCAAACGGAGTAGCCGAGCCCCGGCACGTCGTCGGTGTCACAACACCCGCAGCGGACGGTCTCGGGCGAGATGTTCCGGGTCCTGATGATGTTGGGATACAGGGATGCGAAGTCGAGTTCGTGAACGTCCTCGTGGACGCCGACGTCGGGGGCGAACGTCGTGCCGCCGCGGTCGGCGTCGTCGAGCGTCGACGCCCGCTTGAACAGTTCCGGACGCCACGCGCGCCACGGCACGAGCACGCCTCGGTCCCTCGCTTCGCGGATCTGCATCGCCGTCAGCACTCGCCCTATCGACGCCCACCCGAGTTCCTGTAACGGGAGCCCGGAGCGCTCGACGAGGTCGAGACAGCCTTCCAGCCCGGACTCATGGTAGAAGAACGAGTTGGACTCGTCGATGATGGCGCGTCCGGGGACCGAGTACCGAGCCGGCGAGTGCCCCACGTTGCCGTACGAGGCGTACGTCGACTCGCCGGCGAGCTTCGTGTAGCCGTCCCGCCGACCGAGTTCGAGATCGACGCCGTAGGCGTCGGCCGCCTCGAACAGCAGGGGCACGAGGTCCGCCGTCGAGACGACCAGGACGTCGGGATCACGTTCGTCGAGCGCCGCTTGAACGCCGGCGACGGTCTCGGCGGGCGACGACCAGACTCGGTCACCGTCGACGGCGAGCTGCGGCAGCGACTCGATGCCCGACTCGTGCCGGGGTAAATCGAGGTGGAGCGTCCGCAGGTCGCGCACCGAGCGGTCCGGAGCGGCGGGCGTGTCTGTTTCGAGGCAGAAGCGGAGCTGGCGGGTAAAATCGACGTTGTAGCAGGTGTAGGCGTCGGGCTGTCCGAACTGCTCGGTTCGGCTCGCGACCCTTCTGACCGCGTCGATCGAGGCGGCGTCGACGCGGAGCAGCGGCCGGGCGTCGGTCCGGAACGTCTGCCGGTGGGCCTCGACGCCGAGTCGCTCGACCGCGTCCTGTCCGTCGAGGAAGGACCAGAGGTCGCGGAGCGCGTCCGAGAGCCCGTCGCGGGACGGCGGCGTCGGATTTGGGCCGCCCGATCGACCGTAGAGATCGCCCGCTGAGTCACCGACGAAGAGCGTCGGGTGGTGGTCCTCGTGGACCTCGCGAGCGGCGCCGTCCGGGGTGAGCGTCCATCGGGCGACGCGGCCGTCACCGAGGTACTCCAGCGTGAGCGTCACGGGCTACGCCTCGGTGAGCGACTCGACTTCGTCTTCCAGTTCGGCGATCCGGCGCTCCTGTTCGAGCGCGATCGCCATCCACACCGGCGCCAGCGGGTCGGCGGGGTTGAGGTTCCCCGCCGCGTCGGCGTGGTCGCGAGCGTACGCGAACAGCCGGTCGAATCGGGGCTTGTCCTGCCGGCGGAGGACGCGTCGGAACGAGCGCCAGTCGTCTTCGATCGCGCTCAACTGATCCCGGTACGTCGGGTTCGTCCGACCCATTACCGGACGCTCGGCGCGGCCGCGGCGCGGTCGACGGTCGCTCCCTCGTACATCCGGGCGCGGTGTTCGAGGACCTCCTGCCAGTACGCGAGCGTCGTCTGGAGCCAGCCGTCGTCGGTGTGGTAGACGAGCGTCTCCGTGTCGCCGTTAGCGTCCTCGAAGCGCGGGCCGAACGGCGTCTGCCGGCAGGTGAGATGCGTCGCCGCGGCGCGGCGCACCGGCGTCGAGAACTCGTCGTCGCGGCACCGCGTCACGAGGACCGGCACGTCGTGGACGCGAGCGACGCGGGCGACCGACGCGATCGCGCGGACGAACAGCCGCTCGGCGGTGTCGGCGTCGACGTCGGCGGCGCGGTACATGCCGTCGAGGCCGGTCGCGACGACGACCGAGGGCGACTCGCGGGCGGCGAGCCGCCCGCCCAATCGGTCGAGCAGCGAGGTGTGCTGGTGGGCGGTGAACCCGCGGGCGACCTCGATGCGGTCGAGGACGCGGTCGGCCGGGGCGAGCTCGCGGAGGCGCGTCGTGTTGGCCCTGTTCGCGCCGTCGACCCAGAACGCGGGGCCGTCGGCGCCGAGGACGCGGTCGAGCAGGAGCGCCTGGACGGGCGTGACGCCGAGTTCGTCGTCGACGTCGACGAGCGTGACGCCGGGCGCGAGCTCCGGGAGGTCGGCGGTCGGTCGTCGGGAACGAGTGGACATGGTAGGGCCGACGGGGAATTACCTAAAAGGGGTGAGCCATGGACGGGCGGTGAAAGTGGAAGTGGTGACGAGGGTTGGACCCGTCGAACGACGGGGGACGCACACGAGACGGATCTCGGGGTTGTGACGAGACAAAGTACCTGGCGGCGTTCCGGATCGCGGACCCGCGGAATGGGAGGCGGGCCTGCTCGAGTACTCCGCACCGATTACCGCTCACCCAGGAGTCAGTTTGCTCTGGAGGTCGGCGATCCCGCCCGCTCCGCAACCACTAAACGCGGCTCGCTCCTTGCTCCGGTAATGGCCGACTGGACGGAGAAGTACCGCCCGAGCACGCTCTCGGAGGTGCGCGGCAACGACAAGGCCCGCGACGCGTTCGCGGAGTGGGCCCGGTCGTGGGACGACCACCGCGAGGCGGTCGTCCTCCACGGGAGCCCGGGCGTCGGGAAGACGAGCGCGGCCCACGCGCTCGCGAACGACATGGGGTGGGAGACCGTGGAGCTCAACGCCTCCGACCAGCGCACCGCCGACGTCATCGAGCGGTTCGCGGGGCGCGCGGCGCGCAACGCCACCCTCGGCGGGAGCGCGGCCGGGGGCGGCGCGGCCGGCGGCGACACCGCCTCGCGCCAGCTCGTCGTCCTCGACGAGGCCGACAACATCCACGGCAACTACGACCGCGGCGGCGCCTCGGCGATCACGAAGCTGGTCAAGGAGTCTGGCCAGCCGATCGTGCTCATCGCCAACGACTACTACGACATGTCGCGCGGGCTCCGGAACGCGACCCAGGAGATCGAGTTCCGCGACGTCTCCGCGCGCTCCATCGTCCCCGTCCTGCGCGACGTCTGTCGCAAGGAGGGGATCGAGTTCGAGTCCGACGCCCTCCAGCGGATCGCGGAGGGGAACCGCGGCGACCTCCGCGGCGCGATAAACGACCTCCAGGCCGCGACGCAGGGACGCGACTCGGTCACGGTCGAGGACGTGGTCACCGGCGACCGGGACAAGGCGCTGGGCCTCTTCCCGTTCCTCGACGCGGTCCTCAAGGAGGAGTCCGCGGAGGAGGCGCTCCAGTCCGCGTACGCCGTCGACGAGACGCCGGACGACATCTCGCGCTGGATCGAGAACAACGTCCTCGACGTGTACGAGCCCGCGGAGGCGGTCCGCGCGTACGACTTCCTCGCGAACGCGGACGTGTGGCTCGGCCGCGTGCGCGCCACGCAGAACTACTCCTACTGGCGGTACGCGACCGACAACGCGGCCGCGGGCGTGGCGGCCGCCCGCGACGGCGAGAAGGGCGGGTGGACGCGGTACGGCCGCCCGCAGTTCTGGTCGTCGTCGGACGCGACCGCGGACGAGGTCGTCGGCAAGATCGCGGCCGCGAGCGGGTGTAGCGTCGCGACGGCTCGCCGCGAGGTGCTGCCGTTCCTCGAGGCCGTCACCCACCACTGTAAGCCCCGCGAGCTGACCGTCGCGATGGCGGCCGCCTACGACCTCGACGAGGCGGGCGTCGCCTTCGTCACCGGCTCCGGCGAGTCGACGAACAAGGTGGCGTCGATCGTCGAGGACGCGCAGGCCCGCCGCGAGGAGCTGATCGAGGAACACGCCGACGGCGCCTTCGCGGTCGACGGCGCCCGCCGCGGCGACGAGGGCGACGCGGCCGCGGACCGCGACGGCGACGGTTCCGGATCGACTGACCCCGAGAGCGACCCGGCCGACTCGGGGGAGGAGCCGGCGGACGACGAGTCTCCGAACGAGAGCGACGACGATCAGGCGGGACTGACCGACTTCATGTGACCCGGCGGCGGTCGCTCACAGGCTCCCGCCGCCGAGCCGGGGCGAGTTCGGATCCGCGTCGCTTCCGCTCGGCGTCGGGGAGTCGACCGCGTCCGCGCAGCGGAACTCGAACCGCGCGCCGCCCTCGCGGCTCTCGGTCACCGAGACGGTCCAGTCGTGCGCCGCCGCGATCCGCTCGACGATGGCCAGTCCGAAGCCGGTGCCGTCGGCGGCGGTCGTGTGGCCCGGCTCGAAGACGGCGTCCCGCTGGCCGGGGTCGATCCCCGGGCCGTCGTCCGCGACGTAGAATCCCCCGTCCGTCCGTCCGACGCGGACGCGGACCGCGGCGGCGTCGGGGTCGCTCGGGTCGGCGTCCGCCGATCCCGAACCCGTCGCGAACGTGCCCGGCGTGACTCCCCCGGCTGAGCCCGCTCCGTCGTTCCCGTGGGCGGGGGCGCCCGCGCCGGCTCTGTCGGGGGCGCCGTGTTCGATCGCGTTCCGGAAGAGGTTCTCGAGGCACTGCCGGAGCCGCTCCGAGTCGCCCGTCACGGTCGGGAGCGGTCCGTCCACGACGAGCGCGGCATCGGCCGGCTCGCCGACGGTCCGCCACGCGCGGTCCACGACCGACCGCAGGTCGGTCGGCTCGGCGGTCCGGACCGTCTTCCCCTCCTTGGCCAGCGTCAGGAGGTCCGAGATGAGGTCGTCCATGCGGTCGAGCGCGTCGAGGGCGCGGTCCAGCCGCTCGTTCGACGCGTCCCCGTCGAGCTCGGCGGCCAGTTCGACGTTCCCGAACGCGACGGAGAGCGGGTTCCGGAGGTCGTGCGAGACGACGCTCGCGAACTCGTCGAGCCGCTCGCGCTGGCGTTCCAGCCGCTTCCGCCGCTCGACGCGCTCGTCCGCGGGGAACAGGTACCCGACCACGTCGCCGCCCTCCGTCGCCCGGCCGCGCTCGTGGACCCACTGCGGCTCGCCGCCGGAGACGACGCGGTACACCACGTCGACCGGGGCGGCGTCGAGCGCCTCGCGGAGCCGCTCGCGGTCCTCGTCGACCACGCAGTCGAGCCAGCCGCCCTCCGCGCGCTCCGGGACCTCGATCCGAGACTCCCCGGACGCCTCGATCACGAACCGCGCCGGATCCCCCGCAGGCCGGCGGTAGGCGATTCCGGGGCGTCGTTCCATCGCTGCGGACACGTGTCAACGAGGCTACTCGGTCAGTATAAACCTTACTCGACTATCACTTGTCATACGCTGAGATCAAGTCTGAAAAGTGCGAAAATAACAGGGCAGGCCCCCGCGACGCCGAGAGACCTTTGTCGCGGCCCCCGGTGGATCGCCGTATGCGCGCAGCGATCCTGCGAGAGTACGGCGAGCCGCTCGCGGTCCGCGACCTCCCCGAGCCCGACCCCGGCCCGGACGGCGCCGTCGTCAGCGTCGACGCCTGCGGCGTCTGCCGCAGCGACTGGCACGCCTGGGCCGGCCACGGCGAGTGGGCGGCCGACCGCGTCGCGCGCGGCCAGGTCCTCGGCCACGAGCCGGCCGGCGAGGTGGTCGCCGTCGGCGGGGAGGTCGATCGGTTCGAACCTGGCGACCGCGTGGTCGTCCCCTTCTCGCTCGGCGACGGCACCTGCCCGCACTGCCGCCGCGGGGCCGGCAACGTCTGCGAGGACGGCCGGGCGCTGGGGTTCGAGGCCGCCGCGCCGGGCGCGTTCGCGGAGCGCGTGGCGGTTCCGGCGGCTGACTACAACCTCGTCGAGCGCCCCGAGTGGCTCGACGCGACCGCGGCCGCTGCGCTCGGCTGCCGCTACATGACCGCGTACCACGCCCTCGCCGAGCGGGCGACCGTCGGCGGGGGCGACGCCGTCGCGGTCCACGGCTGCGGGGGCGTCGGGCTCTCCGCGGTCCAGATCGCCGCCGCGCTGGGCGCCCGCGTGATCGCGGTCGACCTCGACCCCGACGCCCTCGCGCTCGCGGCCGAGTTCGGCGCGGCCGAGACCGTGAACGCGGGGTCGCTCCCGGGAGACGAGTCCGTCCCCGAGCGGGTCCGCGCCCTCACCGACGGCGGCGCCGACGCCTCGCTCGACGCCTTGGGGATCGCGGAGACCTGCCGCAACTCCGTCCGGTCGCTGCGCCCGCGCGGCACGCACGTCCAGGTCGGGCTCACCACGGACGCGGAGCGGGGCGAGGTGTCGCTGCCGACCGACTGGATGACGCGCTGGGAGATCTCCTTCCTCGGCTCGCGCGGGATGCCCCCGACGAGCTACGACGACCTGTTCGCGCTGATCGAGGCGACCGGGATCGACCCCGGCGCGCTGGTCGCCCGGGAGCTGTCGCTGTCGGAGGTGTCGGACCGGCTCGCCGCCATGGAGGAGTACGACGTGCGGGGCGTCGAGGTCGTCACCGACTTCGAGGGGTGAGCGTCACCGCTCGCGGTCCGCCCCGAGCCCGGGGATCGCGACGCGCTCGTCGACGCGCTCCATGACCTTCGACGCCGTCAACACGAGCGCGAGGTACATCGCGCCGAGCACGAGGAAGACGGTGGTGTACCGGAAGGTGTCGCTCGCGACCTGGTTGGCCATGTAGTACAGCTCCGGGACCGTGATGAAGCCCGCCAGCGACGAGTACTTGATCAGGTAGACGAACTCGTTCGTCCACGAGGGGATCGCGTAGCGGAGCGCCTGCGGGAGGACCACGTGGTATATCGACTCCAGCTTCGAGAGCCCGATCGCCCGCCCCGCGGTGATCTGCCCGTCGTCGACGCTCTCGACAGCGCCGCGGATGTACTCGGCCTGGTAGGCCGCCCCGTTGAGCGTGAACCCGAGGATCGCTACCCAGACCACCTCGCGCGGGAAGACGCCGGACAGCACCGCCGGGACCGACGCCGCCAGGTTCAGCCCGTAGTAGAGCACGAACAGCTGCGCGAGGAGCGGCGTGCCGCGCAACAGCTCGGTGTAGCCCAAGGAGAGCCACGCGGAGAACCGACCGTACACCCGCGCGACGGCCAGCGGCACGGCGATGAAGAAGCCGCAGACGAGGCTCACGCCGGTGATGACCACGGTGAGCCACGTCCCCTGCGCGAGGACCGGCGTGAGCTCGACCACGAACGCGGCGTCGGCCGCCACCCCGGCGAGCCCCGGCACGCCGGCGAGCGCGGCCTCGACGGCGTCCGGTGCGACGAGCGGCTCGCCGACCGGGGCGATCGCGCCGCCGAGCCACCGGTTGCCCCAGCTGACGACGAGCCAGCCCCAGAACAGCGCGCCGGCGGCGACCAGCAGTAGCCGGCCGGCGGACTCGTCCGCGTCGGCCACGCGCTCGCCGACCGTCCGCGGTCGCGTCGCCCCCGCCATCACTCGTGGCTCGCGATGCGGTCGAGGAACCGGGCGGTCCGGTCCCGCTCGGGTCGTTCGAACAGCTGTTCGGGCGGCCCGCGCTCGACGACCCGGCCGTCGTCCAGGAACACGACCTCGTCGGCGACGGCCCGCGCGAAGCTCATCTCGTGGGTGACGACGAGCATCGTCATCCCGTCGTCGACCAGCCCGCGCATCACTTCCAGCACCTCGCCGATGAGCTCCGGGTCGAGCGCGCTCGTCGGCTCGTCGAACAGCATGAGCTTCGGCTCCATCGCCAGCGCGCGGGCGATCCCGACGCGCTGCTGTTGCCCGCCCGACAGCTCCGCGGGGTACGAGTCCAGCTGGGCGGCCAGCCCGACGCGCTCCAGCTGGTCCGCCGCGCGGTCCCGGGCCGCGTCCTCGGAGAGCCCGAGCACGCGCCGGGGGCCGAGCGCGACGTTGCCGACCGCGGTGAGGTGCGCGAACAGGTTGAAGCTCTGGAACACCATCCCCACCTCGCGCCGGAGCTCGTCGACGTCGGTGTCGGGCGAGAGCACCTCCTCGCCGTCGAGCGTGATCGACCCCTCTTGGGCCTCCGCGAGCCGGTTGACGCAGCGGAGCATCGTCGACTTCCCGGAGCCGGACGGCCCGATCAGGACGGTCACGTCGCCGCGGTCCATCCCGAAGGAGACCTCGTCGAGCACCTGCTCGTCGCCGTACCACTTCGAGACCTCGCTCACGCGGAGGAAGCCGTCGTCAGTCACGCCGACTCACCCTCCGGGATCGCGTAGCGGGTGCCGAGGTAATCGAGCGCGCGGTTCGTCGTGAACGTGAGGACGAAGTAGATGGCACTGATGAACAGGATGACTTCGAGGACCGCGGTCGTCTGCTCCGTGAACAGGTCGTAGCCGCGGGTCAGAAGCTCCGCGAGGCCGATCGCGAAGACGATGCTCGTGTCCTTCAACACGATGGTGAACTCGTTTTGGAACCCCGGGATCGACCGGCGGAGCGCCTGCGGAACGACGACGTAGCGGATCGCCTCGAACCGGGAGAGACCGACGGCCCGGCCCGCCTCCAGTTGCCCGTCGTCGACGCTCGACAGGGACGCGCGGAAGATCTGCGACTGGTACGCCGCGCTCCGCAGTCCGAGCCCCAAGATCCCGGCCGAGATCGCCGGCGAGATCGATCCGACGCCGAGGTTCACCTGCGGGACGCCGAGGACGAAGTACATGACGAGGAGGATGACCACGATGGGGGTCCCGCGGAGGACGACGCCGGCCGTCTCCACGAGGCGCTTCGAGAGCCCGTCCCCGTACACCTCCACCGCGCCGGCCGGGAAGCCGACGAGGAAGCCGAGCAGGATCGACGCGACGGTGAGCCCGACGGTCAACAGGAGCCCGCCGCCGAGGTAGTCGGCGTTCCGGACGACGAACCACCAGTCCGCGGGGTCGCCGACGAGCCACCAGTCGATCGACTCGACGGCCGACAGGAGGGCGCCGCTCGCCGTCGGGTCCGGGGCCCCGAGGCTGGCGGCCGCGGCGAGCGCGAGCGACCCCGAGACCGACATCCTACTCCTGCCCGAACCAGGTGTTGGTGATCTCCTGGTACGTGCCGTCGTCGCGGACGGTCTGGAGGCCGTCGTTGAGCGCGGACTGGAGCTCCGACTCGTTCTGCCGGATGCCGAAGCCGAACTGCTCGCCGGTCTCCTCGACGAACGCGATCGTCACGTCGCGGTTCGCGGCGAAGGTCTCGGCGACGGGGTTGTCGACGACGACAGCGTCGATGTTGCCGTTCGCGAGGTCCTCGACGGCGAGGACGTAGCTGCCGTACGTCGAGAAGTTGTCCGACGAGATGATCCCCTCGTCGACGAGGTTCGTCTCCACCTGGTTCGCGCCGGTGGTGCCGGACTGCGCGCCGACCCGGGTGCCCTCGAAGTCGCTCCACCCGGACGGCTGGAAGTCGCCCCCCTCGCGCACGAGGATCGCCTGGTCGGACTCCCAGTAGGGGTCAGAGAAGGCGATCGTCTGCCGGCGCTCCTCGTTTATCGTCATCGCGGCGGCGATGACGTCGATCTCCTCGTTCTGCGTGAGCGCCGGGATGAGCCCCTCGAACTCGAAGGTCGCCCACTCGCCGATCTCGTAGTCGGTCTCGGCGACGACCGCTTCGAGCAGGTCGACGTCGAACCCGACCAGTTCGCCGTCCTGCCGCATCTCGAACGGCGGGAACCCGGGCGCGGTTCCGGGGGTGATCGTCGTGGCGCTCCCGCTGTCGCCGAGGCAGCCGGCGACGCCGGTCAGTCCGACGGCGGCCGATCCGCCGGTCAGCTTCAGGTACGTCCGACGGCTCACGTCGGAATCGGCGTGGTGTGTCATACCTGTGCGAGTGCGGCGATTGGTTTTAACCTTTCCTCCCTCGGACGGTGGTTTCCACGTATCGACGGGGAGACCGGGCTCGGACGGACGGATCTGGCAAAAACTGCGCCGCTCAGTCCCCGCCGATCGGCGCGGCGCCGTCGCGCATCTCGTCGGCCCCGCGGAGGGTCCACGCCGCGCCCGCGGCGAGCGCGATC
The DNA here is from genome assembly GCF_005435115.1 of Halorubrum sp. ARQ200. Classification (NCBI taxonomy): domain Archaea; kingdom Methanobacteriati; phylum Methanobacteriota; class Halobacteria; order Halobacteriales; family Haloferacaceae; genus Halorubrum; species Halorubrum sp. ARQ200. The sequence goes on along the minus strand of NZ_SGTZ01000002.1, from coordinate 233,297 downwards.
GCGACGCCCAGCGCGACGAGGTTGACCTGCTGCCAGACGGCGGTGTACAGGACCAGGTCGCGGCCGAGCAGCAGCGTGCCCACGAGCGCGCCCATCGAGCCAACGGCGAGCGCGCGGACGGTGCCGGCGGTGCCGGCGTCGAGCCCGTCGTACCCGACGCGGACGGCCTCCGTGGCGTACGCGACCGTCGCGACGAGCCCGAGGTGACCGGCGAGGCCCGTGATGTAGAACGCCGCCTGCGCGGGCGGCGCGTAGGTGAGGAACGGCACCGCGCGCGAGAAGGCCGCGCTGGCGACGACGCCGGCGACCGCGATCCCCCCCGCCGCCCGGAGGAGCCGCGCGGTCCCGCGCCCGCCGCCCCAGATGGTCGCCAGTCCGAGCAGCGTGAAGATGGTCAGCGCGACGACTAGGTGCGCGGCGTGCGTCGACACCGTGTACCCGCCGGGCACGAGCCCGCTGAGGGTGACGGTGATCGCGCCGACGGTGATCTGGAGCGGGAGGATCGCGACCGCGAGCGTCGCCGCCAGCTTGGTCCGGCGCTCAAACCCCGAGCCGAGCCACGTCCACCCGGCGACCCCGATGATGAGGAAGCCGGTCACCATCGCCCACGCGCGGTGGAACCACTCGATGAAGTCGGGGTTGATCGTCAGCGCGGGGATGAGCTGGTCGGAACACAGCGGCCACTGGGCCTGGCACGCCAGCCCGGATCCCGTCGCCGCGGTGTAGACGCCGAGCGAGAAGAGGACGAGCGTCATCCCCGTCGTCGCCGCCGCGTATCGCCTGAACGTTAGCCACGCGGGCCGAAGACTCATTGGCTGGATTCGGGCGCGCGCGCACTTAGACCGTTCGGCCGCTCCTCGTCGCCGGGAAGCGCTCGCCGCGGGCCGCCGGCTTCCGAACGCTTTTGACTGACCAGTCAGTCAGTATCGGTGTACACCGAATGGCAGACACGGACCGCCGGAGCCCCGATCCCCCGCACAGTCCCCTCCCCGAACGCGACGGCCCGACCCACGCGGAGGCGATCGCCTGATGGGCCTCCGCGACGCCGTCGGCTCGCTGTTCAAGGGCGCCGACGAGCTCGACCTCACCTCCGGCGACATCGGGTGGCCGCTGTTCTTCCTCTCCCTCCCGATCGTCGTCCAGAACCTCTTTCAGGTGCTGTACAACCTGGCCGACACCTTCTGGCTCGGGCGCTACAGCACCGAGGCGCTGTCCGCGATCACGTTCGCGTTCCCGATCGTCTTCCTGATGATCTCGCTGGCGCTCGGCGTCTCCGTCGCCGGGAGCGTCCTCGTCGCCCAACACACCGGCGCCGGCAACGAGGAGCGCGCCGCCTACGCCGCCTCGCAGACGATGGCGTACGCCGCCGTCATCTCCGTCGTCTTCGGCGTGCTGGGCTACGTCCTCGTCGACGACATCACGGCGCTCCTCGGCGTGAACGAGACCGTCGCGCCGCTCGTCGTCGAGTACATGCGCGTGTACGCGGTGGGCCTCTTCGCCGTGTTCGGCTTCGCGGTGTTCATGTCGCTGATGCGCGGCTACGGCGACACCGTGACGCCGATGTACGTCATGGCCGGCTCGGTCGTCCTCAACATCCTCCTGGACCCGATATTCATCTTCGGGTTCGACGCGAACCCGCTGTTCGGCGCGCTCGGCCTCGGCGGCGTCGAGGCTGCCGCCCTCGACGCGACCGGGTTCACCGGGTGGGGCATCGGCGGCGCCGCGATCGCGACGGTCGGGTCCCGGGCGCTCGCGCTCCTCGTCGGACTCCGGATCATGGTCCGCGGGGACCGCGGGGTCCAGATCCGGCTCTCGGAGATGCTCCCCGACCCGGAGTTCGGGAAGACGATCCTCGGCATCGGGCTGCCGGCCTCCGCGGAGGGCGCCGCCCGCTCGGTCTCGATCACCGCGCTCCTCCTCGTCGTCGCCAACTTCCCGAACGCGGTGAGCGGGGCGTACGGCATCGGGACGCGGATCTTCTCGGTCATCTTCCTGCCGGCGCTCGCCGTCTCGCAGGGGATCGAGACGATGACGGGGCAGAACATCGGCGCCGGGGAGCCGGACCGCGCCGCCGAGACGAACCACTTCGGCGCCCGCGCCATGCTCGGGCTGCTCACGGTCGGCAGCGGGGTCATCGTCCTCGCCGCGCGGCCGATCGCGGGCGTGTTCTCCCCGGACCCCGCCGTCGTCGACCACGCGACGACGTTCCTCCAAGTGAGCGGTCTCTCCTTCGGGTTCATCGGCGCCATGCGCGCCTACACCGGCGGCTTCCGCGGCGCCGGCCACACGATGATCGCGGCCGTCATCTCGCTGATCACGCTCGGCTTCGTCCGGCTCCCGGTCGCGTGGGTCGCGGCCGGCTCGCTCGGGGCGATGGGCCTCTGGATCGCGTTCCCGGTCTCCAACGTCGTCGGCGGCGTCGTCGCGTACCTCTGGTTCGAACGCGACACGTGGCGCGACGGGAACCTCACGGAGGACGGCGCGGCCGTCGACGAGATCGGTACCGACGTGACGTCGCCGGACGACGACTGACACCGTGAACTTTCGCGGGCGCGGACCCAGTGAGCGGGCGTGGCGTCGACAGCTCGACTTCGATCCGGTCGCTATCCGGACAGCTCCCGCTTCGCCTTCCGGGCCCGCTCGGACATCTCGCCGTTGCCGTCGACGTCCGCGAGCGTCTCGATCGCCTCCAGCTTGCGGACGGAGTCGTCGAGGAAGGAGAGCACGTCGCCGGTGTACGCGTACACCATGTAGTCGTCGGTCATCACGTCGACGATGGCCTGCGGCCCGAGCCCCTCGGCGCGCAGTTCGAGGACGTAGCGCATGAACTTCTCCTCGGGGCAGCCGCAGTAGGGGTTCGAATCGCAGTCGCAGTCGAGGAAGTCCTCCGCGAAGTCGAGCACGCGGTCGCGGGTCGTCTCGTCGAGCTTCGAGAGCCCGTCGCCGGTGAACAGCAGGTCGAGGGTGGCGCCGGCGAACGCCCCCTTCGGGATGTTCGCCTCCAGCTGTGAGGCGAGCTGCCGGTGGTTTTTCACGTAGATCTTGTCGGTGAAGGCCACGGGTACCCGTCGATACGCCGGCGCGCCTCAAAAACGACGCGGTGACCGGGGCCGACGACGGCCCGCTCGGGACGCCACTCGATGCCACGCCCGTCCTGGAGTCGTAACCGTTATTTACCGAAGCGAGATACGTTTCGACGCGTGTCCGGGTTAGGGTAGTGGACTATCCTTCAGCCTTGTGGAGGCTGAGACGCGGGTTCAATTCTCGCACCCGGACCTTCTTTGAATCGGCGTAAGTCAGAGACCGGAGGTTCCGTCGACCGCGTCGGCGAGTCGATCCAGAAACCCCGCTTCATGTCGCTCGTCAACGTGCGCGATGTTCCACAGTCCCGAGTCGGTTATCTCGTTGCGAGGACTCTCTCGTCCTAACCACTCGTCGCTCCGGGGGTCGACGGAGTCTCGCTCGAAGTTGCTGACGAGCGCGATCGCGTTCCGTTCGACGTACGCGCGGTCGCTCTCGGGGCCCGGCTCGTCCCCGATGTGGACCCACAGAAACGGGAGGTCGCGAATATACTCGCTGACTCGGCGCTCGTGGGCCAGCTCCGCGAGGCGACGCTCGCGGTCGGCGGTCGACCCCTTGCCCCAGCGGGGGTACTCGTCGCCGAGCTCGTCCCGTTCGATCATGGCCCGGCCGACGTGCCTGCGGAACACCGAGCCGCGGTGATTCCCGCCGCCCTCGTAGCTCCCGCGGTTCGCTCCGCGGTGCGCCCGCAGCCGAGTCCACAGCGACGTTCCGGACCCCGTCGAGACGGCGTGCGTGCCGACGCGCGTGACTCGCAGCTGGTCTGTCGCCTCTCGGGCCCCTCCGCTCGCGAAAAAGAAGTAGACCCCTCGCTCGGGCCAGTCCATGCGCCCGGTACACTCCGCGAGACGCCGCTTCCCGCCGACGTTCGCTTCGAGACGATCGAGGAGGTCGTAGAACCGATCGAGGTCCGAAGCGCGGGACATACGACTGCGTACCGGGGTGACACACAAAACCGCCGGGGGTCCGCAGCGCGGGACGGCGTGGCGGTCAGAACCCGATCCGCTCCCCATCTTCCGGGACCAGCACGTCTTCGGTCGCCGCCCGGAGCTCCTCGCGCGAGAGCAGGCAGTGGTTGATCGCCTCCATGTGGACCACGGCGACCGCGGCGTCGGTCGCATCGCGCACGGCCCGCACGTCGTTGACGCCCATCGTGATCGGCTCGTCCCGATTGAACCGCGCCGCGCCGCCGTTGAGGACGACCGCGTCGGGCTCGACCCGCGCGAGCGTCTCCGCCACCGGCTCGTACCAGACCGTGTCGCCGGCGAGGTACAGCGTCTCCGCACCCTCGAAGACGAACCCGGAGACGGGGCCCATCGCCTCGGCCAGTTCCCCGTGTCCGTGGCGGCCGGGCGTCCGGCGGAGCGTGACGCCGTCGAACGACGCCGGCCCCTCGACCGGCCGCACGTCGGTGAAGCCGTCCTCGACGAACGCGTCCGCTTCGGCCGGCTGGCAGAACAGCGGCACGTCCGGGTCGAGCGCTTCGACCGCCGCCTCGTCGAAGTGGTCGGGGTGGCGGTGGGTGACGACCACCGCGTCGTGCGCGAGGTCGATGTCCGGCATCGGCACGAGCGGGTTGTTCCGTTTGTTCGGCGTGTCGTCGATCGGCGGCAGCGCGCCCCGCTCGGCGAACACCGGGTCGACGAGGAATGTCGTCTCGTCCACGGTCGCGAGGACCGTGGCGTTGCGGACGAGGGTGACGTCGAGGGCGGCGTCGGTCGACATACCGCCCCTTCGACGAGCGGCATGTTGTGGATTGCGGCGGGACCGCCGCCGACCGCGGCGTCCGCGAGTTATTTGTCGGCCGCGGGTCAACCCCTGCGTCATGAACGGACGTGAGTCGACGTGAGCCCGCGCGGTCTGCGCTCCACGAGCGACGGGACCGGTGGCGACCGCGCGACGGGCGTCGGGTCGGGATGAGCGGGTCGTCCGAGGGGTCGTCGAGCGCGAGCGACGACGCGGACGCCGCCGACGCGGGCGAAACGGACACCGCCGACACGATGCGCGAGCGCGCCGGCGAGAACCGGGTGAAGCTCTGGCTGCTGTTGCGCGCGGACCGGCTCGTCGTCGCGGCGGTGCTGACGCTGGCCGTCTTCGTCGCGTTCGTCGCCGTCGCGGTCGCGCTCTCGCCGTCGCTCGCGACGAAGGTCGGATCGAGCGACCCCATCGAGACGCTGTTCGCGTCGATGATCACCGCGATCGTCACGGGGGCGACGCTCGTCGTCACGATCGGACAGCTCGTGCTCACGCAGGAGAACGGCCCGCTCGGCGACCAGCGGGACCGCATGGACGACACGCTCGCCGTCCGGGACGACATCGCGGACCTGACCGGCGGGCCGGCGCCCACGGACCCGGCCGCGTTCCTCGACGCGATCCTCGGCGCGGCGGCGGGGCGCGCTCGGGATCTCCGCGACTCGGTGGAGGGTCAGGGAGACGACGGCGACGGGTCCAGTCGGGACGCGCTCCGAGCGGAGGTCGACGACCTCGCGACCGGACTCACCGGGAACGCCGACGCCGTGCGCGGCCAGCTCGACGGCGCCGAGTTCGGTTCCTTCGACGTCGTCTTCGCCGCGCTCAACTTCGACTACGGGCCGAAGATCGGACAGATAGAGCGCATCGCCACCGAGCACGACGACGCCCTCACCGACGACGAGCGCGGGCTCCTCGGGGAGCTGAAAGCGACCGTGTCGCTGTACGGGCCCGCCCGCGAGCACGTCAAGACGCTGTACTTCCAGTGGGCGCTGATCGACCTCTCGCGCCTGATCTTGTACGCCGCGGTGCCGGCGCTGGCCGTCGCGGGCCTCATGGTCACGGTCGTCGACGCCGGCACGTTCCCGGGGAGCACGCTCGGCGTCGCCCACGTGACGCTCGCCGTCGGCGGCGCGTTCGCGGTCGCGCTCCTCCCGTTCTCGCTTTTCGTCTCCTACCTGCTCCGCGTGCTCACGCTCGCGAAGCGCACGCTCGCCATCGGGCCGCTGGTGCTGCGCGACTCCGAGTAGCGAGCGCGGTCGCTCTCGGGGAGACCGCGCGCTCGGCGGCGGAAGATGTCGCCCGCGACACTAACGACCGGTCTCATCTCCGGCGGCGTGCCGCGTCGACCGGGAAACCCTCGTGGCGGGCGGTCGCCTGCGCGGCGACGGGCGGGTCGCGTGTGCGACCGATGTCACGCGCCTGGGTTCTCCGCGCTGTCATCGCTCCCATCGGGGAGTACTCGGGCGGGGACTGATGGCGCGCGAGCCGACGTTGCGCCCGGAGGGGCTTAACGGCCCCGCTCGCCGCCGGCCTCGGGCGTCCGGCGGTATCGACGCCTATCCGAACGCACTTACGTCCCTGTCACGGACCCACGCGCAATGTCTGTCCGAGTCGGTATCCTCGGCGCCACCGGCGCCGTGGGCCAGCGATTCATCCAGCTGCTCGACGACCACCCGACCTTCGACCTCGCCGCGGTCACGGCGAGTTCGGAGAGCGCGGGCGAGACGTACCGCGAGGCGGCCAAGTGGCGCGTCGACACGCCGATCCCGGCGGACGCGGCCGAGATGGAGGTCGCGGAGACGGCCCCGGAGGGGATCGCCGACGCCGACGTGGACCTCCTCTTCTCCTCGCTCCCCTCGGGCGTCGCCGCGGAGGTCGAGCCCGCGTTCCTGGAGGCCGGCTACGTCGTCTCCTCGAACTCCTCGAACGACCGCATGGCCGCGGACGTGCCGCTCACCATCCCCGAGATCAACCCGGACCACCTCGACCTGATCGAGGTCCAGCGCGACGAGCGCGGCTGGGACGGCGCCTTGGTGAAGAACCCCAACTGCTCGACGATCACGATGGTGCCGACGCTCGCGGCGATCGACGAGTTCGGCCTCGAAAGCGTCCGCGTCTCCACGCTCCAGGCCGTCTCCGGCGCCGGCTACTCCGGCGTCACCTCGATGGAGATCATCGACAACGCCATCCCGCACATCGGCGGCGAGGAGGAGAAGATGGAGACGGAGTCGCGCAAGCTGCTCGGCGAGTTCGACGGCGCCGAGGTCGCGCTCCACGACGCCGACGTGGCCGCCTCCTGTAACCGGATCCCGACGCTCGACGGCCACCTTGAGAACGTCTTCGCGGAGTTCGCCGAGGACCCTTCGGCCGCTGACCTCCGCGAGGCGATGCGCTCGTTCGAGGGCGTCGGCGACCTGCCGAGCTCGCCGGACCAGCTCATCAAGGTGTTCGGCGACGACGAGCCCGAGCGCCCGCAGCCCCGCCTCGACCGCACGTACGCCGACGGGATGGGGATCGTCGCCGGCGGCGTCCAGTCGACCGACGCCGGCGCGAAGTACAACTGCCTCGCGCACAACACGATCCGCGGCGCGGCCGGCGCCTCGCTGCTCAACGGCGAGCTGCTCGTCGAGGAAGGGTACGTCTGAGCGGTCGCCGTCGGATGCGGCGGGCGACCTCAGCGAAGTATTGAACCGGCCGCCCTCACGTCTCGGATCCATGGTGGACAAGGAGACGGTACGCCGCGGGTACGACCGGCTCGCCGAGGCGTACGCAGCGGACCGCAACGAGACCGGCCGCGGACGCGAGGTGTTGGCCGACTTCCTCGGCGCGCTCCCCGCGTCGGCGCGCGTTCTCGACGCCGGGTGCGGACAGGGTACCCCCGTCCTCAGCGATCTGAGCGCGTCGGCGACCGCGACCGGACTCGACGTCTCCCGCCGGCAGCTGGAGCTGGCCGCGGACCGCGTCCCGGACGCGGCGCTCGCGCAGGGCGACATGGTTCGGCTGCCCTTCGGCGACGGCGCCTTCGACGCGGTGACGGCGTACCACTCGCTGATCCACGTTCCGGCCGAACAGCATCAGGCCGTGGTCGACGAGTTCGCGCGCGTCCTCGTCGACGGCGGGCGACTCCTCTGTTCCGAGGGACCGGAACCGTGGCACGGCGAGAACGCGGACTGGCTAGACACCGGCGTCGAGATGCAGTGGGACATCGCGGGGGCGGAAGCGCCCCGGCGACACCTCCGGACCGCCGGCTTCGTCGTCGAACGGGAGTCGAGGGCGGGAGACTCGCTCGCGGAGGGCGACGACGCGCGCTGGACGTTCTTCACGGCGCGGTTGGAGGGCCAGACCGCAGTCCGGTGGGAGACCCGCACCGCGGCCGGGTCCGTCGTTACTTCCCTTCGAACTCCGGCTCGCCGTCGCCCATGAACGCCGTGATGCCCTCCATGAGGTCGTCCGTGTTCATCACGTGGCCGAAGCCCATCGCCTCCACTTCGAGGCCGGCCTCGTTGTCGGTGCGACCGGCGTGGATCGCGCGCTTCGTGTACTTCTGGGCGATCGGCGGGCCGCCGGCCAGCTGCTCGGCCAGCTCCCGCGCGCGCTCGTCGAGCTCGTCGTCCGGGACGACCTCGTTGACGAAGTCGTACTCGGCCATCGTCTCGGCGTCGTAGCGGTCGGCGGTGAGGATGATCTCCTTCGCGCGCCCCTCGCCGACGATCCGCGCGAGCCGCTGCGTGCCGCCCCACCCCGGCAGCAGGCCGAGGTCGAGCTCGGGCTGGCCCAGCTCGGAGCGCTCGGAGGCGATCCGCATGTCCGCGGCGGTCGCGAGCTCCATCCCGCCGCCGAGGCAGTAGCCGTCGATGGCGGCGATCACGGGCTTGTCGGACGACTCCAGCTTGCCGAACGTCTGCTGGCCCTGTCGGGAGAGCTCGACCGCGTGGATCGGGTCCGCGCCGCCGGCGGCCATGCTCTGGACGTCGGCGCCCGCGGAGAAGGCGCGGTCGCCCGCGCCCGAGAGCAGGATCGCTCGGACCTCGTCGTCGTCGTCCAGCCGGTCGACCGCGTCGGCGAGCTCGTCGAGGACCTCGCCGCTGATCGTGTTCATCCGGTGCGGGCGGTCGATCTCGACGTGCCCGACCCGGCTCTCGGCGTCGACCTCGACGTTCAGCACCTCGTAGTCGGGGCCGTCGTCCGCGTCGGCGTCGCCGTCGCCGCGGAACCCGCCCTCCTCGGCCGCCTCGCGCAGGTAGTCGGTCGCCTCGTAGCGCGCCTCGCCGGTCTCCTCCGCGAGCGCGTTGAGCGTCTCCACGAGGGCGGCGAGCCCCTCCTCGTCCGCGAGCTTGGCCGGGCCGTCAGGGAAGCCGGCGCCCAGCTTCACCGCCTCGTCGATGTCGTCGGCGTCGGCCACGTCGTCGCCGATGAGGCCGGCCGTCTCGTTGGCCATCACCGCGAGCAGGCGGCGGCGGACGTCGGCGTCGACCGCGTCGGTCGGGATCTGGGCGCCGTCGCCGTCCTCGTAGTCGTAGAACCCCTTGCCGGTCTTCTTGCCGAGGTCCTCCGCCTCGACCTTCTCGCCGAGCAGCGGGCACGGGCGGTAGGCGTCGCCGAGGACCTCGTGCATGTACTCCAACACGTGGTAGCCCACGTCGATGCCGACCTGGTCGGCCAGCTCGAACGAGCCCATCGGGAGGCCCATGTCGAACTTCGTCGTGGAGTCGACGGCCTCCATCGTCGCGTCGCCGGACTCGACGATCCACGCCGCCTCGTTCATCAGCGGGACGAGGATGCGGTTGACGATGAAGCCGGGACTGTCCTTCCGGACGCGGACGGGGGTCTTCCCCATCGACTCCGCGAGCCCCTCGATCAGTTCCAGGGTGTCGTCGCTCGTGTGCTTCCCGGAGATGACCTCGACGAGGTCCATCCGCACCGGCGGGTTGAAGAAGTGCATGCCGCAGAAGCGCTCGGGCCGGTCGGTGACCTCGGACAGTTCGGTGATGGAGAGACTGGAGGTGTTGGTGACGAAGACGGCCTCTTCGGGGGCGTGCTCGACGACCTCGTCGTACACGTCCTTCTTGATCGCCATCTTCTCGGGGACGACCTCGACGACCACGTCGGCGCCGTCGAGCGCGTCTCCGAGGTCGACGAAGGCGTCGACGCGGTCGAGCGCCGCGTCGGCCTCGTCGTCGCCGATCCGGTCCTTCTCGGCGAGCTTGCCGAGCGACCACTCGATCTGGTCGTACCCCTTCTGGACGAGCTCGTCGTTGATGTCCCGGAGCGACACGTCGTAGCCGGCGAGGGCGGCCACTTCCGCGATGCCGTGTCCCATGTTCCCGGCGCCGAGCACTGCCACGCGCTGGACGTCTTCGAGTTGCATACTCGAACGGTCGGAACCGTCATGGTTGAACGTTTCCATCTTCCAAACGCCAAACTCGAAGTAAGTTTATTCGGGCGGGCCGCCCCCGCCGCGGCGGTCCGAACCGAATCGTACTCCCGCGTGCGTCCCCGGGTTCCGACATGGACGACCGAGTCGCGGCCACCCTGCGCGAGGACCCGACGATGGCCGCGCTGATCGACCGTCACGGCCCCCTCGACGTCGCGCCCGCGGGCGACGAGTTCGCGCGGCTCTGTGCCTCGATCGTGAACCAGCAGCTCTCGACCGCCTCCGCGGCGGCCATCCGCGAGCGGTTCGTGGACGCCCTCGGCGGCGACCCGACGCCCGACCGCGTCCTCGCGGCCGACGAGGCGGCGCTGCGCGAGGCCGGGCTCAGCGCCACGAAGGTCGAGTACCTGCGGAACGCCGCCGACGCGTTCCGCGACGGCGAGCGCGACCTCACCCGGGAGGGGCTGGCGGACCTGAGCGACGCGGCCGTCGTCGACCGGCTCACGGAGATCCGCGGGGTGGGCGAGTGGACGGCGCGGATGTACCTGATCTTCGCGCTCGGTCGCGAGGACGTGCTGCCGCTCGGCGACCTCGCAGTGCGGAAGGGAATCGAACGGATCTACAACGACGGCGAGGAGCTGTCGCGCGCGGAGATGCGCGAGATCGGCGAGGCGTGGCGCCCCTACCGGAGCTACGGCACGCGGTACGTCTGGGCCGAGTACGAGTCGTGAGTCGGCGACGAGCCGGCGGCGGTCGAGCGCGGGGAGTCGGTCGTAGACGTGCGGCTCAGTTGGTCTCGCTGCCCTGTCGCGGGCGCCGCCCCTCGCCCTCGACCGGCGCCGGCTCGTCGCCGGCGGCGTCCTCGCGGTACAGCCGGAGCAGCTCTTCGAGGAGGACGGCGTGCCGGTCGCCCGGGACGTACTGGTGGTCGATGAAGTCCTCGGCGTCGCTGAACCGTCCGCGGAGCGCGAGCTTCCGGACGAACGCCACCGAGTCGAAGAACGGCGGCTCCCCAGTCTCGCCGTCGTCGCCGCCGAGCTTCCGCTCCGTCTCGGGGATCACCTCCGCCTCGATCGCGTCGTAGTCGATCGTCGACGGATCGTACTCGTCGAGCGTCCGCGAGAGCACGTAGTCGGCGGAGAACCGATAGAACTCGGACTTGCTCTCGAACTGCCCCTCGTCGACGAGCGACTCGATCTCCTCGACGACCGGCTCGGGGAATCGAACCGTGCTCTTCACCATATGCCGTCACATTGACACCCCCGGTCTTATACCTTCGCCAGACGGGCCCGACGCCCGAACCGGCGCCGTCTGGACGGTCTACTCCTCTTCTTCGAGTATCTCGCCCGCCTCGCCGCGCTCGGCCTCGTCGGTGTCGGCGCGCCGGCGCACGTCGACCCGGTAGTCGGTGAGGATGTCGCGGCCGAGCAGCAGCGGGTACTCCATGTGGCCGCGGTCCTCGACGCTCGCGGTGACGGTGTGCTGGTTCCCGCCGATCCCGATGACGAGGTCGACGACCGGGCGGGCCTTGCCGCCCTTCACGCTGCCCGACTTGACGCGGGTCATGCTCTTGATCGGGCCGGCGCCGATCTCGGCGGCCAGCTGGGTGTCGATGCTCGTCCGAGTCGCGCCCGTGTCGGACTTCGCGAGCGCCTGCGTCGAGCCGGAGGTGCCGGTGACGACGACCTCCTCGATGTAGCCGATGTCGGGCTGCTCGGTCGTGCTCGGCTTCGGGGCGGGCGCGCAGGAGGGCCGCGAGTCGTCGAGCGTCGCGGCGACGCGCTCGACCGCCGCCTCGTCCACCTCGCCGCCGACCGTCTCGATCGCGTGCTTCGCGATGTACGGGGCCGGGCTCGTCCCGGTCGCCTCGAAGAGGCCCTTGAACCCGGCGGTGGGGTTCACTTCGAGGACGTACCAGCCGTCGTACCCCTCCACGAGGTCGACCCCGGCGTAGTCGAGCCCCATCACCTCGGCGGCGTAGAGGGCGGTGTCGGCGGCCTCCTCGGGCATGTCGTCGGTGGCATCCTCGACCGCGCCGCCGAGCGCGACGTTGGTGCGCCAGTCGCCCTCGGGCGCGTAGCGGTACATCGACCCGACGATCTCGTCGCCGACCACGTACACGCGCAGGTCGCGGTGCTTCTCGTCGTCGCGGTCGATGAGCTTCTGGAGGAACGCCTGCCGGTTGCCGACCTTCGGGTTCACCCGCTCCGTGAGGTCCACCTTCCACGTCCCGCCGCCGTGGGTGCCGATCGCGGTCTTGTACACGCCCACGTCGCCGAACCGTTCGCGGCCCTCGTTGAGGCGGTCGTTCGACAGCGCCAGCAGCGCGTCGGGTACGCGGATGTTCCAGTCGGCGAGCGTCGCGGCCGTGGCGAACTTATGGATCGACGCCAGCACCGCGTTCGGCTCGTTCAGCATCGGGCGGATGCGCTCGAACGTCGCCGCCAGCCCCAGCAGCTCCGCGGGCTGGTCGGTGTTCGACAGGAGGAGGCGGTTCGCGATCACGTCGACCGCGGGCTCGACGGAGACGTCGCCGTCCTCGACGCTGACCGCGGCGTTCTCCTCGCGGAGCCACACCGGCTCGTGGCCGAGGTCCTCGACCGCGTTACAGATCGCCTTCGTCTCCTTGCTGTTGTGCAGCGACAGGACTCCCACCCGAACCGGGTCCGAACTCATAGCGACTCCTGCGCGGGCGTGCGTAAAAGTTCGACCGATCGACTCGGCCGACGGGCCGCCCGGGGAGTGACGGGTCGCCATATATATAGCCCGCCCCCCGCTCCGCTCAGGCATGAGCGACGACCGGGCGTTCACGTACAACGGCGGGGCGGTGCCGCCCGGCGACACGCAGAACATCCGCTACGGCATCAGCGAGACGTACCTCGGCGACCCGGTGCGGATCCCCGTCACCATCGTCAACGGCGAGCGCGACGGGCCGACCGCGTTCCTCACCGCCGCGGCCCACGGCGACGAGCTGAACGGGATCGAGGTCGTCCGCGAGGTCGCCCACGAGTGGGACCTCTCCGAGCTGGCCGGCACCCTCGTCTGCCTGCCCGTGCTCAACGTCCCCGGGTTCCTCGCGCAGCAGCGGTACCTCCCCGTCTACGACCGGGACCTGAACCGGTCGTTCCCGGGGAAGCCCGGGTCGACCAGTTCGAAGCGCATGGCCCACCAGATCTACGAGAACTTCATCGCGCCGTGCGACTTCGGACTCGACTTCCACACCTCCACCCGCGGCCGGACGAACATGCTCCACGTCCGCGCGGACATGACCGACGAGGCCGTCTACCGTCTCGCGATGGCGTTCGGCTCGAAGGTCGTCATCGACAGCGACGGGCCGAGCGGCACCCTCCGCGGCGAGGCGACCGACGACGACATCCCCACGATCACGGTCGAGATGGGGGAGGCGCACCGGTTCCAGCGCCCGCTCATCGACGACGCGCTCGACGGGGTCCGCTCCGTGTTCGCGGAGTACGGGCTCTTGGAGACCGACGCGGTGCGCTGGCCCGGCTGGCGCACCATCGTCGCCGGCGCGGGCGAGAAGACGTGGCTCCGCGCCGACTCCGGCGGCATCGTCGACACCCACTTCGAGAGCGGGTCGCTCGTCCGCGAGGGCGAGCGCATCGCGACGATCACCAACCCGTTCAAGGAGGACGCCGTCGGGGTCGAGGCCCCCTTCACCGGTCTCCTGATCGGCCTCCTGGAGAACCCGGTCGTCTACCCCGGCAACCCCCTGTGTCACCTCGTCGAGATCGGCGCGTCGACCCGCCGGGCGATCGAGGCCGGCGACGCGCCCAGCCCCGTCGGCCAGCCGACGCCCTCGGAGTGAGGGGTCGCGGCGGCGCGCCTCCCGTCACTCACCACCGAGCCGTCCACGGAGTCCGACCGCCGCGCCGGCGACGAGCGCCAGGAAGCCGATCAGGAACGCCGCCGGCTGGAGGAGGACGCGCTGCGCGACGACGGCGCCCGGCTCGCGCTCGACGGTCCGCGTCCAGAACTCGTACCGCTCGCCGTCGCGCTCGACGATCAGGATCCCGTCCCCGAGCGCCGGCTCCGTCGGGTACGACAGCGAGTCGACGCGCTCGGCGGGGTCCTCGACGCCGAAGCCCCCCTCGGGCGAGTCGCGAGCGCGGTCGAAGGCCTCTCGGGCGTCGGGCGGGAGGTCGGCGTACGCGACGACCGCGTCCGACGCGTCCGACCCGTTCCCCCCGCTCGCGGCCGGCGACTCGAAGCCCGCGACGGACCCCTCGGTCACCGGCTGGACGGTGTGCGTGTAGGCGGGGCTCGGCTCGCCGACGGCGACGGGGAGGTAGAGGGGATTCGCCATCAGGAGGACGCCGAGCGCGGCGAGCCCGGCGGCCGCGAGCGGGGTGCGCATACGCCGCGTTCGGCGGGCCGGGAGTTGAGCGTTCGGGGTCGCCGCCGCGCTACCGACCGATCGTCCCCTGCCGCGTCACGGGCGCGTCGGGGTCCACCAGGAACGCCACGACCGTCGCGCCCTCGTCGCCCGCGGTCGGCGGCGGTGGTGGAGTCCATTACCGACTTGTAAAATTACGCGGTTAAAAAGCGGTCCGGTGGGGGCGACGCGCTCTTGTGTCCCGCGCACCTCGTTTCGATACCGTGACGACCGTCCTCTCGGACCTTGAGCGCCGCAAGCGCGACGACCGGCCGGACGGGACGTTCTACGACGATCCGCGGTTCGTCACCCACGCGGACGACGCGTTCCTCGCCCGGCTCACCGCGCTGTACGCCTCCGTCACCGAGCCCGGCGACCGCGTCCTCGACGCGATGAGCAGTTGGGTGTCGCACCTGCCCGAGACCGACTACGAGCGCGTCGTCGGCCACGGGCTCAACGAGGCCGAACTGGCCGCCAACGACCGCCTCGACGAGTTCGTCGTCAGCGACCTCAACGCCGACCCGTCGCTCCCGTTCGCCGACGGATCCTTCGACGCCGTCTGCTGCGCGCTGTCGGTCCAGTACCTCCAGTACCCCGGTCAGGTGTTCGCGGAGTTCGCGCGCGTCCTCGCGCCCGGCGGGACGGTCGTCGTGAGCTTCTCGAACCGCATGTTCCCGACGAAGGCCGTCCGCGCGTGGCGCGCCGCCTCGATGGCCGAGCGCGCCGACCTCGTCGAGCGGTACCTCGACGCGGGCGGGTTCGCGGTCGCCGACCGGATCGCCGAGCGCCCGGGCGAGGACCCGTTCTACGCCCTGGTGGGGACGCTCCCGTGACGCCCCGCCGCGTCGCGGCCGGGGGCTTCGACCTCGCGCTCGCCCTGACGCTCGGCGCGGCCGCGCGGCTGGCGCACGTCCTCTGGTACCGCCTCTTCGAGACGAGCGTCGCCGTCGACCTCGCCGGCTCCGCCGCGCTCGGCGCCGTGTTCGGCCTCGGCCACGTCGTCGTCGCCTCCGGCGACCGCGTCCTCGGTCCGGCGGGGGACACCGCCGACTCGCGGGCGTGGCGCCCCCGACGCGTCGCCGCCGCGGGCGCGGTCGGCTTCCTGCTTCACGCGTCGATCGCCCCCGCGTTCACGCCGTTCGGGCTCGAACCGGTCGGCGTCAACGCGGTGCTGACCGCCGGCGGCGTCGCGGTCGGACTCTGGGCGTTCGCGGTCCGTCGGGCGACGCGGTAGGAGCCGGCGGAGGCGGTCGGAGCCGGCGCCCCCGGTAGGGGCCGGCGGACGCGGTAGACGCCTGACGGCGGTCGCCCCCGCGCCGCTCGTCAGTCCGCCGTCGACGGGGCGGTCGACTCCAGCCCGGAGCCGCTGGGCGGTCGGAGGACGAACACCGCCGCTCCGGCGCCGAGCGCGAGCGCGCCGCCGAGGAGGAACGTCGGGTTCCAGCCGAGGTTCGCGACGAGGTAGCCGGCGACCGTCCCGGAGAAGACCCCGCCGCCGACCTTCGCGGTGTACAGGACGGCGTAGTTGCCGGATGAGTTGGCCGATCCGTAGTAGTCGGCCAGTATCGACGGGAAGAAGACGTACAGCGGCGAGGAGAAGAACATCGCGCCGAGGACGAACGCGACGAAGACGGCGCCGTTGCCCGCCTCGCCGGCCGCCACCAGCCCGATCCGGAAGAGCCCGGCGAGGAGGAACGAGCCCGCCATCACGCGCTTGCGGCTGAAGCGGTCGGTCGCCTCGCCGAGGATCAGCCGCGAGACGCCGGCGGCGACGGGGAGCAGCGTCGCGGAGAGCGTCGCGACGAGCGCCGCCAGCCCGAAGTTCTCCGCGAACCGGACCACGTTCGCGATGACGAGGAGGTCGGCGCTCGCCATCGCGATGAACATCGCGTACAGCAGCCAGAACTGCCAGGTCGAGAGCATCTCTCGCGTCGAGTAGTTGCGGCCGCGGATCGAGGCGGCCAGGCCGTCGGCCCCGCCGTCGCCGTCGTCGTCCCCGTCGCGGTCCAGCCAGTCCGTCGGGGGGTCCCGGAGGAGGAGCGAGCCGACGAGCGTGACGACCAAGATCCCGATCCCGATGTTGCGGAGCACGTCGCTGTACGCCGCCACGGTCGCGTTCGCCCGCACGTACGGGACCACGAGCGCGCTGCCGGCCGCGAACGCCATCGTCCCGACCCCGGTCGTCAGCCCGGTGCGGTCGGGGAACCACTTGACGGCGGTGTTGACGGCGACGGTGTAGACGATGCCGACGCCGACCGCGCCCAGCGAGTACAGCAGGTACAGCTGCCACAGGCTCGTCGCGTACGCGAGGCCGATGTAGCCGCCGCCGGCGAGCACCGCCGCGAGGAAGGTGAGCGCGCCCGGCCCCCGGCTGTCCCGCCACTTGCCCGCCGGGAACTGCGAGAGCGACTGGAACACGACGTAAAAGGAGAACACCGCGCCCAGCGCCGGGAGCGCGATGTCGAGGCCCTCGGAGAGCGCCGGCGAGATGGACGACCAGACGTACTGGTACGGGCTCACCGCGGCCATCATCCCGGCCGCGGCCGCGATCTGCCACCAGCGGGAGAAGCCGAGCGTGTCGGCGGCGCGCGCGGCGTAGTCGACACCGCCCGTCGACCCGTCGCCGCCGGCCGTCGCCTCTCCCTCCCCGTCGGCGCCTTCCGCCGTCGGTTCGCCATCACCCATCGTCGTCCGTCGTCCGCGTGGTGTCGGTCTGTGTCATGACGTGCGTGCCCTGTCGTTTCGTCTCTCGGCACCGGTCCCCCGGTTCGGGGAGGTCTCGTTTCCACCCACCGCGCTCGCCGACTAAAACTCGTCGTTGCGGTCGGTCCCCGCGAGCCGCTCGCCGGTCCGGAATCGCCCGCGGTCGTCCGGCGGTTGGTCGCCGCCCGACAGCGGTCCCGATCCGTCGCGCGGCGCCCCGGATAAATTATGATAATCGTCTATCCTGTGGAAAATTGTTAAGAAGACGCCTCTCGTAGCCGTATTCGAACACGGGGCGTCACAGGCCGACGCCCGAACCCACACCATGTCCTCCGACACCGACGCCGCCGACCCGCGCGACGGAACCGCGAGCGCCCCCCGCGACGCCGACCGCGTCCCGCGGTCTCCCGGGCCGGGGCGCTTCGAGCGCGTGATGGTCGTCACGACCGACGACCCCGCGGGGCGGGCCGCGGCCTCGGCGGCCGTCGACCTCGCGGCGACGCACGGGGCGACCGTCGACGCGCTGTACGTCGTCGACACGACCGAGGGCTGGGACATGGTCGTCGAGCGCCGCGAGCGGGCCGGCGAGGAGCTCGTCGAGGCCGCCGCGGCCCGGGGCGCCGCGGCCGGCGTCGAGGTCGAGAAGTGGTTCCGCTACGGCGCGCCGCACAGGGAGGCGGTCGACTTCGCCGCCGCGCACGACGCGGACCTCGTGGTGGTCGGCGCCGCCCGCCGGACCGGGCTCGACCGCCTGCTCCACCCTGACCCGGTCCCGGCCCGCGTCCGGCGCGGCGTCGACGTCCCGGTCATGGTCGTCGGCCCGGACGACGACTGACCCGCGCGGCGACCGGTTAAGTGGTCGCGGCCCCTATGATCGGTGTGACCCACGTAGGCATCGTCGGCGCGGGCGCGGGGGCGGCCGCGGCGGCGTTCGTCATCGACGGCGCGGTCCCGGACGCGGACGTGACGGTCTTCGAGAAGTCCGGCGGGCTCTGCGGGCGCGCGGCCACGCGGCGCCACGACGAGCTCACGTACGACTACGGTGCGAACTACCTGAAGAGCGACGACGACCGCGTCGTCGAGCTGATCACGGAGACGCTCGACGACGAGGGGCTCGTCGACGTGACGGAGCCGGTGTACACCTTCGAGGCGGACGAGACGGTGTCGCCGGGCCGGGACGCCGACGACCACAAGTGGAGCTATCGGCGGGGGCTCACGCAGATCGCGAAGCGCCTGTTCGGCCGCACCGACGCGACCGTCCACCGACGGACCCGGATCGAGACGGTCCGACGCCTGGACGGCGCGGCCGACGGCGACGGCCGCTGGGAGCTCGTCGACGCGGACGGCGCGACGCGCGGGCCGTTCGACGCCCTCCTGCTGAACCCGCCGGCCCCGCAGACGAGGGACCTCCTCGCGACCGCCGAGTGGGACGACCCGCTCCGCGAGACGCTCGTCGAGGCGGTCGGCGAGGTCGAGTACGGCAGCGTCTGGACCGCGGTCCTCCGGTACCCGTTCGAACTCGACGTGCCCTACTACGCGCTCGTCAACACCGACAAGGAGCACGCCGTCGGCTGGATCTCCCGCGAGGAGTGTAAGCCCGGCCACGTCCCGGACGGCGAGACGCTGCTCGTCGTCCAGGCGAGCGACGCCTGGTCGACGGCGCGCTACGACGAGGACCCGGGCGAGAACGTCGCCGCGCTCGCGGAGCACACCGCCGACATCGTCGGCGACCAGCGGCTGGCCGACCCGACGTGGACCGACCACCAGGGGTGGCGCTACGCGCTGCCCGAGGGCGGCGTCGACCGCGGCCCGGTCGACTCGGCGCGCGATGCGGGGCTGTACCTGCTCGGCGACTGGGTCGCCGGCGAGGGGCGGCTCCACGCCGCGATCGCGAACGGGCTCGACGTCGGCGAGCGCGTCGCGTACGGGATCTGAGCGAGTCGGCGAAACGGGAACCCGCGGCGAGTCCGCGGCCGCCCGCGGCGTCGCCGCTGAGCGAGCGAGTCCCTTCGAAAAGCTGTTCTGCGGCGGTTCGGCCGCACGCCGGTCGTTCGCGTCAGTTCGTCGTGATCCGGTACTCGAGGGTCCCCAGGCCGGGGAGCGTGAGCGTCCGGACGCGACCGCTGCGGCGGCGCAGGGTCCGCAGGGCGGACCGCGAGACGACGGCGAGCGCGACGGTGCCGGTCAGCAGCGCGACGGTCGCGACGGGGTACGCGAACGCGACGAACGGTGCGACGAGGAGCGCGAGGAACGCGAGCGTCCCCAGCGGCGAGCGGCTGCCCGGCGGCGAGTCGGCGCCGATCGGCCGGTGCGTCTCCGCCGAGGTGATAGAGCCTTGGTACATATCTCACCGTACACGCTCGGTCGACTAAAACCTTTCACTTTCCAAATAAGTTTTGAGAAACGGTACCACACAACACGCATTCAGAACATCTGAAACGGTTGTTAACGGGGTGTAAACAGTACCATGTTACTCGTTAGTATACTTCTCATATTTCTGTAACGTGTCGATAACGAGCGGCCGTTCGGCGCGGGTTCTCCTCCGTCGCCGGCCGGGGCGACCGGTCGCGGACGCCGCCGTCGCGTCGCGCGCCGTCGAGCGCGTCGACGGTGCGGGGATGCGCGTTCGGCGGTGCTTTTATTTCGTTACGACCGCTTCCGTAGATACGAACGGAGCCACACAATGACACTCGACACTCCCACCACCGATACAGCGGCCGTCGTCTCGGCGCCGGAGCGCAGGCGGGCGGTCGCCGGCCTCGCGGACGGCGCCGTCGAGACGGTCGCGGATCTGCGCGTTCGCGGGCGGGCCGACGAGATCGCCGCCGAACTCCGCGAGACGCACCTGCCGGCCTTAGAGGAGGCCGGCTACATCGAGTGGGACCGCGAGGCCGGGACCATCGAGCCCGGTCCCAACTTCGAGGAGGCCGCGAGCCACGTCGACGACCTCCCGATGCCGGGCGTCGAGGCCTCCGACGACTGACCGCCGCGAGCGGTCGATCGGGCGCGGAGCTCCGCCGCCGACGCGGCCCGGGACGTTTATCCCCGGGCGCGGGCGACACCCGACAGCGATGGCCGAGCCGATCCTGAAGTGGGCCGGCGGGAAGCGACAGCTGCTCGACGAGCTGTACGCCCGGTTCCCGGCCGAGTTCGGCCGGTACCACGAGCCGTTCGTCGGCGGCGGCGCCGTCTTCTTCGACCTCGAACCCGCCCGCGCGACGGTCAACGACGCGAACCCGCGGCTGGTGAACTTCTACGAGCAGGTCCGCGACCGCCCCGACGAGCTGATCTCGCGGCTCGCGTCGCTCGACGACCCCGAGAGCGACCCCGACCCGGCCCTCCCGTACGACGAGGAGACGCCCCGCGGCCGGGAGGTGGACGCCTACTACTACCAGCAGCGCGCGCGGTTCAACCGCCGCCCCTACGAGGGCTCGTTCGACCCCTTAGAGGAGGCCGCGCTCCTCCTGTATCTCAACCGGACCTGCTACAACGGGCTCTACCGCGAGAACGCGGACGGCGGGTTCAACGTCCCGATCGGTCGGTACGCCGACCCCGACTGGGTCCGGCGGGACCGGATCCGTCGGGCGAGCGACCTGCTCGCCGACGCGGAGATCCGCAACGGCGACTTCGCGTACGTCCTCGACGCGGCCGAGCCCGGCGACTTAGTCTACTTCGATCCCCCCTACGAGCCGATGAGCGCGACCGCGAACTTCAACGAGTACAGCGCGGACGGCTTCGACCGCGAGGACCAGCGCCGCCTGCTCGACGTCGCCGGCGAGCTCGACGACGCCGGGGTGTGGGTCGTCCTCTCGAACAGCGGCGTGATGTACGACGCGTACGCCGAGGCGGGGTTCCGCGTCGACCGCGAGGGCGCGACCCGCGCGATCAACAGCGACGCGGACAACCGGGACGCGGTCGACGAGATCGTCGCGACGAACGTCCCGCCAGCGAAGCGACGCGAAACGGCACAGAAGGACCTCTCGCAGTACTGAGGGACCGCTCGCGGGACTGAAGTCGCGCGCGGCGAGGGCGGCACCGACTCCCGCCGCGCGTCGGGTCGCCCCTCACGCGCCCGGGCCGACGCCGAGCGCGACGAGCGCCCACGCGGCCGTCGTCGCGGCCGCCAGCGCGACCATCGTCGCCACCGCGGGCAGCGGCTCCTCCCGGCGCGTGAACCGCCGGTACCCCGGGGCGAGCCCGACCAGCGGGAGCAGCGTCGCCCCGGTCACGAGCGGCGGAAGCACTCGGCCGGCGAGGGCGGCGGCCGCGAGCGCGGCCGCGGCGCCCCCAAGCGCGTACGCGGCGCGGAGCCGGGCCGCCGACCACCGCGCCGCGAGCGTCCGCTTCCCGACGGCGGCGTCCGCGCGGCGGTCGGGCCACGTCGTCTCCAAGAGGTTGACGAACACCACGACGGCGAAGGGGAGCGTCGCGAGCGCGGCCTCGGCGGTGACCGCACCGGCCGCGACCGCGAACCCGTACAGCGGGAGCGCGGCGCCGCCGAGGAGCGCGTTCGTCGCCGCTCCGAGCCCGTTCCACGCGAGCCGGAGCGGCCCGACCGAGTACTGCCAGCCGACGACGAGGATCCCCGCGAGGAGGACGGCGGCCGGCGGCGTCAGGAGCGGGCCGTCCGCGAGGCCGACCGCCGCGGCCGCAACGCCGAGGCCGACCGCGGCGAGCCCGAGGCCGCCGGCGGCGATTCCGGCCCGGAGCGCGACCGCCCGCGGGAGGTCGGTCTCGACCAGCGCGCCGCTCCCGCCGGAGAACCGTGTGCGGTCGGTGAGCGCGTCGGTCTCGACGTCGGCGTACTCGTTGGCGTAGTGGACGCTCGCGGCGACCGGTAGCAGCGCGGCGAGCCCGAAGCCGACCCGGACTGGGCCGGCCGTCGCGCCGTGCCCGCGGCCGTACGCCATCGCGACACCGAGGGCGTACACGAGCGCGATCAGGCCGAGCTGGGACGGGCGCGAGAGCCGCCAGAGGGCGATGGGCGCGCGCCGCTCCATCGGTCAGTCGTCCCGGAGCGCGCGGACCTCGGCCAGCAGGTCGTCGGTCTCGGGCCGGTCGGCGGGCAGCCGCCCCTCGTACGCGTACGCGACGACCGGCTCGCCGGAGCGCACGTCGAGGACCATCGCCACCGGCATGCGCCCGACGAGGTCGTGTAGCGACCCGAGGACGCCGAACCGCACGGGCTGGTCGTACGCGTCGCTCACGTCCGCGTCGGGGTCCGCGAGCAGCGGGAACGGGAGGTCGTACGACTCCTGCCACGACCGCGCCCGGTCGACGGGTTCGGGCAGCACGGAGACCACCGTCGCGTTCAGCGCCGCGAACTCGTCGTACCGGTCGGCGATCGCTTGGACCTGCGTCCGGCAGTTCCCGCAGTGGTAGTCGCGCTGGAACAGGAGGACGACCGCGTCGGCGTCGGGGTCCGCGGCCGCGGCCGACAGCGCGAACGGGTCGGGACCGGCCGCGACGTTCGGGAGCTCGAAGTCGGGGACCGCCTCGGCGGACGTCCGGGTGTCGCTCATACGTCGCGTACGCGCTCGCGCCGGATAAATCGAGACCCGGTCTGGCGCCCGCCGCGCGGAACCGGGCCACATATAGGTCCGTGCGACCATATCTCAGGCCATGGCACGGCCGGGGGCGACCGACGGGGGTGAGACCGCGGAGCGGCCCGCCGCGGACCGAGGGGCGGCAGAGCCTCCGACCGCCGACTCGGGCTCGGGGGCCGCGCCGGTCGACGCCGCCCACGGGTTCCTCCGCGCCGTCCGGACGGACGGGGCCGCCGACGCGGCCCGCGATCGGCTCGACGCGCTGTCGCCGACCGCGCTCGACGCCCTCTCGCCCGCCGAGCGGCTGGCGTTCTGGATCAACGTCTACAACGGCGCCACCGGCGACGCGCTCCTCGACGACCCGACGCGCCTGTCGGACCGCCGCCGCTTCTTCGGCGCCCCGGTCGTCTCCGTGGCCGGCACCGACCTGAGCCTCGACGAGATCGAACACGGGATCCTGCGTCGCTCGCGGTGGAAGTACGGGCTGGGCTACCTGCCGAACCCGTTTCCGTCCGCGTTCGTCCGCCGGCACCGGGTCGCCGAGCCGGACCCGCGGATCCACTTCGCGGTCAACTGCGGCGCGGCCGCCTGCCCGGCTGTCTTCGCGTACGACCCGGCGACCGTCGACGAGCAGCTCGACCACGCGACCGAGACGTACCTGCGCGGCGAGACGGTCGTCGCGGACGGCACCGCCCGCGTGCCGCGGCTCATGCTCTGGTACCGCGGCGACTTCGGCGGGACGAGCGGGATCCGCGAGTGGCTGCGGCGCTACGGCGTGATCGACGCCGACGCGACGCCGCGGATCCGCTACCGCGAGTACGACTGGACGCCCTCGCTCGATCCCTTCCGCGGCCGGGACTGAGTCCGCTCGCCGGAGTCCGGACGCGCGGCCGCATTGGGCGGGCTTTTTGAACTCCCCCGACGAGGGACCGCGTATGACCGATCTCGACATCGACCTCGTCCTCGTGCCCGTCGACGGCAGCGAGGAGTCACACGAGGCGGTCGACTACGCCATCGCGCTCGCGGCGGAGTACGACGCGAGCGTCCACGCGCTGTACGTCCTCGACGAGGAGGTCGTCCGCGCCATCGACCACGGGGTGGTCGACGAGAGCGAGGTGGCAGACGACTCCGAGGCGTTCACCGACTCCGTCGCCCGCCGCGCGGACGCGGCCGGGGTGCCCCACAGCAACTCCATCGCCTACGGCTTCTCCACGTCGGTGAAGACGGTCCACCCCGGGAGCGTCGTCCTCGACACGGCCGAGGAGCTGGAGTCGGACTTCATCGTCGTCCCGCGCGAGCCCGTCTCCGGCGACCCCGGCGAGGTGCTGGGGAAGGCCGCCGAGTACGTGCTGCTGTACGCGAGCCAGCCAGTCCTGTCCGTCTGATGGTCGGCGCCCTCCTCCCCGCGGGCACGACGCTGCCGCCCCTGCCGCACCTGGTCGTCCTCCTCCTCGCGACCGCGGGCGTCGTCGCCGCGCTCCGCCGCCGTCCCGCGGTCACCGGGCGCCGCGTGCTCGCGCTCGCCCCGTGGATGGCGCTCGGCTCCGCGGCCCACGTCCTCTACGTCGTCGACGCGCTCCCGCCGCTCCTCGCGCCGTTCGCTGGCTCGCCGGCGGTCTACCTCACCGTGGGAGCGCTCGCGGGCGCGGCGTGGCTCGCCGCCGACGCCGCCCGCCCGGACCGCATCGCGGCGACGATCGCGGCCGCCGGCGCGCTCTGTCTCGTCCCGGTCGTCGCGGTCGCGGTCGGCACAGGGGTCTCCCCGGTCGGCGCGCGCTGGTCGATGCTCGCGCTCGCGCTCACCGTCCCTGTCGCCGGCGCCACTTGGGCCGGGCTGACGCGCGCGCGCCCCGAGACGAGGGTCACTGGCGGCGTCGGCGGGCTCGCGGTGTTCGGCCACGCGCTCGACGGCGTCTCGACCGCGGTCGGGACGACCCAGCTCGGCTTCGGCGAGCGCACGCCCCTCTCGCGGATCCTGCTTGAGGTCGGCGGGCTGCCGTCGCTCCCGGTGATCGGGGAGGGGTGGCTGTTCCTCCTCGTGAAGCTCGCGGTCGCGAGCGCCGTCGTGTGGCTGTTCGCGGCGTACGTGCGCGAGGAGCCGGCCGAGGGGTACCTCCTCCTCGGATTCGTCGCGGCGATAGGGCTCGGCCCGGCCGCGCACAACCTGCTCCTCTTCTCGGTGGCGGCGTAGCCCGCCCGCGACCGGCGTTACAGGACGCTGAGGGCGAACGCGACCGTGACGCCCGCGAGCAGGACGGCCTGGACGAACGCGCTGGCGAGGGCGCCGACAACCGCGTAGGCCGCCTGCCGGGCGGCCTCGCCCGTGTCGCCGTCGTGCTCGTCGAGGGCGGCGACGAAGACGGTGCCGCCAAGGCCGACGACGAGCCCGATCGGCCCGAGCGGGACCAGGAGCACGATCCCGATCAGCGTCCCGACGACGACGGTCCGGGTCGAGGCGCCGCCGATCCGGCCGGAGACCATTCCGGACACGAGGTCCGCCGCCGAGGCCAGCAGCGAGACGGCGACGAGCGCGACCAGCGCGACGAGGCTCGGCTCGGCGAAGCCGGTGGTGTACGCGTAGCTGACGACCGTCAGCGCCGCGAGGACGCCGCCCGGCACGAACGGGACGAACGAGCTGGCCGTCCAGACGACGAGGAGCGCGATCGCCAGTCCGGCCGCGAGAGAGACCATGCGGACCCGACGCTACGGGCGCTGAAAACACTTCACCTCGATCGACCCGACGGGGCCGGGTCCGTCGACGCCGTCAGTCCTCCTCTTCGACGACTTCCGGGTCCTCGATGGCCGACTGGAGGGAGTCGAGCCCGTTGACCCACTCGGAGACGAGCCCGTAATCGAGGTCCTCGACGAGCTCGATGTCGAGCGCCTCGCCGTCGATGACGCGCGTGCCGGCCTGGACCACGTAGCCGAGCGCGGCGTCGAGGTCGTCGCCCTCCTCGGCCTCGGCGGCCGCGCGCACGAACTCGCTCACGTCGCCGTCGACGACGCCGCCGACGACGTACTCCTCGGCCGCGTAGAAGACGGGGACGAGCGAGGTCTGGACGCCGTCGATCAGCATCACCTTGTCCTCGTCGTCGAACTCGACGTCGGCGAGGACGATCTCGCGGATGTCGCGGAGCTCCTCCACGGCGCGCTCCTCGCCGATGCGGTCGTCGTCGAACGCCGCGAGCACCTTCACCACGGCGATCGCCGCGTCGTCCTGGAGGTTGAGGAGGAGGCGCGCCGAGTCCTCGTTCTCGGGGTCGAGTTCCTCTTCGGCCAGCCTGTCGAGCCAGTTCTGCCAGCGTTCGTCGGTATAGAACGTTTCGACGGCGTCGTCGTCGGTCATGTGCCCTACGTCGCCCGGCCAACTCAAATGCCTTTCCTATCGATCGCCGCGCGAGACCGCGTCTCACCCGCGTGAATCCCGGATTCCCGGCGGCGCCCCCGTCCCGCGGTCGGACGCCTCCGTCCCGCGGTCGGGCGCCTCCGTCGCCCCTCCCGGACTCACGTCATCGGGTCGTCGCCGAGGTCGGGGTTCGCCCGCGCGAACGCGACGATCCGATCGACGTACGACTCGAACGGCGGGACGGAGACGTCGGTGTCCGCCAGCGCGTCGGTCGCGTTCGGGCAGCGGTAGCGGGTCGGGTGGTCGAAGTAGTCGATCGTCGCCGGCTCCACGTCGACGCCCCGGGCCGAGAGCACCCGCGCGGCCGCCTTCGCGACGGGCTTCGGCGTCGGGACCGTGACCGTCCGGCGCCCGGCGGCGTCGCTCATCGCGGCGACGAACGCCGGGACGGTGAGCGGGTCGGGGTCGCAGAGCTGGTACGTCTCGCCGACGGTCTCGGGGCGACCGCTCAGTTCGGCGATCGCGTCGACCACGTAATCCCGGGGCACGACGTTCAGCTCCGTGTCCGCCGCGCCGGGGACCGAGAACGCGACCGCGAGCCGCCGCGGCTGGGCCAAGAGGAGCCGCAGGAGGTTGTAGGGCCCGTCGAGCTTGTCGGTCTCGCCCGTCTCGCTGTCGCCGACGGCGATCGCCGGGCGGTAGACGGTCGCCGGGAGCCCCTCGGCCATCCGCTCCCGCACCGCGACCTCGGCGCGGTATTTCGTCGCCTCGTAGTGGTTGTTGAACGACTGCCCCTCGCGGAGGTCCTCTGCGGTGAACACCCCGTCGTACCGGCCGCTGACGTAGCAGGTGCTGACGTAGTGGAGGCGGTCGACGCCGACGCGCTCGGCCGCGTCGAGGACGTGTTCCGTGCCGCGGACGTTCACCGCCTCCGCGAGGTCGGCGTCGACGCTCAAGTCGTACACCGCGGCGAGGTGGTACACCTCGTCGACGCCGCCGAGCAGGTCGGGGTCGTCGAGCGCCGCGCCCAGTCCGAGGTCCGGCTCCGTGATGTCGCCCTCGTAGAGGTGGACGGCCGCCCCGTCGCCGGCCTCGTCCTTTACCTCGGCGACGATGTCGCGGGCGCGCCGCGCCGCGAGGTCGCGGTACCGCGGCTGGACGAGGCAGGCGACCGGGCCGTCGCCGCGGGCGAGCACGCGCCGGAGCAGCGCCGAGCCGAGGAATCCGGGGAACCCGGTGAACAGGACCGCCGGCGGCCGCGAGGCCGTCGCCCCGCTCACGGTTCCTCACGCTCCAGCGTCGCCTCGGTGTCGATCCCGTACACGTCGCGCGGCGTCTCGACGTGCGCCCGACGGACCGCCCCCTCGTGGCCCTCCTCCAGCAGCCAGCGCACCCGCCGAGGGACGGTCTTCGGGCCGAGCACCATCCCCGGGCGGTCGGGGTCGTCGACGAAGTCCGTCTCCATCAGGAACGGCTCGCCCGCCTCGGCGGCGCGCTCCAGCCGCTCCTTGTCGCTCATCACGCTGGGCGTGACGCCCGCCAGCTCGCCCGCGGCGTAGTGTTTCACGACCCTCGAGGGATCGAGTCCGACCTCCTCGGCGACCGCCGCGAGGTCGGTCAGGTCCTCGGTCGCCTCGGTGTGGAGCTGGACCGCGCAGCCGACCTCGGCGCCCAGCTCGAACGCCCGGCGGGTGACCGCGTTCGACGCGTCCCACACCGCGTCGCTCACGTCGTAGTGGGGACGGCCGGACTTCAGCGCGAGCGCGTCGCCGTCCGCGACGTACTCGCTCGCGGCTTCGAGTCCGCCGCGCATGAGGTCGCGGGCCGCCTCGGGCGGGAAGCCGCGCTCGTCGACGAGCCGGCTGATCAGTCCGGGGTGGACGCCGAGGACGGGCCACGCGCGCCCCGGGAGCGCCTCGCTGGCGGCCGCGACCGTCTCTAACGTCTCCTCGAAGACGGCGCGGAAGTCGTCGGGCTCGTCGGGCTCGACGCCGAGCAGCCACGAGGGCTTGTTCACGACGAGCAGGTGGGTGCCGCCGAGCCGCGCGAACTCCTCGACGGCCTCGATCCCGCGGCCGTGTCGCGGGTTGAGGTGGAGGTGGTTGTCCAGCACGGGCGTGCCGAGGTCCTCGGTCATGGGCGTGGATTCGGCGGCGACGGATTAGAAGGATCGGTCCGCGGCGTCGTCCGCGCCGTCCGTCTCGCCCGACGTCCGTGCCGGCCGCGATCAGTCGGCGCGGTGCGCCGCGAACTCGCCGTCGGCCCGCGGCACGGTCACGTCGACGAGGCCGGATTCGATCTCGTCGCGGCGGTCCTCGAACCGCCCGGGCAGCACCAGGCGCTCGCCGAGCGCGTCCAGCGGCTCGTCGCTCGCGTAGCCGGGGTCCGAGGTGGCGAGCTCGAAGAGCACGCCCGCGAACTCCCGGAAGTAGACGGAGCGGAACCAGTGCCGGTCGATCTGTTGCGTGGGGCGGAGCCCCATCGATGCGACCGCGTCGCGCATCCCCGACTGGTCGTCGTCGGTCGGGGTCTGGAACGCGACGTGGTGGACCGTCCCGCGCCCGGAGCTCCCGCGCCGGTCGACCGCGACCACGTCGACGTACTTCCCGACCGGGCCGCTCGCCGCGAAGCGCGTGCGCTCGCCGCCCGTCGCCGCGTCCGTCGCGGTCGCCTCCGCCTCAAGCCCCATCGTCCGGAGGAGCCGCCGGGTGCGCTCCGGCTCGTCGATCCACAGCGTCACCGAGTGGAATCCGCGGATCGCGGCCGACTCGGGGACGTGCGCGGTCCACGCGGTCGTCGGGTCGTCGGCCGGAACCTCGACCGCGACGAGCTCGACCGGGAGCCCGTCGGGGTCGCGGAACGGGAGCACCGTCTCGCCGAACCGCTCCTCCCGGTCGTCGTAGTCGACGCCGCGCTCGTCGAACCGGTCCTCCCAGTAGTCGAGGCTCCCCTCGGGGACGCGGAACGCGGTGCGGGAGACCTGCCCGGCGCCGACCTCGCCTTCGGGGAGGTCCGTCCACGGGAAGAACGTCACGCTCGTGCCGGGCGTCCCCTCGGCGTCCCCGTAGAAGAAGTGGTACGTGCCGGGGTCGTCCTGGTTGATCGACCGCTTCACGAGGCGGAGCCCGAGCGTCTCGACCCAGGTGTCGAGGTTGCGCTGCGGGTCGCCCGCCACGCAGGTCACGTGGTGGATCCCCGGCGTGGGCGTCGGGCCGTCGCCCGCGGCTCGGTCGGCGCCGTCGTCGGTGGCGTCTGTCATGTCCCGCACTACGTCGCGGAGGGACTTGAACCGGCGCGGACACGGGTGTTACCGGGTCCCGGCCGCGGCCGACGGGCGGCTCACCGCGTCCGCGCCATCGCCCGCTCGATCCGGTCGCGCAGCCGCTCCAGTCGGTCGCCGAGCGTCCCGACGGCGGCGAGGACCGGATACGAGGCGTCGAGGTCCTGATAGCAGTACGTCGCGAAGTCGATATCGTCCCCGATCGCGAGCCGGCGCTCGTGGTCGGCGAGCACGCGCTGGCGCCGCGCGGCGATCCGGTCGCAGTCCTCGACGAGCGCCTCTATTCGAGTCCGGCAGGCGTCGAGCGCGCCGAACCCGGCGGCCGCCGCCGCGGCGTCGCCGTCGCCGAGCTCGTCGTCGATGGCCGCGACCTCCGAGCGGACGGGGTCGAGCCGGGACCCGGCGCGCTCGACCGACTCGATCTCGGACTCCAAGGCGTCGAGGAACGCCTCGCGCTCCTGGACCGCGGTCTCGATGGCGCTCAGGAGCGAGCGCTTGTACGCCTCGTGGAAGCTGTCCGTCCGGGTGAGCGCGTACGCGATCTCGGGGCCGAACTCGGCCGCGACGCTCCGCTCGTAGGTGTCGTCGTACTCCGTCTCGTAGTGCGGCACGGACATCACCGTCGCCCGGTACGCGTCTCGGACCGCGACGAGGCCCGACCCGGGCGACGCCGCGCCGCCGGCGCCGTCGGGACTGCCCGCCGCCCCGCCGATCGCGCCGCCCGCGCCGCGCGTCGGATCCATCGCGGCGGGGCCCGCCGCGGTCGCGTTCCCGTCCTCGGTCGGGACCGACGAGACGCGGCCGCGGAACGCGCGGAGGGCCTCCCGCTCGTCGACGGTCCGGCGGCGCTCGACGCGGAGCGCGGCCCGCGCCGCCCGGATCGGATCGCTCCCCTCGTCCGCGTGGGTCGCTGCCATACGTCGCGGCACGCACAGTCCCCTCGTAAACGCTTATATGAGGGGTCCGGCGGTCGCCCGAGCGGTTTACACCGCTACCGAGTGCTATATATCTCCCACGCGCCCCGGACGGTCGCGGGCGCCGCTGCGACCGGGGTGAACAGCGACTTTACCGCTCCGGCCCCGACCGCCGGTATGGAGAAGGCGTCCCTCGCGGAGGCGTTCGGCTCGTTCGACGAGACGTGGTCGCCGCGGCTCGCGGCCGAGCTCAACGGACAGGCGGTCAAGCTCGTGAAGGCTGACGGGGAGTTCGTCTGGCACAGCCACGCGGACGCCGACGAGCTCTTTATCGTCCGCGACGGCCGGCTCCGGATCGAGTTCCGCGAGGCGGACGACGCGGTGCTGGAAGCCGGCGACTTCATCGCCGTCCCGCGCGGGACCGAACACCGCCCCGTCGCCGAGCCCGAGGCCGAGGTCCTGTTGTTCGAGCCGCGCGAGACGCGCAACACGGGCGACGTCGAGACCGACGAGACCGTCACCGACGTAGAGCGGCTGGACTGAGCGCCGGCCGCCGGAGCGCGTCAGGTCGCGACGGCCCGCGCGAGCGACCCGAACAGCGGCAGCGCCAGCCCCGCCCCGACCGCGACGTAGGTGATCGGCCGCATCCCCGGCACCGCCGCGGCCGCCGGGCCGAGCGAGACCGCGAACGCGGCGAGGGCGACGACGCCCGCCCCGAGCGCGTACGCGACGCCGCGGCGGACCGTCGGCGCGGCGAGCGACGCGAGCGCGCCGGCCGCAATCAGCCCGAGCCAGTGGACCGACGCGAGCGCGACGCCGACCGCCACGGCGGCGACGACCGCGACCGCGTGCGCCCGCGGCTCCGTCCTGGCGCGCTCTACCGGCGACGGCCCGTCGCTCATCGCGACCCCTCCGTCGGCTCGAACCGCACTACCGGGTCGCCGCCGCCGAGCGGCATCGGGCGCTGGTCGTTTTCGAGCCAGCGCCGGAGCTGGTCGTCGTAGTGCTCTGAGAAGTAGTCGCCCGAGTTCCCGCCCGGGAGGACCGCGGTGGCGTTGGTCCCCGGGCGCACCACCATCCGCCAGCTCGACCCGACGGACGACTCGACGCGGTAGTTCTTCACGGTGGCGGGCGAGCCGTCCGCCGGGCGCTCCGCGTAGTTCAGGAACGGCGCCTCGCCGCCGAGCGGGTGGGTCATCGCCCGCGTGGTGTTGTAGTCGCTGTACCGCTCCCACCCGGCCTCGTCGACCTCGGCGAGCGCGTCGCCGAGGGCCGCGACCGCGAGGTCGGCCCGCGAGCGCCCGTCGAACAGCGGGTCGTCGTCGGGGAGCCGCGCGAGCGTCCAGTCGCTCGGGTAGTAGGAGTCGTCGAGGTCGGCCTCGCCGAACGCGGGGCCGAAGACGCGCTCGCGGAACGCCGGCAGGTAGCGGGCGAAGAGCAGCGCGCCGCGGGCGTCGCGCGCCATCCGGTAGTCCCACTCGTCGAGGGCGTCGGCCGCGTCGACGAGCGCCGGGCCTGGGTCGGACCGGTCGCGCACGGCGGCGACCAGTTCCGGGACGAGTTCCGGCGCGCGCCCGTCGCGCACGTCGCTCTGGAGCCCGCGGTGGAACTCGGGGTCGGTCGTCCCCCCGTCAGCCGTCCGCGCGTCCAACCGGTCGGCGATGCGCGCGCCGCGGTACGGGGTCGCGTAGTCGACGCCGACGTAGTGGATCGGGTCGTCGATCGGCCGCTGGTTCGCCGTCGAGAGCGCGTCGGGGTCGATCGCGTGCGGCTTCTCCTCGAAGGGGACGAACCCCTCCCACGAGGACTCGCCGAACGGCTCGAACCCCTCCCACTCGCCCTCGCCCGCGGAGCCGTCGAAGACCCGGTCGCCGTCGACGACCTCGCCGTCCGTCCGGCGGATCGGCAGCCGCCCGGTCGCGAAGTAGAGCGTCCGGCCGTCGGCGTCCGCGTACACGAGGTTCTGCGTCGGCAGGTCGAAGTCGCGCGTCGCGTCGATCAGGTCGTCTATCCCCCCGCTGCGCCCGTACGCCTCGATGGCGGTCGTGGTGCGCGTCGCCGTGTGGCCGGTCCACGCGACGCCGACCGTCCGCCCCTCGCGCTCGATCAGCGGGCCGTGGACGGTGCGGCGGACGCGAAGCTCCCGGTCCTCGCCGCCGGCGACCGGGATCGTCTCGCGCTCGTCGACCTCGAACGGGCGCCACTCGCCGTCGTACCGGTAGCGGTCGCCCGCCTCGTCGATCTCGTAGCGGTAGCAGTCGAGCACGTCGGCGCCGAGGTTCGTGAACGACCACGTCCCGCGGTCGTTCACGCCCGCGATGACGAACGGCACGCCCGAGAACGTCGCGCCCCGCACCGAGCGTTCGGGGGTGTCGACCGACTGCTCGTACCATAGCGGCGGCGCCTGAAGCGAGAGGTGCGGGTCGTACGCGACGGTCGGCGTCCCGCTCGCGGTGTGCTCGCCCGAGACGACCCAGCTGTTCGAGCCGACGCCGGTCGGCGACTCGAACCCGGAGAGCCAGTCGGTTAGGGCCGGGTCGACGGGGTCGACCGAGCCGCGCTCCCGACCGTTCGAAGCTCGCTCCCGGTCGTTCGAAGTCCGCTCCCCCCGCTCGCCCGCGTCGGCCAGCGCGGACTCCCGCGCCCCGTCGAGCCGCGTCTCGGTCCCGTCGAGGATCGGGTCGTCGTGGTCGTACCGCGTCGGGAACAGGGTCGCCGCGCGCTCCGCGCCGAGGCGGTCGGCGACGAGCGCGCGGCGCAGCTCCGAGAAGCTGCCCGTGAGCGTCCACGATATCTGCTTCTCCATCAGCATCGAGTCGACCGGGGTCCACGGCTCGGGCTCGTAGCCGACCAGCACGAACTCCAGCGGGAGCGGGAGGTCCTCCATCGCGGCGTTGACGCCGTCGGCGAACGCCTCGGCGAGCGGGCCGGCGCGCGTCTCGGCGACCGCGTCCCAGGTGGCCGCGGCGGCGTCGGCGAAGCCCATCGCGACGTTGAACTCGTCGCTGTCGAGCGTCGCCTCGCCGATCACCTCCGAGAGGCGGCCGCGCATCACCCGGCGCTGGAGGTCCATCGCGAACAGGCGGTCGAACGCCTGGCAGTAGCCCACCGCGAAGTACGCCGCGGGCTCCGCGTCGGCCTCGACCTGCGGGACGCCGAACTCGTCGCGCGAGACGCTCGCCGCCCCGTGCGGGCTCTCGACCGTCTCGGGGAGCGACCGATCGGCTGCGTCCCACGCCCCGCCCGACAGCGGGGCGAACGAGTCGAGGAGGTCGGCCGCGTCGCTCGCCGCCAGTCCGGCGCTGCCGGCCGCGAGGACGCTCGCGAGGACCGCACGGCGTGTGGTGTCGCGTGTCACCTCCCGACCGAGGCCGCGGTCCCTCATTATTATTCGGGTCTGTCCGCGGCGGGAAACGCACATCCGTCGGCCGCTCGTACGCCGGTCCGATGGAGGTCGCGCTGATCACGGTCGGGGACGAACTGCTCTCGGGCGACACGGTGAACACCAACGCGAACTGGCTCGCCGCGGAGCTGAGCGAGCGCGGCGTCGCCGTGTCGCGGATCCTCTCGATCCCCGACGACAGGGCCGAGATCGCTGACCGGGTCAGCGAGTACGCGGGCGACTTCGACGCCGTGATCGTCACCGGCGGGATCGGCAGCACCCCGGACGACGTGACTATGGAGGCGGTCGCGGACGCGTTCGACCGCGAGATGGCCCCGACTGACCTCACGCGCGAGTCGGTCGAGCGGCGGCTGGCCGCGATCCGCGAGCGCGTCCCCGACCGCGAGTTCGACGTCGACGTCGCGGCCGAGGCGTCGGTCCCAGCGGGGAGCCGCCCGCTGGTGACCGAGGCCGGGCTCGCGCCGGGCTGCGTCGTCGAGAACGTCTACGTCATGCCCGGGATCCCGGACGAGCTGAAGGCGACGTTCGAGACCGTCGCCGACGAGTTCGCGGGCGACCGGCGCTCGCGGTTCCTCTACACCGTCGAGCCGGAGTCGAACATCGTCGACGCCCTGGAGGAGTCGACTGAGCGGTTCGATGTCGCCGTCGGCTGCTACCCGGACCGCGAGGCCGACCACAACCGGCTCAAGGTGACCGGGACCGACGACGACGCGCTCGACGCGGCCGCGGCGTGGCTGCTGGAGCGCGTCGACGCGAGCGAGACGCCGGTGTCCAGGGACTGGTGAGCACGGTGTCGCCCGCGGACCGGTTCGGGCCTCTCCCCCGCTGGTCCGATCGGACTTATGCCGGCGTCGGGCCTTCATCCGGTATGATCGAACTCACGCGGGCGGCGTACGACGACATCGTGTACCGGGCCTACGAGGGCGGCGAGGCCGAGGTCTGCGGCGTCCTCGCCGGCGACCGCGGGACGGACGGGGACCCCAGCGTGGTCACGGAGACCCATCCGGCCGAGAACGTCGCGGACACGCCCGAGATCCGCTACCGGATCGACCCCGAAGCGCAGCTCGACCTGATCGAGACCGTCGAGGCGGCGGGCCGCGACGTGGTCGGCTTCTACCACTCCCACCCCACCGGCCCGACGCACCCGAGCGAGACGGACGCCGCGCGGGCGACGTGGCCCGACCACTCGTACGTCATCTGCGCGCTCGACGGCTACCCGTTCGTCGGCTCGTGGCGCTGGCGCGACGGCGCGGACGAGTTCGAACAGGAGACGGTGACGGTCCGGAGCGAGCGGTAACGGCCCGCCCGGTGGCCGAAATCTGGGCTTTGGCGACCGACTCGGTGGGCTCGCGGAGTTGTGGCGCGGTTCTGGTCGGCCCGGGTGGTGACTTTTTGCGCCGGTGCTCTCGGTTGCGAGACGGACGACACGTGCGCGTGTGACTTTCGACACTTCCTTCACGAACGGCAGGGAAATGTATGGGTTGGGGCGGATTCGAACCGCCGGCCTGCTCCGTGTGAAGGAGCCGTCATAACCTGGCTAGACCACCAACCCGCTCACTCCGAGGTATCCGACGTCCGGACTTAAGAGTTACTTTACGCCGAAGCTTCATTTCGCGGCCGCCCGGATCCCTCGTCGTGACTCACGAACTCCGCTTCCTCGAACGGCTCCGCCAGAGCGTCGCGAGTCTCCTCCACGCGCCGCTGTCGCTCGTCGGCCTCTACGCCGAGCGAGAGACGCCACGAGAGCAGTACGCGCTTACGCTCCGCGAGCCGTACCCGGTCGTCGAGGCGCGGCTCCACCGGCTCGGGTTCGTTCGGAACCTCGTCTCCTCGCTCAAGTACCGCGACTACGAGACGCCCCCGCAGACGACCGTGGCCAGTTGGGTCCGGTACCCGGAGGGGCCGCTCGAAAGCGACGACCAGCTTCACCTCGCGCTGTACGCCGGGGCCGACCGTTCGACGACCGACGTGTACGCTCACTGGGAGCCGTCGTGGATCCGGCACCCGATCCGCCACTACCGCGCGACGGACGTCGACGCCGAGGAGGGGATCCGACGGGTGCGGTCGCTGTTCGAGGCGGCCGATATCGAGTACGCGGTGCTGCCCGCCGAACAGCGAATCGGCGGCGACGCGGCCGCGACGGCCGGCCCACCACTGAAGTAACTCGGCGTACGCGATCGCGCCGAACGGAGCGCCGTTACTCCGCGGCGGTGTCCTTGCCGCGGTACTCCGCGACGCGCTTCCGAGCGGACGCGACCGCCTCGCGGGCCTCGCCCTCGGCGCGCTCTTCGAGCTCCTTCAGGTCCGCTTGGAGCTTGTCCAGCCGTGAGGGCTCCGGCTCCTCGTCGTCCTCCCGGCCCACGAGTTCTTTCACCCGTTCCTCGACGGGCGCTAACTCCTCTTTCACGCCCGCCTTCGCGTGGTCCGCCGCTCGACCGAGGTAGTACCGTGCGTCTTCGAAGTGCTTACTCATATCTGTCCCTTGGTGAAGGGCAGATATAACCTTTGTGGCGGCGCACCGAGGACAATATTCGTCGCGGCGCGCCGCCCGATCCGAACGCCGAGCCCGACTCGGGAACGCCGAGACCGCACCGAGGGATTACTCTCGGGCGCCCGGCGGCAGCGGGTCCGCGTGGTCCGCGATCGCCTCGGCGACGCGGTGGGGGTGTTCGTGGACGACCCAGTGGCTCGCCTCGTCGATCACGAGCAGCCGGCCGTCGGCGCAGCGCTCGACGCTCTCATGAGCCAGTCGACGCACGAGGAACCGGTCCTGTGCGCCCCAGACGACCAGCGTCGGTACCGTCACCTCCGTCGTCGCCGGCTCGGGGCGGTCGCGGACGATCGCGCGGTACCAGTTCACCATCGCCTCGAAGGCGCCGTCGCGGTCCCACGCGCGGCGATAGCGCCGCAGGTCTTCGTCGGTGAAGGTGCCCGGCGCGCTCGTGTCGCGTAACGCGTTCGCCGCGAGCCGCCAGTTCCCGGCGCTGGCGATCGCTTCGGGCAACCTGGGGAACTGGAACGCGAGCACGTACCAGCTCTTGAGCCGCTGGTCCCACGAGGTGCGGAGCGCGCGCTCGAAGACGCTCGGGTGCGGGACGTTGACGGCGACCAGCTCCGAGACGCGGTCCTCGTGGTGGAGCGCGAGCCACCACGCCACCGCAGCGCCCCAGTCGTGTCCCGCGACGGCCGCCGTCTCCCGGTCGTACGCGTCGATCAGCCCGACCACGTCGCGCGCGAGTTCGTCGATCCGGTAGTCGCGCACGGCCGAGGGCTTCCCGGAGCAGTTGTAGCCGCGTTGGTCGGGGACGACGACGCGGTAGCCCGCGTTCGCGAGCGACGCGATCGCGTCGTGCCAGCCGTACCAGAACTCGGGGAAGCCGTGGAGCAGGACCAGCAGCTTCCCGTCTACGGGACCGGCCTCGACGACGTGGAGCGGCACGCCGTTCGTCTCGACCGCGCGGGATCGGCCCGGAACCGACTCGGGAATCTCGTCGTCTGGGACCGACTCCGGCAACGCCCCGTCGTCGACCGGCCGGCCGGTTGGCGTCTCGTCCATGTCGACACGGTGTGCCGGCACCGGGAAATAGGTACGCTCGACGGGAGATGCCCGGGATCGAAATCCTCAAGCCGCTGGCTATCGCCGTTCCAGGTGTATTCGCGGATCCCGAAGTCCGCCGCGGTGTGCGCGTTCTCCGGGGATTCGCACCGTACCCTATGACATCTGACTCGTCGACCCCTTCAGCCGCGGACGCGGACGCGTCGACCGACGACGCGCCCGTTTCCAACGTCGTCTTGGTCACGGTGGACTCGCTTCGCGCGGACGCCGTCTCCCCGTACGACGCCGAGCGCCGCTCGCCGGTGATCGACGACCTCGCCGACCGGGGGACGGTGTTCGACCGCGCGTTCGCGACCGGCAACTGGACGCCGTTCTCGTTCCCCGCCATCCTCGCCTCGGAGCCGGTGTTCGCGCGGACGGGCGACATCGGCGTCGACGAGTCGGTGACGCTCGCGGAGGCGGTCTCCGAGGCCGGGGTCGCGACCGGCGGCTTCAACGCCGCCAACGGGTTCCTCACCGAGCACTGGGGGTACCCCGACGGGTTCGACGAGTTCGAGCCGTTCGTCACGAGCGTCGGCTCCAGCGTCTACAGCCGGTACCTCGCCGCGCACCCGACCGTCGAGGCGTGGATCCAGCTCGCCACCTCGCCGATCCGCCGCCTCGGCTCGAAGCTCCGCGGCGACAGCGACGACCGCCCGTTCCTCGACGCCTCGCGCATGTTCGACGTTGAGGACGCCGCGACCGCGTTCGTCGACGACACCGAGGAACCGTTCTTCCTGTGGGTCCACTACATGGACACCCACACCCCGTACGTGCCCGCGCCGCGGTACATCCGCGAGGTGTCGGACGGCATCGTCGGCACCCACCAGATGCTCCACGCGCACGCCCGGACGAGCCTCGGCCTCGAAGTCGACGAACGAACCCTCACGGAGCTGCGGACCCTGTATCAGGCGACGGTGCGACAGGTCGACGCCAGCGTCGGCCGGCTGCTCGACGCGCTCGACGCGGGCGGCGTCCGCGACGACACGGCGGTCCTGCTCGCCGGCGACCACGGCGAGGAATTCCAGGAACACGGCCACCTCGCGCACTACCCGAAGCTGTACGACGAGCTGATCCGCGTCCCGTTCGTGGCCGACGTCCCCGGGCTCGACGGCGGGCGCGTCGACGGCCGGGTCGGGCTGGACGCCATCCCGCCCACCGTGGCCGACCTCCTCGGCGTCGACGCGCCCGACGACTGGCACGGCGAGTCGCTCCTCCCGGCGCTGCGCGGCGACGGGACGCCCCCGGAGACAGACGAGGAGTCGGCGGCCGACCCGGTCGTCTCGGTGACCGTTCGCGGCGGGGACGTGACCCAGCAGCCGATCCCCCGGTCGCTGTCCGACGGCGACCTGTTCGTCAGCGCACGCGACGAGGACTGGACGTACATCGAGAACGTCGACGCCGGCGGGCGAGAGCTGTACCACCGCCCCTCCGACCCGACCCAGCAGACGAACCTCGCGGTCGACCCCGACGCGGAGGCGCAGGCGGTCATCGATCGGTTCGCGCCCGTCGTCGACGCCCACGCGGAACTGCTCCGCGAGCGCGGTGCGGCGGCGGCCGCGGCGGCCGCCGAGCGCGGCGAGGACGAGGGGGAGGTCGACGAGGACCTCGAAGCCCGCCTCGAAGCGCTCGGGTACAAATGATCAGAGCGGTCCTGCGCGACCTCGCGAGCGGACCGATCGCGGTCCAGATGCGCCGGTTCGTCGTCGTCGGCGCGCTCACCGCCGCGCTCCAGTTAGCACTGCTCTGGCTGTTCGTCGACACCGCGGGACTGAACTACCTCGTCGGCGCGGCCGTCGCCATCGAGATCACGATCGTCTGCTCGTACGTCCTCAACAACGCGTGGACGTTCCGCGCGAGCCGCAACACGGGCGTCTCCGAGTACCTCACCGGACTGCTGAAGACGAACCTGGTCCGCGGCACCGCCATCCCGATCCAGCTGGGCGTCCTCGCCGCGCTCGTCGAGTGGGGCGGCGTGATGTATCTCGTCGCGAACGTGGTCGCGATCATCATCAGCGGCCTCTACCGCTTCGTGCTCGACGCGCAGTGGACGTGGGGGTAGCCCCGGAGTCGACCACCGCCGGATTGCCCGGCCCGCAACGCGCCGCGCGCCTCAGAACGGCAGCCGCGGCTCGACCCGTTCGACGAGGTCCCGGACCGCTTCCTGCTTGTAGTAGCCGACCGCTGACGCGGCGACGACCAGCCCGACCAGCGCCATCGCCGAGAGGAACCGCCCGCTGGCGAGCTCCCCGCCGGCGTACACCGTCAGCACGTACGCCGGGAGCCGCCCCACGGCGATGACGCCCATGAACGTCGGCAGCGACCACTTGGTGAGGCCGCTCAGGAAGCAGATGGCGTCGTCCGGGAGGCCGGGGATGATGACGAACGCGAACAGCCCGGGGACGCCGACGGTGTCGACGAACCCGTCGAACCGCTCGATCACGTCCTCGTGGATGACGTTCTCGACGAAGGAGCGCCCGTACCGCTTCGAGAGCGAGAAGGCGACCGCGCTGCCGATGAGCACGCCGGTGAGGCTGTACACGGTTCCCCAGAGCGAGCCGAAGAGGAAGCCCGCGACGAGGGCGACGACCTGTCCCGGAATCGGGGCGACGACGACCTGGAGGGCCTGGAGGCCGATGAACACGATAGGGGCGAAGACGCCGAACTGATCGAGCCACGTCCGGAGGGCCTCGGCGTTGGTGAGGAAGCCCGCGTAGCGGCTCACGAGGACGTAGAGCCCGACCGCGAGGACCGCGACGCCGACCGCGGCCGCGATCCCCCGCCGGCGGTCCGCCCGCGAGGAGAAGAGTTTCATTCGTGTCGTAGCGGGCGACAGAGGGACTTGAACCTTACCAACGTCTGAATCGGATCTCGCTCGTCTCCCCTGGGTACGTCGGCGGGCCCCGATCCCGGCCGCGCCTCACGCCAGCGGCTCCGCGCTCCAGTACGCCATCCGCATCGGGATCCCCTCGGCGTCGCGGTAGTCGGGGTCGCCCGGCAGGAATCGGAGTTCGTCGGCCGGCCGGCGCGCGACGGCGGCGAGCGCGAGCGCGTCGATCGCGTCGTCGACGGTCGCGTCCGCGGCCTCCGCGAGGTCGGGCGCGTCGTCGGCCAGCCCCCGACAGATCTCCCCGAGCGCGGCGCCCGGCTCGCCGAAGTGGTCGGCGAGCGCGTCCAGCCGCTCGCCGACGCCCGGCGCACCGGTCTTCGAGTGGTCGAGTGGCCGCCCGGCGAGCCCGCGGAAGCACACCTCCGGGTGCGCCTCCATTACCGCCTCGCGCGCCGCCTCGTCCTCTCGAAGGAACGCGTCGACCTCCCCGACCGCCGGCGCGATGTGGTACGACTGCCGGCTCAGTCCCTTGTCGAGGTCTCGTCGGTTCCGCTCGCTTACGGTCTCGTAGTCGCCCCCGTCCGCCGCCGCCTCACACGCGCCCCGAGAGGGGACGGGGAAAACGCTGCTCGGTCGGCCGCTGGCCGACCGCGCGGCCGCGTCGACGGCCTCTCGGGCCGCCAGCGTCTCCGCGTCGTCCGGGAGCCCGATCGGCACGTCGACCAGGATCCGATCGACGCCGTCCGCCCACAGCGCTTCGAGGTCGCGTTCGAGGCGCGCGTCCGGCTCGCCGTCCCCGTCGATCACGACCGCGAGCCACGCGCCGCCCGCCCAGTCGACGCCCGCGACGGTGTCGGTTGGCATTACCGATCGGTTCCGGCTCTGGACACTCAATCGGTTCGGTGCGTCGGAAACCGACGGCCGTCGCTCACCGAGGCGAACGGATGCGGGAGAAGTGGGCCGGCACGACGGCGATCTAGGGCCTTGAGCGGCCCGCTCGGTGGTGTCTATCTGTCGATTCATCTTACTGGGTGGTGAAATCAAGTTCATCGTCGAAATCGAGTTTCTTGAGGTGTTCGCGACGGCTGTCCATCTGGTCGTGATAGCGAGACCACCGCTGGGACTCGGTCGCCCAGTCGTAGTGATCGCGGATGGTCTGAACCGAGGCGTTCACGCGCTGCGCGACGACCTCGGGAGGAATCCCCGCGTTCAGCATCCACGTTACCGCGCCGGTACGAATCCGGTGCGGAGACCGAGACGAAGGGCACTTGCTCGCGTGCTTAATCTCGGTGTAGTCGCAGCTAGTGCGCTCCTTTCCGTGCGGGCAGTCCGAGTGAAGACACGGGAGCGTCGCGACGTACGACCAGGTGCGGATCGTGTTCTCGGTCGGCCGCCCGTATCGGCTCGCGAGGTAGGGCTGCCGATCGTGGTCGTCGTGAACCTCGTACCGCTTCCCGAGGAACTCCCGTAGAACCGTCGCGACCTCGTCGGGGACCGCCACGGCGCGCTCCCCGTGCCGTTTGTTCTTGAGCGGGGTACCCGTCTCCGGGCGGTGATGGAACTCGACGTACCCCTCATCGGGGTACACGTCGTGAACATCGAGCGCCCGGAGGCCGCCCTGTCGCGCGCCGGTGTGCCACGCAAGTTCGAGGAAGGTGTGTTGCCGGGTCGCCCGGTGAACGTCGGAATCTCGATAGTAGTCGAGCAGCGCGAGTGCCGGCTCGGTCGATAAACTCTCCGAGTTCGCGCGGTCGGACGGGTCGAGGTTAGGGACCCGCACCGAATCGGAGAGGTCGTCGACGGCGCCGATCTGTTCCAGGTACTCGGTGAACTTCTGGAGCGTCCACATCTCCCCTTCGAGGGTCGCCGGTGCGACGGCACCGCTGCGCAGCTCGTAATACTCGT
Source organism: Halorubrum sp. ARQ200 (assembly GCF_005435115.1). Taxonomy (NCBI): domain Archaea; kingdom Methanobacteriati; phylum Methanobacteriota; class Halobacteria; order Halobacteriales; family Haloferacaceae; genus Halorubrum; species Halorubrum sp. ARQ200. The sequence continues at coordinate 191,175 of NZ_SGTZ01000002.1, read as the reverse complement.
CGAGGTCGTAGCCGCGGAGATCATCGACGCGCTCGACGCCGATACCTTCGCACCACTCGACGAACAGCTTCAGCCGGTACTTCCACGATTTGATGCTGGCGTCAGTCGAGTCGGACCGCCGTCGACGAAGGTAGCGGGTGACCGCCTCCCGCGGGGCGAGGTCGCCGGGATCGCGCGAGCGGTCCCGGCTCACAGGTAACCCTCCGGGGCGTCGAGGATCGGATGATCCGGGTGCGCGTCAGCGAAGTGGTCGAGATAGCCCGCGACCTGCCGCGCGTACCGGGTGAACCCGTCCGGCGGCTCGGGGTCGATCCGGGCCTCGCAGACGGGGCAGGTGGAGAGGTCGCGAGCGGTGCGACTGTTCACACCGGCTCACCCCAGTCTTCCGTGAGGTCGGCCCAGCAGTCCGGGCACATCGCGAAGTCTTCGAGCCGGTTACGATCGTCGACGGAGCGAGTCTCGCCTTGAATCCAAACGTGCCGGTCGTCCGGTTCGAACCGGGACCGACAGTCGGCGCAGTAGAGCGTCGTCATCGCGCGCCCCCGTCGAGGTCGTGATCGTACGGTCCGGAGTCCGTGAGCAGCTGGACCCGGTCGCGTTCGAGGAGGGCGTCGGTCTTCTGGTCGCGCAGCTCGTGGAACACGCCGTCGGCGTCGTCGCGGCGCGCGCAGAGCTGGCACCAGAAATGGTGATTCGTCGGTTCCCACGTTCGGTGGCCGCGGGGACAGAGGAACCGCCACCGATCTGCGTCATCTTCGATCCGCACAACTTCCTTTGGAGGCATCACCTCACGCCGACGAGGTGGCGTATAAAAGGGGAAATCCTTGTACGGGGACTGAAAGTGAAACTGAAGCGGAGCGGGTCCGCTGGTTGCTGCGCGATCACGTCCGCCGTGGGGGGATTGAATACCCCCGGCCGTGTTTGCTGACATGGCTTTCGTGGCTGGTTCACGGAAGCCCGTCCGGACCTGCTGTCACCAGCAGCGAGGTCCGGTTTTGATTGAGGTCTTCCGTTAGCTAACCAGTCATATCGAGGCGACTTAGTTGTAACGCTCACACCAGTTGTAAGGTTACACTAAAATAGAGGGTGATAATTAGTAAGAGCAGACGAGATTGGGGTTAATGGCCGGGAGAAAGGAGACGATCAGCGACAAAGAGATCCTTATCATTTTGAAATCAGCGACAGACCCGGTCTTGACTACAAGCGAACTAGCCGATGAGACGGGGTTTTCGCTTAATGGAATCAGAAAGAGATTGTATTCTCTGGAGGAGAAGGGACTGGTTGACGAGAAGAAGGCAGGAAATAGTCCAGTTTGGTGGATAACAGAAGATGGAGCAGATTTTGTAGACGAGAAGTAGCCTGCGCAACCCCCCACAAGGAGGGGTCGCGCAGGCAAGAACGCAGGTTGATACCACCACAGGAGAAGGGTGGGTCGGTTGGTGGGTCGGGCAAAGTGAGAGTGAGTCGAGTCAGGTGATCAAATTAATCCTCGTTATCATTTGACTCGTTGGGAAGCCTCTGGTCGATTCGTTCAGTAGGAGAAAGTTTCTCCACGGCTTCGAATTTTGTAATGGCATCACCGAAATACAGGTCCCAAGACACTACTAACGACAAAAATATTGAAGATAAGAACAAGAACACATGGATATAATCAGTATGGTCCATGTGGAGTATGAGTCCGGTTACTGAAAATATATGAATAACTCCAAGAATTAGATAGAGGGCAAGTAAAGAGAAACCAACCCTTTCAGCAGTAATCACGAAGTAGTCACGGTAGCCGTTTATCTCGCCTAACCCGTTTATGTAGAATAAGCAGAAACTCAAAGAGGGAGGTATAAGTGCGATAGTTGCGAGTGTGATATAAAACACATTACCAGTAGTATGATACAAATAGCCGTGTGCGACTGATGGAAACAATAAAAAGACACGAGATTCCTCACGAAAAACTTCTGGAATATCTCTTACAGACATTATGCTGGATGATCTGAATAAGACTAGTTGTCATAATCAATCTAATGGGAGTTAGGCAAAATCTGTTATTTGTCAATAGCTCATTGTATATCGGATGGTGGATCATTCAGATGGACCCCGATTACGGAGTTCGTTCAGCAGCTCAGGCCAGTCGAGATCCAGAGAGAATAGGTCGGGTTCAAGATTCCAGTTCCACGGAGCGGCGTCGTCCGGGTCGGGTTCCGCGGTCGCGGGTTCGAGGTTCTCGACGGTCCCGCCGAACAGTTGATTCGTCGGCTTGTCGGCGTCAGCGGGCCAGTCGGCGAAGAAATCGACCTCCTTCTTCGAGTGCTTGAAATATGCTGTCGTGAACAGGCGCTTTAGCTCAGGGTGACAGTCCTTCCCCGTGTGGAATACCGTTCCGAAGACGTCGACGTTGATCTTCGCCATCCGCTTCGCCAGCGGAGAGAACTGCGCCGCGACCTCGTAGCTGTTCGTCCGTGCGTCGAAGTGCGTCGACCCCTCGTCGATAAACACGAACTTCGGCCGGTCGCGATGCTCGATACACGTCACCGCCAGGTCGTGCGCGCTCGTGACGACGATGTCCGTCCGGGGCCAGGTGCGCGAGTTCGAGATCACGAGGAGATCGTCGACGGTCGCCGAGCGGAGTTCCGCCAGCAGCGCCATCAGGTTCGTCTTTCCCGTGTTCGGGTTCCCCGCGCCGCCGATGAACGCCGTCGCGTCGTTGTTCGTCATGACCTCGTCGAGCCGCAGCGGGAGCCGCAGCGCAGAGGCGTCGAGGTCCTGTTCAGTTACGCCCACCAGGTGCGAGAGCAGCAGCGAGTTCCCCGAGCGAATCGCTTCGGACGCCTGTCGGGACTGTTGGGTCCGGTCGACGAGCGACAGCAGCTCGGACCGACCCGTGACGTCTGGTTCGATATCGTCGAGGAACACCGAGGCGGGAACGTCCTCGGGGTCGAGCGCGCCCGCGCCGGACGCGAAATCGCGATCCGTTTCGAGGTTGCCGGACAGCTGCTCGGCGAGCTTCGCAGCCGTGAGCATCCCCTCATCGGAGTTACCCATCGACGGACACCTCCGTTTTCTCCGCGTGACCGTTCCGCTCGGTCGCAGGCTCAGGTTCGGAGAAGTCGAACCCGGACTTGTGGTCGAGGTCGTCTAGGTCGGCGTCGTCGACGAGGTCGGAAAGGTCCTGATTGTCCGAATCGGCCAGTCCGAACTCTTCGAGTTCCTGGTCGATGGCGCGCTCGATACCCGAGCCGGAGTCGGGCAGCGAGCCGTCTTCGAACAGTTCGACGACACGCTCGACCGTGTTCCGGGTGGCCCGGCGAACCACGACGAACGCGGAGGTTTCGAGGATAAAACCACGCTGGGCGTCCTCCTGGAGCTGGCCACGACACTCGTGAACAGCACGGAGAGCGCGGGTGAGTTCTCGGTCGTCGAGCGTGCCGCGCCAGGTGCCGACGACGGTCATGTCTTCGAGGTCGACCTGTTTCCCGACGTAGAGGTTCGGGGAGAGCTGCGTGAGTTCGTACGTCGAATTGATGAAGTCCTCCTCGTCGAGTACATCCATCTCGCGGAAGTCGTCGGGCGGGAGTCGGTAGATACCACCCTCCAGCACGCGGGCGTCGAGGTCGATCAACCAGACGAACGAAGGATTGTAGAGCCAGCTGACGACCTTCGATCCGGTCATCCAGCCGAGCGGTGTCACGAGCAACGCGGCTACACCAGCGATGTACCAGAAGCGCGGAATCGAAATGTCGAACCCGGCGACCATCGCGACGATCGCGGCGGCGATGGAAAGCACGACGAGCTGGGGAGCGCGTGCCCGGAGCCAATCGAGCAGGTCGAGGTGCGCGGGCTGTTCGTCCTCGGTGGCGGGGTTCGTGGCGTTCATGCTATCCTCTCTGCCTCTTCCGATTTGCCGTAGACGCGCCGAGCAACGAGGTACAGGGTAGTGAGCGCAACACCGAGCGCGCCGCCGACTCCGGCGGCTTGCGTATCGCTCGCGGTGAACGGCCCGGCGACGATCGTCGACGAGGTTTCAAGCGGGACGCCGTAGAGCGTGGTTCCGTCGTCGATCGTGACGCCAGCGGCGCCGTTGGCGGGGTCGACCGCGAAGCGGATCGTCGTGCGCCCGTCGACGACGAACGAGCGACGGTTCAGTTCTCGCGGTTCGGTCAGGGCGACGGCCTCGGTAACTGTGATGCGCTCGCGCCGGTCGGCGTCAAGGACGATCACCGCGGCGGAGCCGTCGTAGTCAGCCGAGCAGAGCGAGATGTACTCGGTGACGTACTCGCCGCAGGTCTCCGTCGAGTTCTCAGCCGTCGCGTTCGGAGCGTCCTGTGCGGCGACAGCGCCGGACAGAGACGCGACTACCACGACGGCGATGAGTAAAAATCGAGAGAACATGGGTTAGTCCGAGAGCGCGAGGAAGCCGACGATCGCGGCGATCCCGACGCCGACGATCTCTCCCGGTAACCCGAACATGTCGAGCGCGCCGAGGTCGAGGCCGCCGCCGTTGTTTTGGCTCGCCTCGTACTTCTCGACCAGTTCTTGATTCTGTTGTTCGAGAGAGTTCCACTCTTCCTGCGTGATGTAGTTCGAGTCGGTCTGGGGTTCAGACGACTCGAACGAGGCAGACTGTGCTTCCTCGCCAGTTTTGGTGTTCTCGAACTTGTCGACCGTGAACGTCGCTTCGAGGTTCAGCGTCTCCATGTTCGTCTCCGTGGTGTTGGCGCGGTAGCGAGCGTCCGTGACCTCGGTGATGGTAGTTTCGAGGTCGTCGGCAGCGTCGTAGTACCACGTCCCACTTCCGGTCGCGGTCCAGTCGGTTGCGTTGACGGCCACGGTCTCGTTCGCGGCTGTCGTCACCTCAACAGCGGTTCCCTCGTAAGGTTCCGAGGTGAGCGTGATGTTCCCACCGTCGACGCCGGACTCATACGCGGACCAGTCGCCTTCGAGCAGCGAGGTGTCCGTGGTGAAGTACACGTCGCCGTTGAAGGTCGTCGGGTCGTAAGTCTCGCCAGTTTCGATCGGGCCGTCAGACTCATCGGTGAGTCCGAACGTCCCACGGAGCGTAGCCCCGGAGTCGCTGAAGGTGATCGTCGCCTCGCGTTCAACGTCGACGGAGATGTTCAGCGCGGCGAGGTCAGCGATCGCTTGCGCAGTACCTTCTTCATCGGACATCATCGCCGCGCGTTCGCGAGGTGTGACGAGTTCGGAGATCTCGATCGAGCCGGACTGAACGTCGCCGTAGACGTTCGTCACCCACGTCGAGATACCGTTACGGACATCGGTAAACGTGGTATCCATCTCGTCGTACAGAGGCTTCCATTCGGCGGCGTTGAGGTAGATGAAGTCTCCATCAACTTGGCTCAGGGACAAGTGGACAGCCTTCTTTCCCTCAGAGATTTGGTTCGGAACGTGTTCCGTGGCGGTAAACGGGGAAAGCGTGGCCTGCCAGTCGTCGTACCAGTGGATGGAAATCTCCTTGACAGGAAGGTCCGTCCCGTCGGGCAGGGTGTTGCTCACATCGGAGACAGAGAGGTCCTGCGAACGCATCTCCATGCTGATATCGTAGCTGTTGAGCAGGTCGCCTTCGCCCATGTCAGGGTGATCGACAGCCGACTGAAGCAGCGCCTGAAGCTCGTTGACCGACTCATTCCACGACTTGAGGAAGTTCCCCTTGACGGTGGATTCGTACGAGTCAATCGCGGCGTTCGCCGCGGACAAAACCTCACTCTCCGAGACGCCAGCGTTCAGCTGCTCGATGGCAGCCACCTTGGCATCGGTGTACGCGGTATTCTTGACGCCGTCGAGGATGTTCTGATTGTCGACGATCGTACTCTGGTTGTTAGAGCGCCGCGTTTTGACGGCTTGATAGATTTGCTGTTCAAGAGCGTCAGCGGTCAAACCCTCCGCCGGTGGGTCGGAGCCGACAATCTCGAACTCGCGGAGCGCCCAGCCGAGGGCGGCTGAGGCGCCGATCGCGCCGACGCCGATCAGCGGGGCGATCGCTTCGGCCTCGCGAGTAAAGCCGTAGTCCGATCCGAGGGCGACAGCGCCAGCGGCAGACCCGCCGAGACCCTTCATGAAGGTGCGGCGGCCCACACGAGAACGAGACCGAGCAGGAGCGTCGTCAGCGCCCACGCGGTCCCCAGCAGCAGGGCGGTCAGAGGCGTTACAGCTAGTCGATGTGTCATGGTTTGAACTCATAAGGTGAGGTGCGAGGGCAGTTTACCGAACAGCGACGCCCCACGCGACGACCGTCGCAAGGAACGCGACGATCGGGCCGAGGTTGCTGCTCGTGTTGATGAGGTCAGCGAGCTGGGGAACGTACTGGTAGCCGACGATGACAAGGGGACCGACAGCGATCGCGACCTGTTCCCACTGCTCGTACGATTCGAACTGTTTGGTCTCGCTGCTCGCGAAGGCGATCGCGTACGCAGCCAGCGAGATGAACGTGGCGTGCTGGGCGGTGAGCGTGTAGTCGATCCAGGTGAGCATCACCTCGGAAATCCCACCGAACTGGTAGAGTCCAGCGAGAACGAACACGACGCTCAGGAGCGCCGGGAGCGTTCGCAGGTGGGTGTAGTCCGAGAGGGCGTCACCCATCGAGTTCGAGTACGACGACGCCATCAGTCACCACCCGGGAACGCGACCATCGTCGGGTTGTAGTCGTGGGTCGAGCCGTCGTCGCGTTCCAGCGTCACCTCGTCGGTGTCCATCGCGACCCAGATCTGTTCGCCCACCTCGATGCGGTCCTGCGCAGCTGCGCGCTTGACCTCGTCCTTCGCGAAGTAGCGAACGACTCCGCGACTCTCGTCCTTGATCTTCAAGCGGTACCAAGGGCCGTACTCACCCTCTCCTTCGGTGAGGTCGAGTACGAGTCCCTCCAGCACGTCACCGGGACCGAGTTCCACGGTGGGTAAATCGGACTCCGGCGACTCTCCTTCGAACTGTTCGTAACCGTCAGGCGGCGTCGGTCTTTCAGTCGACATCTCCAACTGTTAGTGGTCAGAGAAGTCATATATAGTATCAGGCTAGGCTTGGTGAAAGTAGTTAGACAGCGGAGGGATCACCTCTCACTGAGATGAACCCTACAGCGGGCGTCATTCGTCTCGATCCATAGCAGGATTGGAGACGTGATAGTCCTCGACGATTAGGAGACGATCGACGACCCCAGGGTCAGTTATTCCGTCCTCGACGAACCGAGCGGCAACAGTCCTCAGGTCGTGTCTCGCGACCTCGGTACGGGCGTCGCGGAACACCTCACCTTGAGCGAGGTCGTGCCGGAGGCGAGTATTCGGATAGCACAAGTAATCCGTAAAATTATCGCCTCTGGCACTCTCTGAAGAGATGATCTCAATCCGGTCGCGATCAATATGAGGGACTCACAGGGCAGACCATATTTAAGAGACACCATCCAATCAATTCTGGATTTAAACGACTTACTTCCTATTTGATGTATATCGGTGTCCTGTGATAGGCAGTATCAACTCCACTGATCACCGGAATTGCTGCTGGTTGATTTTAGAAGAAGTCACTCAACTCGCAGATAGGAGATCTACTGAAAGAGGTCAGTCCATCTAATGTCTGATAATAATCCTGATTTTATTGACTATTGGAATGCTTGGGGGTTAAGTCCAGATGAGTTTAACGAAATTTTCAATAACAATGAGAACGTGTATTCTGCCCTGTTCGGATATTTGAGCGAAAAAAGAGTTACTGAAAGATATTTCAGAAACAACGAAAAAATAACGAATCTACAAAGTCCTCGGGACCATGATACTTCAAAGAAAGGAGACATCATATTTGATTATAAGGGTGAAGAAATCATTATTGAGGTCAAATCTCTGGATACACAACCTGGCGACATTCAGATAACAGACGATATGAATGGCGAGCGCAAGTACATGGGTACCGTTCAGATGCGAGAAAGTGATTATATAGAACGGACACTTCAAACAGGAGAGACAATTGAAACATCGTTAATTGAAATTGGTCTGTTTGACATACTGGCGGTAAACATGTTTGAGTACTTCGACGAGTACAAATTCATGTTCGCAAGAAGTGAAGATCTAACTCGGTCGGACGTACATCCGCGTCTCATAGCTAGTAGTCCAGAAGCTAAGTATCCACCAGAAATTAACGAACACGTAGATTATAGGGAGAATCCATTCGAATTAATTGAAGAAATAATTGAGGAAAGGAATAGAGGTGGCAAAAAAGGTGAGAACCAGGATGAAAGAGAACAAGACCAGTCAGAATTGAAATCTGAAGATACTAGTCTCCAAGATTTCACCGACTAATCATCGTATAGCACGTTTACAGGATCGTTTGTATTCATTTCGTACACCAAAAAGTAAGAATGGTTCTTCCGAGCGTGTACTTGATTATTCATTCCGGATACAGCAGGTTTGCCCAATCGAACAACAACAAACAGATCCTTCGTGTATAAATCAAGTTCTTTCTCATAGAAGTTCGTTATCTGAATGTGAGTGAGTTCTTGGGTATTTGAACTCACTTCGTCTTGTGTCTTCACGATCAATGTACCGTCCTCCTTCAGTACTCTATGTGCCTCAATACCTGCTTCCCAGTAGAGGTCAAGTACTGCCTGATGATATTTTGATCCTTTCGTGTCCAGGACTTCTCCATTACTATATGCTTTCCTAAATCTGTCGTGTTCCTCATCTCCAGTCGCTAGCATATCCTTATTTTGTCTGAAAAATCCCTCTCTGTAAGGTGGATCCAGAACGATAGCATCCAGACTATTATCCTCGTATGGAAGATCGCGGCAGTCAACTGGGTATCCAGATGGTGACTTTCCTGGGTCTAAATCCGAGGCATATACTTCATAATCGTTTAGGTTTACATTTGTCCAAAAATTACCTTTTCCATATGTGACATCGGCTATGGTGGACCCTTTTTCAACATGTAAGTCAAGGGTCCGTGGGAGGACATCATCATTTCGAGAAACGTAAGCTGATAGAATGAGATCTTCCTCGGCTAATTTTTCTTGAAAACTCTCATTTTGAATTCGAAACTCTTGCTTGTCTACTTCAGAGAAATCGGTGACCAGCTCTACTGATTCACTCATTCCTACTCTATGGAAGAGGGAGCGTCTAATAAATATATCCATTCAATCCGGGGTTGAACGGATGGGGTCTCTTTGGTTTTTAATATCAGGTCATTTTAGCTCCTAAAGGGATGGACGATCGCGACGAAGAAGGAAAATTTAATCAGCAATATAGTGACGAGGAATTCTTATCGGCAATAGGCAGTCTTTCTATAGCGAGTACCCAAAGTGTTGCTGATGAAGTGGGCTGTTCGTATGACCTTGCGTATCGTCGCCTCCATGATTTGAAAAATAAAGAAAAGATAGATTATGAGGTGGTTGGACAAGCTTTCATTTGGTCTATCCGATAATAATTTCCACAAATATTGTGTCTAATAGATATAGTCCTGAAATGTTTAATTATTCAGATTAATATCGGGGAGAGTCATACATAAACGCGGCTTGTCTCTCGACATCTGAGGATTAGACACATGATAGTCTTCAACAATTAGGAGTCGATTAGCAATTTCTGGATCAGTAATACCAATATCAATGAACCCTCTCGCGATAGTTTGAGGATTGTGGGAAGCAATTTTTGTCTGACTGTTTCGAAAAATTTCTCCCTGTGCGAGGTCGTTACTAAGGCGAGTGTTTTCAACAAGATTTTGAACGGGAAGCTTCAGCTGAACCATATCAACACCTCCACCACCGGGCTGGTGTTCGTTGCCTTCGGCGTCGACGATCGCTTTCAGTTCGTAGCCGAACACGGGTTCCGTTGAGCGACGATCGAACGCCTCGGAGTCGGGTTCCATCTCACCATCTAGAATCTGACCGACGAACTCCCGGTGTGACGGGTCGATGTTCAGATGAGCCAGTATCGAGGGCAGAGACACGTCTTTACCGTGTACGTCAAGATAGTCGTGAACCCGGTCGCGTATCAACGTCTTTCGGGGGGATTCTCCGTAGGCCCATGCGCTGTCGGCACTGGGCCACCGCTCGGCGAGTGATCGGTCCTGTTCCGGTTCCGGCGGCGGAGCAGCTGCGTCAGCGGCCCAACGAAGATCGTCGTCGAGCGCAGATTCTGTCTCAGGCGGTCCGTCGAGCTGATCCTGGTCGACAGTCCACGGTGAGCCACAGCAGGAGCAGACGACATCGGCACCGCGGCCGTCGTCCCAACGGATGCGCTCGCCGTGCGCGTCAACCTGTCCGGACTCTTCGTTCTCCGCGCGCTGTTCGCACCGATCGGCACGAATGGCCTGATTCACGGTCTGCGAGCGGGTGGTCCGCTGGCGGGCGGCCGACCAGTAGACCGCTCCCCACGCGATATACTCGATCGGCTTGTCTAGCAGGTCCTCAGTGTAGCCGCCCATGTACGCAGCGAGGTAGGAACCGAGGTTCCCGACGTCTGCGTTCATCGAGATACAGCCGTCGTCTTCCAGGAGGTAGTCGTCGATGGCGTCGTAGTTGTGCGCCGACCAGCCGGCTGGGTCGCAGACCTCTAGGTGCTTGTCGATCACCCGTTCGAACTCAGAAGCGACCGGGCGGAGATCTCCGAACCCGGCTCCGTCGAAGTAGACGCCGACGTGAATATGAGTGTAGCAGGCATTGAGGCCAGCGTCTTTGTCGGGGTCCGCAGCGGTTCCCATTCCGTGCGGTTCCGCTTGGAGCCAGTAGCCCCACTGTTCGGAGTCGAGGTCGAGGTGATACTCCATCACGTTCCGGAGCGTGTCGCGAACGCCGCCGTAGCTGAACGAGTCGTGTATCGCGTCCATCTGTTCGACGGGCGGGAGTCGGTCGTCGTCAGGGACCGACGAGGCGGTCAGGGTGAGCATCACAGTCACCGGGTCATCCCACGCGGGAGCGGCTTCGCCACCGGACGGACGCTTTCCGCCGGACATCTGTCGCTGGAGCGCGCGAGCCCGCGCGTACTGCTTCTTGCTGTACTCTTTCCCCCACGCGTCAGCAAGCGGTACGTCGAATTCGTCACCTGACTCGCGGTCCTCGAAACGGGCCATCATCCCATCGTACTCATGATGAGCGCGCAGGAAGGCGTGAATCGCGTCGAGCCACGTCCCGGCCGAACGGGAGCGAAGCGAGTCAACGGCGAACGAATCTTCGAGCGGGTGGTCGGGGTCGACGAACTCCTGTTCCCAGTCGGCTTCGGTGACGATGCGGCGGAGCTTTCGACCGTGCGACTCCGAAAGCGGGAGGTCGGCGAGGTGTGGGTACTCAGTCGCAAACTCGCTCACCCGTTCGACGATCGGATCGGCGTCCTCCTCTAATCCGGTGAGAGAAGCCGTTACAGAGTTAGTCTTCTTGGAAGGCCAAGACGCGGCCGGCTCGTCGGGCGCGCTCATCGCTCACCTCCGAGCGTGCGCGACAGCGACCGCTCCGCGACCACACCGCCACTCGTTTGGCGGCCTTCGGCCGCCTGTGCGCGGTCGGCGGCGCTCGGACCGGGTCCGCCGGTCCTCGCGCACCACAAGGTCGCCGACCGCTTGGAGAGACTGACGAGGGTCGGGTCGAGGGGGCGAACGAGATCGTGCCGGAGCCGTGGGGAGGTGGACCGGCGCGCAGCTGGCCGGCTCACTTCTCGTCGGGATTCGAGAGCTCGCTGGGACGCGCGGGACAGTCCAGGGCGTGGCCGTACTCGACGCCGCTCGACGAGTTACGAGTACACCGCTGGTTACAGAGCCCGCACCAGAACTCGCCCGGACCGTCAGCAGAGAGGGTAGTCCCGGTTGAGCCGTCGGAAAGGCTCACAGAGACCACCCCGTAGAGACGCTAAGACCTGTCAGTAGAGGCTGGAAAAAGTATAAGGGGGTAGTGGGCCGGCACGAATTTGAATCGTGGTTACGGCCACCCGAAGGCCGAAGGATACCAAGCTACCCCACCGGCCCGCACTCGACAGAAGGCCGCTCGTTCTTTTAATCCTTCCGAAAGGGGGGCGATCAGTGAGACACTGATGGAACGCGAATCGGGGAGGAACGAGCAAATTGATAGCAGCCGCCGACACCTCCAAAGCCCCAGCCTCGAGGCCACAGTACGCTCGTTGCGCGCTTCAGTCTCTCACTCCGTGCTCCTTCCAGTGCTTCCATCGCCGACTGTGGCCTCGCGGCTACCCGTTTGAGTCGCGCCCAAGACGGCACCGCACCTCACGCCTCCCCGGCCTCGCGGTTCGCGCTCTCCGAGCGCTCGCCGCTCCCTCGCGCGTGCTCACTCGCGGCCGCTGAGGGCGGCCACTCGCAGGCACGCGCTGCCGCCCCGCGTCATCGATATAAATCGTCGTCGCCGTCCTCGTCGTGCGGACCCTCGCCCTCGAAGTACCGGTCCCGGTGCTTCCGACAGCCCGGGTTGAACGCGGCGCCGCAGACGGGGCAGGCGTCTTCGCCGGCGTTGAGGTATTCACGGGCGGTGAGCGTCGTCCGGCAGACGCCGCACAGCACCGCCGATTCATCGAAGCGCTCGCGGGGCCACGGGACCGCCTCGTGGTCGGTCGCCGCGTCGTGGCAGGCGTCGCAGGGGTAGTACGCCTCACAGCAGCCGAACCGGAGCGCGATCACGTCCACGGGGTCGTCCCAGTGCGCGCAGCGCGTCTCGGGGTCGACGTCGATTCCGCGGAGGGGGACCTCGAAGCGCGGGTCGGCGTCGGGCGCCGTCGTCGTCTCGCGGTCAGTACTCGGCGTAGCCATCGGTGTCGAGCCAGTTATGAACCACCGTGACCGTGTGGTCGGCGTGGAGCAGTTCGGGACCGACGCGCAGCTGCCGCTCGGCGCGTTCGGCGACCGCCTCCGCCTCGTCGGGCGCGAAGTCGTGGTGGTCCGAGAGCACGAACACGGGATCGCTCGGCGGCTCCGCGTCGACGAGCGGGTCGCCGTCCTCGTGGAGCTGGACGAGGGTCCCGTCGGGACCGCGGCCGTCGTCGCCGACGAGCCGGTCGAGGGTCGCTTCGAGTCCCATCCGGCGGAGTTCGACGCCGGGAGAGACGTCCGCGGGCATGTGCCCGATGGCGTCCGCCTTCGCGTCGAGCGCGTCGCGGATCCGCGCGGCGACGTTGCGCTCGTCGGGGTGGAGGTGGCGGACCGTGTCGGCGTCGACGGTGACGGCGAACTCGTCGGCGATCACGAGGTGGACCCGGACCGACTCGCGGATGCCGTGCGAGAGGAAGAGGCCCGCGCTCACGCACCGACAGAGGAGGTCGAGCCGCCCGGCCCCGGGGATGTCGGACAGCGAGATCGCGTCGGGGTCGGTGGGCACGTCGCGGCCGATGACGACGAACTGGCGCATGTGCGGGGCTCGCCCCCGATCCTGATAAGCCGTGCGACCCAACCGCCGCCGTGAGCCTCACCGGACTCTGCCAGGTCTGCGAGGCGGCGACCGCGAGTCACGCCTGCGACCGCTGCGGGCGCGCCGTCTGCGACGACCACTGGAACGAGACCGCCCGCGTTTGCTCGGGCTGCGCCGCCGGACGAGGGTAGCGCCGGCTGAGCCGACGCCCGCCGGAACGCCTCGCCGTCGGTGACCTATCGGTGGCGGTTCAGTCGCTTCTTGAGCCGCTTGGCCGCGTCGCCCGCGGCGCCGAAGTACGTCGCCTCGTCGTCGGGGCGGCTCGACTCCTCGCCGGCGAAGATGATGCCGCGCGAGGAGTTCACGAGCCCGACGTCGACCGGGAGGTCGGGCCGGGACGCGAGCCCGTGTTCGACCGCGGCCTCCGCGTCGCCGCCCTGCGCGCCGACGCCGGGCACGAGGAACGGGACCTCGGGCACGATCTCGCGGACCGTCTCCAGCTCGTCGGGCGTCGTCGCGCCCACGACCAAGCCGACGTTGCCGTTCGCGTTCCAGGTGTCCGCGAGCGCGGCGACGCGCTCGTAGAGCGGCTCGCCGAAGGCGAGTTCGAGGTCTTGGAGGTCGGCCCCGCCGGGGTTCGACGTGCGACAGAGCGCGAACACGCCCTTGTCCGCGCGGTCGAGGAACGGCTGGAGCGAGTCGCGGCCGAGGTACGGGTTCACCGTGATCGCGTCGACGTGGTCGAGGATCCCGGCGTACTGGCGCGCGGTGTTCCCGATGTCGCCGCGCTTCGCGTCGAGCAGGACGGGGACGCCCTTCCCCTCGGCGTACGCCGCGGTCTCGCGGAGCGCGCGCCAGCCCTCCGGGTCCTCGTAGAAGGCCGCGTTCGGCTTGTAGCAGGCGGCGTGCTCGTGGGTCGCGTCGATGATCCGGCGGTTGAACGCCCACCGCGGGAGGTCGGCGTCGGTCACGGTCTCGGGGAGTCGGCTCGGGTCGGGGTCGAGCCCGACCGACACGACGCTGTCGACCGCGTCGATCCGGTCCGCGAGCGTCTCGAAGAAGCCCATACGCGCCCTGCGTCGGCGGGCGCACTAACCGTTGTGTTCCGCGGCCGCGGCCCGGGGCGCGCGCGAGCGTCCCCGCCGGCCGGGCCGACGTATGTGCCGACCCGGGGCCGCCGTAATAACAGGATACACCGGTCGGCCCCTCGTCGGTCGCCACACGTATGGCCGGTCGCACGGGCGGTAGGCTCGGGACGGCGGTCTCCGGACCCATCGTCAAGTACTACGTCTACAAGGCGACGAAGTCGGTCGAGTTCTACCGGCCGATCATGTACCTCTTCTTCCTGGCGCAGGGGCTCTCGTTCACGCAGATCGCCGTCCTGGAGGCGCTGTACAACCTGACGACCGTGCTCGGCGAGATCCCGACCGGATACGTCGGCGACCGCGTCGGGCGGCGAAACAGCCTCCTCATCGGGACGGCGCTCATCTCCGCGACGCTCCTCGGCATCGGCCTGTCGGACTCGTTCCTCCCGCTGGCGGGGCTGTACGTCTGCTGGTCGCTGGGCTACAACTTCCGCTCCGGAAGCGAGGACGCGTGGCTCTACGACACGCTCACCGACGACCTCTCCGAGGACGAGTTCGCGCGCGTTCGGGGGCGCGGCGAGTCCGCGGCGCTGGCCGCCGGCGCCGTCGCGGCGGTCCTCGGCGGGTACCTCGGCGGCGTCGACCTCTCGTACCCGTGGTTCGTCGCGGCCGGCGTGACGAGCCTCGGCGTCGCGGTGCTCCTCACCCTCGACGAACCGGAGACGTACAAGGAGGCCGACGCGGACGACCTGACCCTCCGCCGGACCGTCGGCATCGTGCGGGAGGTGCTCTCGCGCCGTCGGATGCGCTCGTTCCTGCTGTACTACTACGTCCTGTACGCCGCCGTCACGTACCTCGCGTTCGTCTTCCTCCAGCCGGTGTTCGAGACCGTCGTCCTCGACCTCGGGGTGGCGCGGTCGCGGGTCGAACCCCTCCTCGGGTGGTTCTACGCGGCGTACAGCCTCGTCGGCGCGGTCCTCACCTACTACACGGGGGCGATACGGGACCGGATCGGGCTGCGGGCGTGGTTCCTCGCGCTCCCGTTCGCCGTCGGCGGCGCGCTGCTCGGAATGTACTTCGTCCCGGTGCTCGCGCTCCCGACGTTCCTCCTGATTCGGGGGGTGTCGGACGTCACGCGGTCGTTCGCCGGGCAGTACGTCAACGACCGCGCGGAGACGCTCGGCCGCGCCACCGTCCTGAGCGCGATGGCGATGGTGAGCGGGCTCGCGGTCGTCCCATTCCAACTCGGCAGCGGCGTCATCTCCGACGCCGTCTCGCCGCTGTTCGCGCTCGGCGTCGGCGGCGGCGTCCTCGTCGTCGGGGCGACGGCCGCCCTCCTCTGGCGGGTCCCGGTCGGCGACGAGCCGGCCGACGGCTCGGGTGGTGAACGCCCGGACGGCTGAGGCGCTCGCTCGGCGCCGCCGCCCGCTAACAGGAGCAGTAGTACTCGCGGTCGGCGAACTCCGTCTCGAACAGCGTCGCCGCCGGACCCGGGTCGGAAGGCCGGTACACGCCGGTCGTCAGGTCCCCCTCGCGCTCGAACGCGCCGGAGACGAGCCGGCGCCAGTCGGCCGCCGACAGCTGGTCCCAGAAGGCGTCGTCGCCCGCCAAAAGCGAGAGGTAGTCGCGGAGGTACACCCACCGCGTCGGCTCGACGCCGTCGGACTCGTAGGTCGCGTCCGTGACAGCGGCGTAGGCGGCCATCGGGAGGTTCGCGCCCGCGGCGACCGGCATCGAGATCCACTTCCACGGACGGGTGTTGACGTCGAGCAGCAGGAACTCCTCGCGGTCGGCGTCGTAGACGAACTCCGACTCGCTGATCCCGTGGTACCCCGCGTCGCCGAGGACGGCGAGCGCGCGCTCCTCGATGGCGGGCTCGTCGGCCGTCTCCACGAGACAGGAGGTGCCGAAGTTGCGCGGGTACCGAACCGCGGCGTTGCCGACGACCGCGAGCGTGTCGCCGCTCCCGGACGGCGGGACGTAGGAGGCGAGCGAGTGGTCGCGCCCCGCCGCGATGTCGACTCGCTTCTGGGCCATCACCGCGATCCCCTCGTCGCTCGCGGCCGCGACGACGTCCGCGAACTCCCCGCGGTCCGCGACCTCGATCACGTTGGTGCCGAACGCCTCCTCGAAGTCGCGCTTGAGCTCGGGTTTCACCACCAGCGGGAAGCCGAGCGCGTCGGCCGCTTCCTCGACCGTCGCGTCGGGCTCGCGCGTCGCCGCCGCCGCGGTCTCCGCCAGCCGGTACGTCTCCGGGTAGGGGACGCCGAGCGCCTCGCAGGTCGCGTACAGCTCCGACTTGTTCAACACGTCGTCGAGCGTCTCGCTGCCGGCGAACGGGAGCCGGACGCCGTCGGGATCGGCCTCGGCGTACGACAGCGCCCACTCGTCCATACAGCCGAACGCGACCGCCTCGGTGCCCGCGGCGTCGACGACCGCCTCCACGTCCTCGCGGAACCCGTCGAGGTCGTCGAGCGGGTACGTCACCGCCCCGGCGTAGTCGACCGCGTCGGACGGCGGCGCGAGCCCGTCGTGGGCGACGGCTCCGGCGTCGGCTCCCGCGTCGCCGCCCGCCCGGTCGAGCGCGATCACGGGCACGTCGTGGGCGTCGAGCGCGCGAGCGACGCCGAGCCCGGTGATGTGCGCGTTGCTGACGAGCGCCGGCGGCCGGTCGAACTCGGCGCCCGCGAGCGCGTCGATCAGTCCCTCCGTGGACCGGAACGTGTCTGCCATACCCCGCCTCGTCGGCGGACGCACAAAAGGGTCCCACGTGCCGGCCCGGAGTGCCCGTATCGAGGACGGAGCGGGGATCGTCCGCGTCGGCGGTCGCGGTTCGCGCGGGCGACGCGAGCGGCTTTTCAGGGCGCGTCGCCTCCGGATCGGTATGACCGAAACCGAAGACGAGGCCGACGCCGAGCGCGTCGACGACGCCGACGACGCCGCCACGGCCGACGAGCTCCCCGACCGGGTCCGGCGCGCGTTCGCGGACCACGGCTCGTTCGAGCGCGAGGGCGACGTCTGGGTCTCGACGACCACCGCGTTCGACGGCCGCGTCTGCGCCGAGCCGGCGGCTGAGGGACGGATCGCGTTCGCGGTCACCGTCCGCGTGCCGACGCTGTCGGCCGTCACCGCCGACGAGGTGGCCGACGTGGTCGAGGACGGCTGGGCCGACACGTTCGAGCGCCGCGCGGTCGACGTGGGCGGCGTCACCCGGACGGACCGCGAGTTCGACCCCGTCGTCGAGCGCGAGGGCGACGAGATAACGGTCGCCTACGAGTTCGTCGACGTCAACGAGCGCCGCGGCGTCGACGACGCGGGCGCGCTGATCGACTTCGTCGAGGGGACGTACGTCCAGGGCGTCATCCCGGGCTACGAGTACACGGCGCCCGTCTCGGACCTGCTCTCGGCCGCGCGGCAGCAGGGCGGCGGCGGTCCCGTCTGAGGCCGATAGGGGGAAGTGTCGGCGGCCCGTACGACGACCATGCTCGCGCTGTTCGGGTTCGGCAGCCTCCTCGCCTTGGTGGCGTTCCACACGTTCCTCGCCGGGGTCGCGACCCGGTTCTTCCGGATTCAGCTCTCCACGTCGTGGGGATCCGTCCTCTACACGCTCGTGTTGACTCCCCTGCTCCTGCTCGTCTCCACGCTCGTGTTTACCGGCGCGCTCGGCGTGGGAACCGGGATCGACGTGGGGAGTTCGACGATCCTGTTGGCGCTCCTGATCGCGCTCCCCTTGGCGCTCGGGGTCGCCATCGACTACCTCTACGTCCCGTCGCCCGACGACTACGAACTGCCGGACACGCGCTGACGGCGACCGCCGTCGCCCGCGGCTGCCCCGGCGGTCAGCGGTCGACCAAGCCGGCCACGATGTCCTCGACCCGAGCGACCACGTCCTCCGGCGCGCGCGTCGCGTCGACGCGATGGAACCGACCGGGGTCGGCGTCGATCAGCCGCTCGTAGTTGTCGCGCACGGCGGCGAGGTAGCCGTCGCGCTCGAACTTGTCGGTCCGGCCCGCCCGCTCGGCCGCGGTCTTCGGGTCCAAGTCGAGGTAGATCGTCGCGTCCGGCGGGCGCGAGAAGGCGGCGTGGATCCCGCGGACGTACTCAAGCGGTCGCTCGATCCCGGCGTCCGAGCGCGCGAGCGTCGCCCCCTGGTAGGCGAACCGCGAGTCGGAGTACCGGTCGGCGATCACGAGGCCGCCGTCCGCGAGCGCCGGACGCACCGTCTCCGAGAGGTGGTTCGCGTGGTCGGCGGTGTACAGAAACAGCTCCGCGAGCGGGTCGGCGTCCGGGTCGTCCATCGAGCGCCCGACCGCCTCGCCGTACCAGCTGTCGGTGGGCTCGCGGGTGAACGTCGCGTCGGGGTACACGTCATGTAGCGCCTCCCAGACCGTCGTCTTGCCGCTGCCGTCGAGCCCCTCCAGCGTGATCAGCATGGTCGCGTTCCGCCGCGGCGAGGAATAAACGGCCCGGGTCGGAACGGGGTCGCTCGGAGGCGTCGCGACGCGTTCGAGCGCGCTGGTCGACGGCGGCGAGAGCGACGCGAGCGTTTTTCACCCGCGGGCGTGACCGAGGGGATATGTTCGACCGGATCTGCGTCCCCACCGACGGCAGCGACGCGGCCGCGGCGGCGTTCGACCACGTCCTGGCGATCGCCGCCGACCACGGCGCGACCGTCCACGTCCTCCACGTCGCGGACACGACCCGCGACAGCGTAACGCGCATCGGCCGCGACGTGGTCGACGTGCTGGAGACGGAGGGCGAGTCGATCGTCGAGGCGGCGGCCGCGCGCGCCGCGGAGCGCGGCGTCGACGCGGAGACGGCCGTCGAGCAGGGGGGCGTCCCCGAGACGGTCGTCGACTACGCGGACCGGACCGACGCCGACCTCGTCGCGATGTCCACGCGCGGGCGGCAGGGCGTCGAACGCCTCGTCGGCAGCACCACGGAACGCGTCGTCCGGCGTTCACCGGTGCCGGTGCTGGCCCTCCGGCCGGGCGACGAGGCCGTCCCGTACCCGTACGAGGACGTGCTGGTGCCCACCGACGGGAGCCCGGCCGCGACCGCCGCGCTTGACCGCGCGCTCCCGGTCGCCGAACGGGCCGGGGCGACGGTCCACGTCCTCTCGGTCGTCGACACCGGCGGCATCGGCGTCGGGGACCACGTCGACGTCGACGTGCTCTCGGAGTACGCCGACGACGCGGTCGCGGCAGGCGTCGAACGCGTCGAGGCGGCCGGACTGGAGGCGGTCGGCGCCGTCGAGGTCGCCTCCTCGCCCGC
Organism: Halorubrum sp. ARQ200; assembly: GCF_005435115.1. Taxonomy (NCBI): domain Archaea; kingdom Methanobacteriati; phylum Methanobacteriota; class Halobacteria; order Halobacteriales; family Haloferacaceae; genus Halorubrum; species Halorubrum sp. ARQ200. The sequence continues at coordinate 171,501 of NZ_SGTZ01000002.1, read as the reverse complement.
CCGGGGGATCCTGTCGTACGTCGACGACCCCGGCGTCGATCTCGTGACGATGGGGACGCACGGGCGGACCGGCGTGGGCCGGTACCTGCTGGGCAGCGTCGCCGAGCGCACCCTCCGCAGCGCTCCCGTTCCGGTGCTGACGGTCCCGGTTCCGGACGAGGAGTGACCGCGACAAACGGGTCAACCGCCCTCGCCGCGGACCTCCCTGCCCCGGATCGCGCCGGCGTCCGCGAGCGTCTGACATCGCGGTAGGTTTACGGGCCTTCCACGCCTCGTGGCTCGCATGAAAGTGTTGGTAGCCGGGGGGACCGGATTCATCGGGTCGTACCTCTGTCGCTCGCTCGCCGACGACGGCCACGCCGTGACCGCGCTCTCCCGATCGCCCGAGGAGGCGCCGGAGGGCGTGACGGGCGTCAGCGGCGACGTGACCGACTACGACTCCATCGCCTCGGCCGTCGAGGGGCACGACGCGGTCGTGAACCTGGTCGCGCTCTCGCCGCTGTTCGAGCCCGACGGCGGCAACCGCATGCACGACCGGATCCACCGCGGCGGGACGGAGAACCTGGTCCGCGCGGCGGAGGACGGCGGCGTCGACGGGTTCGTCCAGCTCAGCGCGCTCGGCGCGGACCCGAACGGCGACACCGCCTACATCCGCGCGAAGGGCGAGGCGGAGGAAATCGTCCGGGACAGCGAGCTCGACTGGACGGTCTTCCGCCCCTCCGTCGTCTTCGGCGAGGGCGGCGAGTTCGTCTCCTTCACCAAGCGGTTGAAGGGGATGTTCGCGCCGGGGGTCCCGCTGTACCCGCTCCCCGGCGGCGGGAAGACGCGGTTCCAGCCGATCCACGTCGAGGATCTCGTCCCGATGATCGCCGCCGCGGTGACGGACGACGAGCACGCCGGCGAGACCTACGAGATCGGCGGCCCGGAGGTGCTCACGCTCCGGCAGGTGACGGACCTCGTCTACGAGGCGGAACGGAAGGGCGTCACCATCGTCCCGCTGCCGATGCCGCTCGCGAAGGTCGGCCTCTCGGTGCTCGGGGCGGTGCCCGGGTTCCCGATGGGGCCGGACCAGTACCGGTCGCTGAAGTTCGACAACACGACCGCCGACAGCGACGTCGGCGCCTTCGGCGTCGACCAGGCGGACCTGACGACGCTCGGCGAACACCTCGGGATCCGATGACCGGGGGACTGAACGTGTCAACTGTCCTAATCTCAACGCTGGTAACGGCAACCGAAGGCTTATATACGAGATCGCGTTCTGTTCAGTTCAAACGCGGAGGGAGCACACGATGAAACTCGCAATGATCGGATTCGGACAGGCGGGGGGTAAAGTCGTCGACAAGTTCTTGGAGTACGACAAGCGGACGGGCTCCGAGATCGTTCGAGCCGCGGCGGCCGTCAACACGGCGAAGGCGGACCTCATGGGGCTCGAACACATCGCCGAGGACCAGCGCGTCCTCATCGGCCAGTCGCGCGTGAAGGGCCACGGCGTCGGCGCGGACAACGAACTGGGCGCGGAGATCGCCGAGGAGGACATCGACGAGGTCCAGGGCGCCATCGACTCGATCCCGGTCCACGAGGTCGACGCCTTCCTCGTCGTCGCCGGCCTCGGCGGCGGGACGGGCTCCGGCGGCGCGCCGGTGCTCGCGAAGCACCTCAAGCGGATCTACACCGAGCCCGTCTACGGGCTCGGCATCCTGCCGGGCAGCGATGAAGGAGGTATCTACACCCTCAACGCGGCCCGCTCGTTCCAGACGTTCGTCCGCGAGGTGGACAACCTGATGGTGTTCGACAACGACGCCTGGCGGAAAACGGGCGAGTCCGTCCAAGGCGGCTACGAGGAGATCAACGAGGAGATCGTCCGGCGGTTCGGCATCCTCTTCGGCGCCGGCGAGATCCAGCAGGGTCAGGAGGTCGCCGAGAGCGTCGTCGACTCCTCGGAGATCATCAACACGCTCTCCGGCGGCGGCGTCTCCACGGTCGGCTACGCGGAGGAGGAGGTCGAGGAGCGCTCCTCGGGCGGCCTGCTCTCGCGGCTCCGCGACGACGGCAACGACGAGGAGCTCGACAGCGCCCACACCACCAACCGGATCACCAGCCTCGTCCGGAAGGCGGCGCTCGGCCGGCTCACGCTGCCCTGTGAGATCGAGGGCGCGGAGCGCGCGCTGCTCGTGCTCGCCGGGCCGCCGGAGTACCTCAACCGGAAGGGCATCGAGCGCGGCCGCAAGTGGCTCGAAGAGCAGACCGGCTCGATGGAGGTCCGGGGCGGGGACTACCCGTACCGCGGCGCCGGCTTCGTCGCGACCGTGATCCTGCTCGCGGGCGTCACGAACGTCCCGCGGATCAAGGAGCTCCAGCAGGTCGCCATCGAGGCGCAGGACAACCTCGACGAGATCCGCGAGGAGAGCGACGACAACCTCGACGAGCTCGTCAACGACGACAGCGACGAGCTGGAATCCCTGTTCTAAGACCTCCCACCGCCGCGATGGAGGTCATCGTTCCCTTCTCGACCGACCGTCCGAAGTCGCGACTCTCGGACGCCCTCTCCCCCGACGAGCGCTCGGCGTTCGCCCGCGCGATGCTCGACGACGTGCTGGACGCCGTCGCCGCCGCCGGCGGCGAGCCGCGCGTCCTCGCCACCGACGCGGTCGACGCGGACCGCCCGGTCACCGTCGACGACCGCCCGCTGACCGCGGCCGTGAACGCGGCGCTGGACGCGCGACTAGGGGCTGACGGCGACGAGAGCGACGCCGACGGCCCCCCCGAACCGGTCGCCGTCGTGATGGCGGACCTCGCGCTGGCGACCCCCGACGCGGTCGAGCGCCTGTTCGCGGCCGGGCGCGACGCGGAAGTTGCCATGGTGCCGGGCCGCGGCGGCGGCACGAACGCCTTCGTCGCCTCGCACCCCGAGTTCCGGGTGGACTACCACGGCGCCTCCTACCTCGACCACCGCGACATCGCGGCCGAGGTCGGCGCGTCGTTCGCCGCGGTCGACTCGCACCGCCTCGGGACCGACGTCGACGAGCCGGACGACCTCGCCGAGGTACTGATCCACGGCGAGGGCCGCGCGGCGGCGTGGCTCCGCGAGGCCGGCTTCGCGCTCGACGCGTCCGAGGGCCGCGTCGCTGTCGTTCGAGAGTGACCGAGACAGGGTCGCCGCGGTCGTTTTCTCCACCCATCGCCGCGGTCGTCTCCTCCGCCTGTCGCCGGGCGTAACCGGTTCCGGTGTCGTCGGGGGGATCCGCAACCGCGATTCTTTTTAAACGCCGACCGCGAGTGACGGCCGTGTTCGCCGGGGCCGACGAGTACGGGGTCGACGTGACTGTCGCCGACCGGGCGGTCGAGCGACTGCTCTCGGTCGGCCCGGACGACGTCGAGGCCGCCGACCGGCTGACCTTCGCGCGCAACGTCTTCATCCCGCTCACGACGGCGTGCCGGTACACCTGTACCTACTGTACCTATTACGACGTGCCCGGCGAGGCGTCGCTGCTGTCGCCCGCCGAGGTGCGCGAGCAGTGCCGCGTCGGCGCCGACGCTGGCTGTACGGAGGCGCTGTTCACGTTCGGCGACGATCCGGACGAGCGGTACACCGAGATCCACGAGACGCTCGCCGAGTGGGGGTTCGACTCGATCCACGAGTACCTCTACCGGGCCTGCGAGATCGCCCTGGAGGAGGGGCTGCTCCCCCACTCGAACCCGGGCGACCTGACCGAGGCGCAGTTCGCGGACCTCCGCGAGGTGAACGCGTCGATGGGCGTCATGCTGGAGACGACCGCGGACGTCGACGCGCACGCCGGGGGGCGCCGGAAGACGCCCGGCCAGCGGCTCAACACGATCCGCGCCGCCGGTCGACAGGGCGTTCCGTTCACGACCGGCGTCTTGGTCGGCATCGGCGAGGACTGGCGCGACCGCGCCGAGAGCCTGCTCGCGATCCGGGCCCTCCACGAGCGGTTCGGCCACGTCCAGGAGGTGATCGTCCAGAACGTCGTGCCCAACGAGCGCTCCGACTTCTCGAGGCCCGACCGCGACGTGATGCGCCGCGTCGTCGCGATGGCACGCGCGGCGCTGCCGCCCGAGGTCTCCGTTCAGGTCCCGCCGAACCTCTCGCCGGCGGCGGAGCTCGTCGACTGCGGGATCGACGACCTCGGGGGCGTCTCGCCGGTGACGGACGACTACATCAACCCGGCGTACGAGTGGCCCGACCTCCGCGGGCTCGAGGCCGTGGCGGACGCCGGCGGCGTGCCGCTCCGCGAGCGCCTCCCGACGTACGCCCGGTACCTCCCCGACGACATCCGGCCGCCGGGCGTCGACCGGGCCCCCGATCCTGACGGTCGCGAGGCGTGGATCCCTCCGGCGGTTCGCGAGCGGATGGCCGACGACGACGTCCACGGCCGTCGGCTGCGCGCGGTCGCTCGCGGCGACGGGCCGCTCGCGGTGCGGAGCGACTGACACGCCGCCGCGCCGGGCGAGCGCCTCCTCCGGCCGGGCGTAAACAAGCGCGCTGCCAGTAGCTTCTTTATATAGTCTCGCGAACGGGGTGACGATGCTCCCCTTACAGCTCGACGCGATCGCGAACGCGGTCGACGTGGCGGCGATCGCCGTGACGGTGGTCAGGTTCGTCGCCGGCTTCGTCGCCGTGTTGTTGCTCGGAAAGCTCGTCCTCATCCCGGGGCTGCGACGGGTCGTCAGGGCGCGCGGGTTCGACGAGGCGGTGTTGAGCCTCGGCACGAACGTTCTCAACGCCGTCGTCTGGGTGGCCGCGGTCGCGATCGGCTTCGCCGTCGCCGGCTACGGGAGCTTCCTCTCTGCGTTCGCCGTGTTCGGCGGCGCCATCGCGCTCGCGGTCGGCTTCGCCGCACAGGAGCTCCTCGGGAACTTCGTCGCCGGCGTGTTCATCCTCAAGGACAAGCCGTTCGAGGTCGGCGACTGGATCGAGTGGAACGGCAACTCGGGCCGCGTCGAGGAGATCGACCTCCGGGTCTCGCGGGTCCGGACGTTCGATAACGAACTGGTGACGGTGCCGAACGGCGACCTCGCGAACAGCGCGGTCACCAACCCCGTCGCCTACGACACGCTCAGACAGAAGTTCGTCTTCGGGATCGGCTACGACGACGACATCGACGAGGCGACCGACATCATCGTCAAGGAGGCCGAGGCCCACGAGGAGATCCTCGACGACCCCGGCGTCTCGGTCCGGCTCGTCGAGCTCGGCGACTCGGCCGTCGGGCTCCAGTCGCGGTGGTGGATCGCCGACCCCGACCGCGGCGACTTCGTCCGCGTGCGCTCCGAGTACGTCACCGCGGTGAAGGAGTCGTTCGACGACGCCGGCATCGACATGCCGTACGTCCACCGGCAGCTCACCGGCAGCGTCGAAGTGATCGAGGAGGTCGCCGCCGAGTAGGCCGCAGCCGCGTCCGCACCGCTATCCGACCTCTTCCTCCGCCTCGCCCGCGTCGGGCCGGTACTGCCGGCTGACCGCCTGCCACCGGTTCGAGCGGAACCGGTAGCCGTTCAACCCGGCCGGCACCAGCTTCTCAGCCACCAGCGCCGCGTAGAGCCCGCCGACGCCGAGCGGCGTGACGAGGCCGACCAGCGCGACCGGGAGCGCGAACGCGTACAGGCCGATCATCGACGCGAGGAAGGGCCAGCGCGTGTCGCCCGCGCCGCGAAGCGACCCCGTTATCGAGCCGTCCACGCCGAGCGGCAGCGCGCTCACCGCGGCGGCGACGACGAACGCCGCGGTGGCGCTCACCGCCGCCGGCTCGTCGACGAACACGCCCGCGATCGGCGTGGCGGCGGCGATCACCGCGGCCGACGCGAGGACGTAGATGACCGCCGACAGGGAGATCACGTCGCGGCCGTACGCCGTGGCGAGCGCCTCCTCGCCGGCGCCGAGCCGCTGGCCGACGAGCGTGCTCGCGGCGATGGAGAACCCCCAGCTGAAGCTGCCGAGCAGCGCCCTGACGCGGCGGCCGACCTCCAGGGCGGCGACGGTCGCCTGACCGAACGACGACGCGACCCACAGGAGCGGGAAGACGACGACGCCCTCGGCGACGCGGCGCGCGATCAGGGGCGACGAGACCCGGAGCAGCTGGCGCGTCAGCCCGGCGTCGAACCACGGGCCGGAGCGGCCGACCGGGACGGGGGAGGCGCCGCGGCCGAGGTACGACCGCCCGGTCATCCCCCACGCGAGGACGAGCCCGACGGCGGCGATGGAGACCGCGGTGCCGAGGCCGGCGCCGAACACGCCTAACCCCGCGCCGAGGACGAGCCAGACCGTGAGGACGACGTTCAGTATCGCACCGCCGGCGCGCGCGACCATCGGAGTGCGCGTGTCGCCGACGCCGGCGTACGTCCGGCTGGCGATCATGTTGAAGAACTCGAAGGCGAGCGCGGGCGCGGTGACGGCGAGGTAGGTGGTCCCGGCCGACAGCGCGGCGCCGTCGCCGCCCACGAGCGCGATCAGCCGCTCCGCGCCGAGGACGTACCCCGCGACGATGGGCGCGACCAGCAGCGCGGCCACGATCAGCGACTGCTTGACCACGAGGCCGGCGCGCCCGCGCTCCTCGCCGCCGTAGTTCTGCGAGACGAGCGAGACGGTGCCGCCCGCGAGCCCGATGGAGACGAACTTCGCCAGCTGCCAGTACGCGAACGCGAACCCCATGCCCGCGACCGCCGACACCCCGACCGCGTACCCGATCACCGCGAGGTCGACGGTGTTCTTCGACATGATCGCGAACCCCGTCACGATCCGGGGCCACGCCAGCCCCATCGTCTCGTCCAGCCGCGACCGGTCGATGACGCCGGCCCGGTCGAGCGCGCCCGCGACCGCCTCGGCGACGCGCGCGGCGCCGTTCCGGAGCCGGGATAGCATTGGACTCCCGTACGGGTCGCGCCGGCTTGTGTCTGTCCGTCACGGCCCGCGACCGGGCCGCGCGGCCGCGGTCGAAGCGCAACCGTTTTGACGCGACCATCGGATTGTACCATACGTGAATATCAGCGAGTGGCGGACGTACCTCGTCACGGCGGCGAGCCGCTCCGCGGGGCGCGCGACCCCCGAGGTGGTGGCGGCCGCGCTCGACGGGGGGCTCGACGTCGTCCAGCTCCGCGACAAGGCGGTGACCGACCGCGAGCGCTACGAGACGGGGCTCCGGATCCGCGAGCTGACCGCCGAGGCCGGGGTTCCCCTGCTCGTCAACGACCGGATCGACCTCGCCGCCGCCGTCGACGCCGACGGCGTCCACCTCGGGCAGACGGACCTCCCGGTCGCGGTCGCTCGCGAACGGCTGGGCGAGGACGCCGTCGTCGGCGTCTCGGCCTCGACGGTCGAGCAGGCCGAGGCGGCCGAGGCCGCGGGCGCGGACTACCTCGGCGTGGGGGCCGTCTACGGCACCGACTCGAAGGACGTCTCCGGCGACCGGGACGGGATCGGGGTTGAGCGGATCGCCGCGGTGGCCGACGCGGTCGACGTCCCCGTCTTCGGGATCGGCGGGATCGACGCGAGCAACGCCGCGCCCGTGGTCGAGGCGGGCGCGGCCGGCGTCGCGGCGCTGTCGGCCATCACCGCCGCCGAGGACCCGGCGGCGGCGACCGCGGCGCTGCGCGAGGCCGTGACGGAGTGATCCGGCCCCGCCGGTGTGGCGTCGACCGCACCGGCGCGGTCACCAGTCGCGCTCGAACTCCGGGTCGAACAGCCGCGCCGACATCGGCGCCGGGTCGCCCTCTGTGAGGTTGTACGCCGAGAAGTCGGTGACGCCCGCGTCGCGGAGCAGTCCCTCGTCGTAGAAGCTGTTTCCCGTACACTCGGCCGGGTCGCGGGCGAGGATCTCGAGGACCGCGTCGGAGACGACCTCGGGGGTGCGCCAGTCGTCCTCGGTCCCGAGCCCGAAGTAGCGCGTCGCGCGGGTGTCGATGGTCGTCACCGGCCAGAACGTGTTACAGCCCACGTCGTCGCTCCCGAGCTCCTCTGCGAGCGAGAGGGTGACGAACGACATCCCGAGCTTCGACCACGCGTACGGCGCCTTGCCCGGCGAGCGGTCGGTCGTGACCGGCGGCGCGTTCGTCAGGAGCCACGCCTCGTCGAGCCCCGCGAGGTGGTCGGCGAAGGCGTGCGCGACGACGTGAGTCCCGCGCACGTTCACGTCCGTCAGGAGGTCGAAGCGGTCGGCGGGCAGGTCGGCGACGTTCGCCAGCTGGATCGCGCTGGCGTTGTTGATCACGATGTCGACCTCGCCGAAGCGGTCGATCGCCTCCTCGACGACCGCCTCGACGCGGCCCTCGTCGCGGAGGTTCAGTTCGATCGGGAGCGCCTCCGGCCCGCGCTCCCGCACCTCGCGGGCCGTCTGCTCGATCGACCCCTCCAGCTCGGAGTCGTCGTCGTCGGTCGTCTTGCCCGTCGAGACGACGTTACAGCCGCGGTCGGCGAGCGCGAGCGCGATCTGCTTGCCGATGCCGCGAGTCGTTCCGGTGATGAACGCCGTCGAGCCCGAGAGGTCGGGGTCCGCGAGTGGCATACCGCCCGTTCGACCGGCCGGGGGATAATTCTCGGTGGTCGATTGGCGGAATCGACGCGCGGCGGCGACAATTGCTTATAAACGAACGATGCGGTGGCGCGTGCCTGCGAGCGGCCGACAGGCCGCGAAGCGGCACGCGCGAGGGAGTCAGGCGCGGCGAGGGCGACCGGAGGGAGCCCGTCAGACGCGTCTGACGAGGCTGGGGAGGCGTGAGGTGCGGTGCGGGGCGGGACTCAAAGGGGCAGTCCCGAGGGCGACGGCGCGTGACGTAAGCACCGCAACGAGGGAGCGAAGCGACTGAGTGAGGAGCGCAGCGAGCGCACCGAGCCCTCGCGGCTGGGGCTTTGGAGGTGGTTGTCACCGGGCCGTTATCGATTATTTACCAGCGAGCGGTTGGGGCCTTCGCGACCGCCAATCCGGACACAATCCACTCTTATCGCGTCGCGGACTTCCACTCCCGCAGCCCCAGCCGTCCGCCGTTCAGGTCCTCGGCGGGCGCTTCGGTGGCGGCCCAGACGAACAGCGGCGCGACGCTCTCCGGGTCGCGGGCGCGCTCCTTGCCCGTGAGGTCGGTGGCGACGAGGCCGGGGTCGACGACGCCGACGGTCGCGTCGAGGTCGGCGGCGAAGCCGCGCGCGACCGCCTCGGCGGCCGCCTTCGACACCGCGTACGCGCCCATCCCGGGCTTGGACTCGGCCGCGACCGCGCCCGACGGGACGACGACGCGCGCGCCGTCGGCCAGGTGGGGGACCGCCTCCGATATCGTCGCGAACACGCCGCGCGCGTTCGTCCGCATCGTGTCGTCGTAGTCGGCGTAGGTGACCTCCGTCGTCGGCCGCTCGCCCGGCGCGCCGTGGAACACGCCGGCGTTCGCGAACACCACGTCGATCGGGCCGGCCTCGCGGGCCGTCCGCTCGAAGAAGCGTTCGAGGTCGAACTCGTCGCGCACGTCGACGCGGTCGCCCCACGCGGCGCCGCGCTCGGCGGCGTCGTCGCTCCCGTCGTCGGCTTCGGTCCTCTCGTCCGCGTCGCCGCCCCCGCCGTTCAGCGCCCCGACGGTCCGATCGACGGCCTCGCCGTCGCGCCCGGAGACGGCGACGAACGCCCCTTCGTCGACGAACGCCTCGGCGACGGCTCGTCCGATCCCGCTCGTTGCTCCGGTGATCGCGACCGTCAGATCCATGTAAACACAGGTACGCGCGTCGGCGACTTAGTGGTATCCACTCGGGGCGAGACGACCGCCCCGTCTCGACGCGACGAGGTGCGATCCCCGACGCGTCTGGCCGGATTTATACCCCCGCCGCTCTTAGGATCGCGTATGGACGTGGTCCCGGACATCGACGGCGTGGCCGGCGAGTCCGTCGTCGTGATCGGCGGCGGATTCGGCGGCCTCTCGACGGCCTGTTACCTCGCGGACGCCGGCGCGGACGTCACGCTGCTGGAGAAGAACGAGCAGCTCGGCGGCCGGGCCAGCCGGCTCGAAGTCGACGGCTTCCGGTTCGACATGGGGCCGTCGTGGTACCTGATGCCGGACGTCTTCGAGCGGTTCTTCGGCCACTTCGGCCGGTCGCCCGACGAGTTCTACGAACTGGAGCGGCTCGACCCGCACTACCGCGTGTTCTGGAAGGACGGAGACAAGGTCGACGTGCTCCCGGACCGCGAGAAGAACAAGGAGATATTCGAGTCGTACGAGCCGGGCGCGGGCGAGGCGTTCGACGAGTACCTGGCCGAGTCCGAGCGGACCTACGAGATCGGGATGGAGCACTTCGTGTACGAGGACCGCCCGCGGCTGCGCGACTACGTGGACACGGACGTGATGCGCTACTCGTGGGGACTCTCGCTGCTGGGCAAGATGCAGGGCCACGTCGAGGACTACTTCGACCACCCGAAGCTCCAGCAGCTGATGCAGTACACGCTCGTGTTCCTCGGCGGCTCGCCGACGAACACGCCGGCGCTGTACAACCTGATGAGCCACGTCGACTACAACATGGGCGTCTATTACCCCGACGGCGGGATCGGCGCCGTCGTCGACGGCATCGTCGAGCTCGCCGACGACCTCGGCGTCGAGTTCGTCACCGACGCCGAGGTGACGGGGATCGAGGGGCGGTACGGCGCGTTCGCGGTCGACACCGAGGGCGGCGAGCGCTACCTCGCCGACCGCGTCGTCTCCGACGCCGACTACGCGCACACCGAGCAGGAGCTGCTCCCGGAGCACAAGCGGCAGTACACCGAGGAGTACTGGGAGTCGCGGACGTACGCCCCCTCCGCGTTCCTGCTGTACCTCGGCGTCGAGGGCGACGTGCCGGACCTCGAACACCACACGCTCGTCCTGCCGACCGACTGGGACGAGCACTTCGCGCAGATATTCGACGACCCCGAGTGGCCCGACGACCCCGCCTACTACCTCTGTGTCCCCTCCAAGACGGACGACACCGTCGCGCCCGAGGGGCACAGCAACCTCTTCGCGCTCGTGCCGATCGCGCCCGGGCTGGCCGACACCCCGGAGATCCGCAACCGCTACCGCGACCTCGTCATCGACGACATCGCGGAGAACACCGGCACGGACCTGCGCGGGCGCGTCGTCGTCGAGGAGACGTTCTCCGTCGACGACTTCGCGGACCGGTACAACAGCTACGCGGGCAGCGCGCTCGGCCTGGCGCACACCCTCACGCAGACCTCGCTGCTGCGCCCGTCGCACGTCTCGGACGCGGTCGACGGGCTCTACTTCACGGGGTCGACGACGACGCCCGGCATCGGCGTCCCGATGTGCCTCATCAGCGGGGGGCTGACCGCGGAAGCGATGGCCGACGACGACGTGTGATCCCCGCCGTGAGCGACCAGAACCGATCCGCCGGAGAGGGCCAGCCCCGGTCCGTCGAGGACGAGCAGTCCCGGGCCGCCGGGGGCGGCGGCGAGGGGCTCCGCTACCTGCTGGTGCTGTCCCGGCCGCGCTTCTGGCTGTACCTCGCCGGGCCGGTCGCGGTCGGCGTCACCTACGGCATCGACGCCGTGAGCGGGCTGTTCACACCCGTCACCGTCGCGCTCGCCCTCTACTTCCTCGTTCCCGCGAACGTGTTCCTCTACGGCGTCAACGACGTGTTCGATGCCGACATCGACGAGCTGAACCCCAAGAAGGAGGGCCGCGAGGCGCGCTGGCAGGGGAGTCGGCCCGTGGTCGCCGCGGTCGCCGCGTCCGGCGCGCTGGGGCTCGCGACGCTCGCGGTCACGCCGCGGGTCGCGTGGCCGTACCTGCTCGGCTTCCTCGTCTTGGCCGTCGGGTACAGCGCGCCGCCCGTCCGCTTCAAGACGACGCCGTTCCTCGACTCGCTGTCGAACGGCCTGTACGCGCTCCCGGGCGCGGCGGCGTACGCGACGGTCGCGGGGGCGCACCCGCCGCTCGCGGCGCTCGCCGGCGCGTGGCTCTGGACGATGGGGATGCACACGTTCTCCGCCATCCCCGACATCGAACCGGACCGCGCGGCGGGGATCGACACGACCGCGACGCTGCTCGGCGAGGGGCGCACGTACGCCTACTGCTTCGCGGCGTGGACCGCGGCGGCCGCCGGGTTCTGGGCCGTCGACGCCAGGCTCGGCGCCCTGCTCGGCGTGTACCCCGTCTTCGTCGCGTGGGTCGCGCGCTCGTCGGTCTCCGTCGACCGCGCCTACTGGTGGTTCCCGGCGCTGAACACCGTCGTCGGCACGCTGCTGTCGATGGGCGGCCTCTGGCGGGTGTACCCGCTCTGGGAGGCGCTGCCGTGACCGACGGCTCGCCCGGCGGGACCTCGACCGCCGCCGGACTCGACGCGCTCCGCGAGCGCGCGCCGGACACGCGCCGCGAGGCCGAGGCGCTGCTCGACCGTCTCGTCCGCGAGAACCGGTTCACCATCGCGGTCGTCTTCCCGCTCGTGGGGGCGGTAGCGCTCGTCGGCAGCGCCGAGGGCTGGGTGCCAGAGCCGTTCGCGTTCCACCCGTGGTTCGTGCTGTTCGGCGTGATCGTGATGCGCTCGCCGCTGGTCGTCGGCGTGCTGCCGACGGTCGACCGCCGCGCGCTCGGCTGGATCGGCGTCCTGACCGCGTACACGTACCTCATCGAGTCGGTCGGCGTCGCGACCGGGTGGCCGTACGGGGAGTTCGCGTACACGGTCGACCTCGGGCCGATGCTCGCCGGCGTCCCGGTCGCGCTCCCCGTCTTCTTCATCCCGCTCGTGATGAACGCCTACCTGCTCTGCCTGCTCCTGCTCGGCCCGCGCGCCGACAGCGTGTGGGTCCGGTTGGCGACCGTGATCCCCGTCGTCGTCGCGATGGACGTGGTCTTGGACCCCGGCGCGGTGTCGCTCGGCTTCTGGGACTTCGGCGGCGGCGCGTTCTACGGCGTCCCGCTCTCGAACTACGCCGGCTGGGTGCTGTCGGCGGTCGTCGCCGTCGTCACGCTCGACCGCGCCTTCGCGGCGGTCGGCGTCCGCGAGCGGCTCCGCGACTGCGAGTTCATGCTCGACGACATGGTGAGCTTCGTGATCCTCTGGGGCGGGATCAACCTCTGGTTCGGGAACCTCCTGCCGGCGGCGGTCGCGGCCGCATTCGGCGTCGGCCTCCTCCGCGCCGACCGGTTCGACACGCGGCTGTTCACCCAGTGGCGCGGGTCGTGAACGGCCGGCGTCGCCGCGGGTCAGGGTCGCGAGCCGCCCCGGGCCGACTCTGTTGCGCTTAAATACCGGTGTCCCATCTGGTCGAGCGTGATCGACGGCGGCAACAGCGGCGGACGACGGAACCGAGGGGCGCGAACGCGATGAACGACCTCGCCATCGACTACGGCGACCACGGGCGGGTGTGCGAGGTCGTCGACCGACTCACCTACTGCGCCGAGCACGTCGGCGTCGCCTTCGACGGGTGGGACGAACCCCACGTGAAGGGGCCGGGGCTCTACTTCGCCGTCATCGGCGACAGCGACTACGGGGCGTACGCGGACCCGATGGGCGACAACCGCTGGCCGCGGGACACCTGTCCGTCCGTCTTCGAGGAGGACGCACTCACGTCCGCGGCCGAGTCGGTGAGCGTCGCGCAGGACGGCGGCGTGGTGGTCGCGGTCGACGGCGGCATCGAGAGTCAGATGGTCCGGTTCCGCGACCTCGGCACCCGCGACGAGGAGGCCGACCTCGTCGACGACGTGAGCTACGAGCCGTGGATGGGGTCGCGCCACATGAGCGCCATCGAGACCTCCGTGCGCCCGGAGGTCGTCGCGACCGTGACGCTGAGCGAGGAGACCGGCCGCGTCAGCGTGTTCCGCGACGGCGAGGCGAACAGCATGCGGCGCGAGGAGATCGGCGGCCGCTGGCGCGGCGAGTAGCGCGACCCGGCCCCCGACCGCGGAGCGATCCCGGACGGCGACACCGAGGCCCCACCGTTAAGCCCCGGCCGGGCGAACGGCGACGCATGTACGACGACATTCTCGTGCCGACCGACGGGAGCGACGCCGTCGACCGCGCGCTCGACCACGCGATCCGACTCGCCACCGACCACGGCGCGACGCTCCACGCGCTGTACGTCGTCGACCAGCGGATCGCGGCCGCCAACTCCGGCGACCTCCACGACGACGTGGTCGAGGACCTCGAATCGCAGGGCGAGGCCGCGGTCGACGCGGTCGCCGAGGCGGCCGCGGAGGCCGGCCTCGACGCCGAGACCCACGTCGCGTACGGGACGCCGGACACGGAGATCGTCGACTACGCCGACGAGGCCGGGATCGACGTGATCGTGATGAGCCCGGAGGGGAAGTCCCCCCGCGAGCGGATCCAGTCCCTCGGCAGCGTCTCCGACCGCGTGGCCGACGACGCGTCGGTGCCGGTGTTCCTGATCAAGTGACCCCTCGACCGACCGCGACCGGCCGGGGCCGGTCGGCGCCCGTCCGAGCCAGTTAGGTGGGTGGCGCCGCGACCCGTCGGCATGGAACTCACCGTGCTCGGGTCCGGCAGCGCGATGCCGGTCCCCGACCGCGCGCAGGCCGGGTACCTCCTCGACGACGGCGACCGCTCGCTGCTCGTCGACTGCGGCAGCGGCGTCCTCGGGCGCCTCGCCGGCACCGACACCGGTTACGAGGGCGCCTCGACGGTCCTCCTCACGCACCACCACCTCGACCACGTCGCGGACCTCCTCCCGCTCGTGAAGGCGCGCTGGCTCGCCGGCGAGGAGCACCTCGAAGTCGTCGGCCCCGCGGGCACGAAGTCGCTCGTCGACGACCTGCTCGACGTCCACGACTACCTCGACGGGCGGATCGACCTCGCCGTCCGCGAGGTGTCCGCGGCGCGGTCGTTCACCGCCGGCGGGTTCGACGTGACCGCCCGCGAGACGCGCCACTCCATGGACGGGTTCGCCTACCGCATCTCGCCGCCGAGTTCGGACGCCGCGCCCGGCGACGGCCCCCTCGCGCTCTCCGGCGACACCGAGGCGTTCGCGGGGATGGCGCGGTTCGCGGACGGCGCCGACTGCCTCGTCCACGACTGCTCGTTCCCGGACGACGTGGACGTGTCGAACCACCCGACGCCGACGAGCCTCGGCGAGTCCCTCGCGGGCGCGACGGTCGGGACGCTCCTCCTCTCGCACCTCTACCCGCACGCCGGCGGCCGCGAGCGCGAGATGGCGGAGGGCGTCCGCGACGCGGGCTTCGACGGCGAGGTGCGGGTCGCGGCGGACGGCCTACGCGTGTCGCTTTGAGGCCGGAATCGTAACCGGCGATCGGCGGCGTCGCGGGCGCGACGTAACCGCGGAGTGTTACGCACCCGCACGTTCGACCCGGATATTTAAGCGCGCGTAGTGGCTCCCGTCCCTCATGGCCGGCCCACTCGCGGACGACTTCGGACGGGAGGTGACGGGGGTCCGTATCTCGCTCACCGACCGGTGTAACTTCGACTGCGTCTACTGTCACAACGAGGGGTTAGGCGACACGCGCGGGCCGATGGAGCCGAGCGAGTCGGAGATGAGCGCCGACGACGTGGTCCGCTTCCTGGAGGTCGTCGAGGGGTACGGCGTCGACGCCGTGAAGTTCACCGGCGGCGAGCCGATGCTCCGCCAAGACCTCGAAGAGATCATCGAGCGAACGCCCGACTCGATGGAGGTCTCGATGACGACGAACGGCACCTTCCTCCCCGGGCGCGCGGCGGACCTGAAGGCCGCCGGGCTCGACCGCGTCAACGTCTCGCAGGACGCGCTCGACCCCGACGACTTCGCGGAGGTGACGAAGTCGGGCGCCTACGAGAAAGTCTTGGAGGGCGTCAAGGCCGCCGTCGACGCCGGGCTCGACCCCGTGAAGCTCAACATGGTCGTGTTCACGCACACCGCGGGCTACGTCGAGGAGATGGTCGAGCACGTCGCCGACAACGAGGGGCTCCAGCTCCAGCTCATCCAGTACATGCCGGAACTGACCGGCAAGCCCGAGTGGAACGTCGACATCGGGCGCGTCCACGACTGGCTCGCCGGGAAGGCGGACCGCGTCGAGCACCGCGAGATGCACGACCGGAAGCGCTACTTCGTCGGCGAGGCGAGCGACGACGCGACGGGCGGGATGGTCGAGATCGTCGACCCCGTCGAGAACGAGGAGTTCTGCGCCAACTGCGGCCGCGTCCGCGTCACCCACGAGGGGTACCTGAAGGGGTGTCTCAACCGCAACGACGACCTCCGGTCGATGGGCGAGATGACCCGCGCGGAGATCGCCGAGACGTTCGAGGAGGTGGTGGCCAATCGGGTTCCGTACTACGGTGAGTACCTGATCGAGGGCGACGACGGCGAGTACGAGCTGAACGAGAAGTACCTCGGAACGCCGCCCGCGGCGGACTGAGACGAAAGCCCGCGCTCCGCCCGGTGGCCGGTCACGTCCTTCGGCCTATCGCATTTCAAACCAGACGGCCACCGCCACCATCCCGCCGGCGAGCGCGAGGGTGATCGGAACGATCGGGACGTTGTACCCCAGGTTCACGCCGAACGCCATCACCTGAACCGCGAGCAACAGCAGCATCGCCAGCGAGCCGACGATCCGCTCCCCGACGTCGGCGTCGGTGATCTCGAACAGCAGGCTCATGAACACGACGACCGCGGGCATCGTCAGGATCGCGATCGGCTTCCCGACGACGCTGTCAGCGTTGCCGGCCGCGTTCCAGTGGATCGCCATCTGGTCCGGGAGCGCGCCGTACAGCGCGATCCCGAGCGCCAACAGCGCGGCGACGACGAGGCCGGCGACAGTCTTCTGACGGGCGAGGAACCTGGCTGGAGGGTTCATGTGAACAGGTGACGACCGCACCGAATAAATACGTTATTCGCGCGAAACGAACGCCGCCTTCCGTCACTCGGCGCGCTTGATTCCGTTCAGCGATGTCACGAGCACGGTGGGATTCGAACCCACGACCATCGGATTAGAAGTCCGACGCTCTATCCTGGCTGAGCTACGTGCCCTCGTTTGTTGCTGATCCCCCGAGTCTAAAAAACGCCCGCGGTTCGCGTCGGGAACTGCCCCGAATCGACCGCGTTCAGTAGCTGTACTTGACGACGGTGTTCTCGTCCGGATCCGTGACGAACACGGTGTCGCCGCCGTTGTTCCAGACGGCGCTTCCGGTCCGGCCCCAGTACAGTTCCGTGTCGGTACCCGTTCCCTCTCCGGAGTACAGGGTTACCTCTTCTCCCGACAAGAGCGTGAACCCGTCCGGGAACGAGTACTCCTTCGTCGTCTCGTCCGAGACGGCGTAGCCGGTGAGGTCGATGGCGTCGTCGCCGACGTTCTCGAAGACGACGTTCTCCTGCGGATCCTCGAGATCGTCGCCTGACGCATCTTCGACGACCTCGACGACCTCCAGCGATCCACCGTCGCCACCGTCCCCTCCGTCGCCGTAGGCGCCGAACAGGTCGAAGTCCGTGTCGAAGTTCGTCGTCGTCGGGTTCGCCGGCCCGCCGAGGTTGTTCTCCCCGTCGGTCACCGCGCCGCCGGTTCGCAGGTCGGACCCGAGGTCGGCGGCGAGCGAGTCGAGGTTGTCGCGCGCGCCGGCCGCGTCGTCCGTGCCGGCGCCGGCGCTCGCGAGGATCACGGCGCCGCCGTCGTCGCGAAAGTCTTCGATGGCGGCGACCTCGTCGCTCCCGAGTTCGTCGTCGGGCGCGGTGACGATCACCGCGCGGGCCTCGGCGAGGTCGCGCCCGAGGTCGTCGTCGAAGTCGTTCTTCCCGTCGAACTCGATCGCGAACCCTTCGAGGTAGCGCTGGAAGTAGGCGGCGTCCTCCGCGGAGAGCGCGTAGTCGGCCGCGAACTGGCCGTGCCCGCCGTCGATGACGACGCTTCCCTCGCGGCCGTCGGCGGCGAGCGAGTCGATCAGGTTCGCGAGGAAGACGTAGTTCCCGTACGGCTCGGTGCCGGGACCGTCCTCGTCGCTCTCGAAGCTCTCGGCGGGGAGCGGCCCGCCCAGCAGCGCGACGTTGTTCGCCTCGTCGACGCCGACGAGGGGGTCGCCCCCCTCGGCGGCGACGGGCACGCGGTCGCCCGCGATGGCGCCGTCCGCGGTCGCGACCGCGGAGGCGAACGGGACGAACAGCTCGTCGACCGGCTCGTCGCCGACGACCGGGGTCGACTCCACGTCGGAGATCTCCCAGATCCCGTCGCCGGCGTCGCGGGCGGCGCGTTCGAGGTCCCAGTAGGCGTCGTGGTCCGCGAACCCTGAGTCGTACACCCGGGCCCAGCCGTCCTCGATCGCCTTCGCGTTGTAGACGCTTCCGTCCGGGAGTTCGAGGAAGCCGAGCAGGCGACCGAAGTTCCCCCGAAGCCCCTCGTTCTCGTCGAACGACAGGGTGACCGTGCTGCCGACTTCGAGCTGGGATTCGGCGTAGCTCGTCGCCTCGTCGGCCTTGTCCCGCAGCGCGGAGCCGTCGTCGATCCCCTCGTACTCCTGAAGACGCTCCTCCGTGCTGCCGGTCTCCGGCGTGTCGATGCCGAGGATCCGCACCGTGTCCTCGATCCCGGAGTCGAACGCCACGTCGGCCGTGTCCCCGTCGGCGACGCTGACGACCTCGACCTCGTACTCCTCGGTCGGGTCGAGTTCGAGTCCGAGCCCCTCGCGGTCGGCGAACAGCTCGGGGTAGTTCCCGGTGTCGAGGTCGCTCGTCACCGGGGCGAACTGGGCGCCGGCGTTGTTCTCGGGGTCGATCACCTGGTTGTCGTTGAATCGGATCTGCGTGTCGATCCCGGTCGCCAGCGCGTTGAGGTTGTCCGTCGCGTCGAAGTTGTTGAAGTCCGACTGGTCCATCAGCACGACGAGCCCGCCTTGGTCGGCGAAGTCGGCGAGCGCGTCGATCTCGCTCCCGCTGAAGGAGTCCGACGGCGACGTGATCACGATCGCCGAGGCGGGCCCGAGCAGGTCGCTCTCGAGGTCGGTCGTCGCCGCCACGTCGTAGCCGTTGTCCTCCGCGTACCCCTCAAAGCTGGAGTGGCTCGCGAGGTCGTAGAACTGCCCGTGCCCCTCGTCCCACAGCACCGTCTCCGAGTCGGCGTACTCGTCGAGGACGTTCAACAGCACCTCCTCGTTCCCGTACTCGCCGAACGTGACGTCGTTCTGCGCGAACGGGAAGCCGAACGCGACCACGGGGAGGTCTTGGTCGACCGCCATCAGCGGTAGCGGCTCGTCGTCCGGGTAGGTCGTGGCGTCGTCGTTGCCGTCCTCGTCGACGGACTGCGCGGTCGGCTCCGCGGCGGCCGCGATCGCCTCGCTCGGCAGGTAGCCGTCGTCCTCGGCGAGGAGGCTCGCGGTCGAGTCGAACACCAACTGGTCGACGAACTGGGTCGGGCCCTCACCCGGCTCCTCGCCCGGGTCCTCGATCGGCCCGTCGCCGACGCCGATGGTGAACGTCACCTCACCGCTCGTCGGGTCGTCGCCGGCGTCGACCTCGACGCCGACCGCGACCGCCTCGCCGACGCCGAGCTCGACCGTCGGTTCGGGGCCCAGCGCCTCGTCGTCGACGGTCAGCGCGAACTCGGCGTCGCCGATCGCCCCGTCGTCGACCGTCGCGAACAGTCCGAGGTCCTCTGTGCCCTGGTTACTGACCTGAAACACCTCGCCAATCTCGTAGACGGTGTTCGAGCCGAATCCGGTGCCGCCCCCTTCGACTTCGTCGAAGATCAGGGCGAGCTCGCCCGCGTCGTCGACGGACGCGAACTCCTCCTCGAGCGGCGTCAGCGACAGCAGCGAACTCGCGTCGTCCGCGAGCGCCACCGTCGCGTCCCGCTCCGCCGTCGCCGTGTCGAACGCGCCCGTCGCGATCGCGCCCCCGCCGGCCGCGGTCGCGCCGAGCCCGACGATGACGCTGCGGCGCTTCATAGTTCCCCCTCCGCGAGAAAGAGATCGGGGAACTCGTCGTCGTTGAAGTTGCTCGTCCGTGGCACGTACGGCGCGAAGCCGTTGTTCTCCTCGTCGGTCACCTGATCGACGTTGAACCTGAACGCCGCACCGAGTTCGTCGAGCACCGCGTTCAACGCGCCGTTCGAGGTTCCCTCGAACGAGGCGGTGCCGTGGAGGAACACCGCGCCGCCGTCGTCCACGAAGTCGGCGAGCGCCGACAGCTCCGTCCCGGAGAACCCGCCGGCGTCCGCCACGTCGCCGTCGGTAGTGGCGATCATCACCGCGTCGGCGTCGCTGAGCGACCCGGCGAAGTCGCTCGCGAGCGCCTGGACGTCGAATCCTCGGCCTTCCGCCAGGGATTCGAGATCGGAGAAGTTGCTCGCGAGCGTCCGGTTCTGCCCGTGCGTCTCGTCGTACAGCACCGTCCCGGTCCCGTCGAGCGTGGTCTGCCACGCGTTCGCGACGAACGTCCGGTTTTCGTCGACGTCGCTGGCGTTCGGACCGAGCCCGACCCGAACCCGACGACGGTCCCGTCGACCGCCGCCAGCGGGATCTCGACGTCGTCGGGATATGAGACGAACTCGTCGTCGCCCTCGGGGTTCTCGTTCTGGGCGGTCGGTTCCGCACGCACGGCGACGACCGAGTCGTCGTCGAGCACGTCGCCGTCCGCGTCGATGAGGCTCGACGTCGAGAAGAACTCCGTCACGTCGATCGTCTCGGGCGGCTCCGGTTGGGGGTCGTCCGGCTCGTCGTTCCCATCCTCGAAGGCCGCCTCGATGGTGATGTCGATGTCGAGGTTCTCGGTGACGTCGACGTCGCCCGTCTCAACGTATGTCCCGACGGACTGCTCCTCGCCGGTCTCCAAGGCCACCGCGTTGTCGGGGTCGTCCAGGACCCCGTCGCGGTCGCCGGTGGGGTAGAGCCGGAACTCGCCGTCGAACGCGTCGGTGTCGCTGGTCGCGGTGATCGAGACCGTCTCGGTCCCCTGATTGGCGATCGCGAACACCTCGTCGAAGAAGAACTGCGAGTTGCGGCCGATCCCGTCGCCCGCGCCCGATACGTCGCCGAACGCGAGCGCGAGTTCGCCGTCGCCGTCCGTCGTCGCGTACGCGCTCTTCGAGACCAGGCCGAGGTACGCGTCCTCGTCGTCCGCGAAGTTCACCGTCGCCGCCCGCTCGGCGCTCGCCGTGTCGAACGCCCCCGTCCCGATGAGTGTTATCCCGCCGATACCGCCGGCTGCCGCTCCCGTGATGAGTGTGCGTCGTCGCATGAATCGTCCGCGGCCGGCGCGCGCCGTCGCGACTCTCCACCGTCCGAACGGACCCGCGAGACGCGAGATTCCCGAGTGCGGAGGGCGAGCGCGAAGGGGAGTACGAAATGTACCGTCACACGTCAGCCACGAACGCACTCTCAGACGCCTAATTTAAATAATCTTATACTATTCGAACGGAACTATCCCCGAGGCTACCGGACGCTCCGGAGCGCTCCGGAGCGCCCTCTTCGGGCGGCGTCGCTCAACAGCAGACCTAAGTCCGCGAGCGGAGTAGCCGCCGGTAATGAACGTCATCGGAACCGTCGGCCTCCCCGGTAGCGGGAAGGGGGAGGCGGCGAACGTGGCCGAGGCGGCCGGCATCCCCGTCGTCGTCATGGGCGACGTGATCCGCGCCGAGTGCCGCCGCCGCGACCTCGACCCGGCGCAGCACCACGGGCGGATCGCGCAGGCGCTCCGCGAGGAGGAGGGCGACGACGCGATCGCCGCGCGGACGCTCCCGCGGATCCGGGAGGCGGCGACCGAGAGTGACCGCGACGAGACGGTCCTGGTCGACGGACTCCGCTCCACCGTCGAACTCGACCGCTTCCGCGAGGCGTTCGGCGACGACTTCACGCTCGTCGCGATCCGAGCGCCGTTTGAGCTCCGCGCCGAGCGGCTGGGCGAGCGCGGTCGCGACGACTCCGACGCCGACCTCTCGGCGTTGCGCGAGCGCGACGCCCGCGAGATCGACCTCGGGCTCGGCGAGACGCTCGAACGCGCCGACGTGGAGATCGACAACACCGACAGCCTCGCGGCGTTCCGCGAGCGCGTCCGCGAGGTGCTGGGCCTCGACGGCGGGGGGTCGGATCGCTCCGACGGCGGCGCCGAGGCGGCCGAGGCCGGAGGTGACGGCGCGTGATCTACAGCGTCGACGTCCGGATCGAGGCGCCGGTCCACGACACCGAGGTGACCGACCGGGTCGCGGACGCGGTCGCGAACGTCTTCCCGGACGCCGAGCCGGCCCACGAGGACGGGCGGCTCGTCGCCGAGACGCACAGCCTCGACGCGTTCTCCGACGTGCTCCACGAGCAGGAGATCCTCGACACGGCCCGCCGCGTCTTCCGGCAGAACCGCACAGACGAGGGGTTCGCCTTCTCGCTGAAGAAGCAGGCGGCGCTCGAGGGCGTCGTCAACTTCGCGGTCGGCGAGCCGGACGAGCTGGGCGAGATCGACGTGGAGGTCCGCGTCCGCGAGCCGGACGTGGAGTCGTTCATCGACTACGTCGCGCCCGAGACCGACGAGGGACAGCCCGTCGACCCCGTCCGCGAGTACGGCGACCGCTTCGACCCTGAGGACGAGGCGTACTGAGCGGTCGGCTCCGGGCCGGGCTCACTCGGCCGTCGCCCCGGCCGCCGCGCCGCCCACCGCGCCGAAGAGGGCCGGGTACACGATCCCCGCGAGCAGCACCGCCGTGACGAGCGTCGGGGCGACGCTCCCGCCGTCGCCGACGGCGTATCGGAACAGGAACGCGCCGATCAGCGCCAGCGGGAGGTAGCCGGCGGTCGCGAGCGCGCCGAACCGCGCGCCGCCGACGGGCGTCGCCGCGCCCGCGGCGCGCGCAATCGCGACGCCCGAGACGAGCAGCAGCAGCGGCGGGACGACGTACAGGTACGTGAACCCGCCGTCGCTCTCGGCGATGAAGTTCACCGACTGCGCGGCGCCGATCAGCGACGGCACCTCCACGTCGACGAAGTGCGCGTTGTAGAACACCCAGCCGACGCCGCGCCAGACGGAGATGGTTTCGCCGCCGAACAGGTCGGCGAAGAAGTTGATCCCGGAGAGTCCTTCCTCGACCCGCCCGCTCTGCGTCACGTACGTGACCAGGTAGCCGAGGACGTAGGCCGCAGCGCCCGCGACCGCTCCGAAGACCGCCCCGCGTGCGAGGCTCTGTTCTCCGCCCGTCGCGCTCGTTCCGCCGGTGGATGCCGAAGACATGCGCCCGGTATCGTTTCGGGCGCGGTAAGTGTTTGTTGGGTCGGGCTGATAGAAGAAAAACGGCGTTTCACGCGTTCTGTGTGTTATTTACGCCGAAATCTCAGGTCGAATCACGCGGTCGCCTCACGCCACTCCGCCTGCGAGATCGTGTACCGGACCTCGTCGTGGACGCTGCCGTCGGCGAAGGTGATGTGGTTGCGTAACAGCCCCTCGCGCCGCCCGCCGAGGCGGTCGACGTACCTCTCGATCGCCCGCTGCGACTGCTCGTTCTCGGGGAGGTGGCCGACAGCGACCACGTCGAGATCGAGGTCGTCGAACGCCACTTCGACGAGCGCGGCGGCGCGCTCGCCCGAGTAGCCGCGGCCCCAGAAGCGCTTGCGAAGCCACGTGCCGAGGTTCGCGGTCCGCTTCTCCCAGTCGACGTCGAAGCCGCCGAAGCCGGCGATCGCTCCGGCGCCGTCTTCGCCCTCGCGCGGGCGGATGACGTAGGTCGCGGCCTCGCCGTCCTCGAACCGTTCGCGGCCGCGTTCGAGGAACTCCAGCGTCTCCCGCTTCGTCTCGTGGGGGTCCCACGTGACGTACTCGGTCACCTCGTCGATGCCGGGGTCCGACGAACAGATCCGGTAGCACTCGTCGAGGTCGACCGCCTCGGGACGCCGCGCCTCCAAGCGAAGCCGGTCGGTTTCGATGGTCTCGGGGAACATACCGACGCCGACGGCGGCGAACGGATAAACTCCACCGGCGGCCTGCGACCGGTTGTCACGGTCGGCCGTCGTCAGGCGTCGAGCGCGTCGGCGAGGTCGGCGCCGACGTCCGCGATCGCGTCGCGGGCCCGGTCGACGTCTCGCATCGTCATGAACCCGTGGACCATCGCCGGGTAGTTCTCGTACCGCGTCGCGACGCCGTCCGCGACCAGCCGCTCCGCGTACGCCCTCCCGCCGTCGCGGAGCGGGTCGAAGCCCGCGGTGACGACGGTCGCGGGCGCGACGCCGGAGAGGTCCCCCGCGTTGATCGGGTCGGCGTACGGGTTCCGGCGGTGAATCTCGCTCCGGTAGTACGCGGCGGAGAACCACTCGATGTCCTCGCGAGAGAGGACGACGCCGGCGTGTTCGCTGACCGACTCCTGTTCCGGGTCGACGCCGATCCCGGGGTACAGGAGGACCTGGCGTTCGATCGCGGGCCCGTCCCGCTCGGCGGCCATGAGCGCCGTCACGGCGGCCAGGTTGCCGCCGGCCGAGTCGCCCGCGACCGCGATGTCGCCGGTGCCGCCGAGGGCCGCGGTCGACTCGGCGGCCCACTCGACGGCCGCGTACGAGTCCTCGACGGCGGCCGGGAACGGGTGCCCGGGCGCGAGCCGGTACTCGACTGACAGCACCGCGCATTCGCTCTCCCGTGTCAGGTGGCGGCAAAGCCAGTCGTGGGTCTCGACGCTCCCCAGCACGAACCCGCCGCCGTGGAAGAAGACGACGGTCGGATAGGGCGGGTCGCCCGCCGGGCGGTAGAGCCGCGCGTCGAGGTCGCCGGCGGGGCCGGGGATAGCCACCGACTCCGTCGCGCCGACGCTCGGCGGATTCAGGTTCTGAAGCCGCGACAGGGGGTCCGTCAGGAGCCGGAGCAGTTTCAGCTTGTAGCCTCCGTGCGGGAGGGGGATCCGCGACTGTCGCGTCGCCGCGCGCTTCGCCTGGGGATCGATCTGGTCGGCGCTCACGACGCGGGAGTCGTCGGGCCGTCGACAAGACGGTTGCGGCGGGGGCGGCGGGATCCCAGGGGCGTCGACCCGCCTACCCGATCACGCCGGCGGCCCGCAGCTCCTCGCGGAGCGCGTCGCGTTTCACCAGCGCGAAGCCGACGCAGATGACGAGGAAGCCGGCGACCGTCGTGGCGGTGATCCCCTCGTCGAGGACGAGCCACCCGACGAGGGCCGCGAACACCGGCGCGACGTAGGAGACGAGGTTGATCTCGATCGGCCCGAGCCGGTCGAGCAGGTGGAAGTAGATGAGGAAGCCGATACCGCTGGCGACGACCGAGAGGTACGCGAGCGCGAGCAGCGACTCCGTCGTCCAGACCGCGTCGGCGACCGACTCGCCGAGCGCGACCGAGACGAGGTGGGTGAGTCCCGCGCCGAGCAGCATCGACCACGCCTCCATCGTCTCGATGGCGATGTCGGCCTCGGAGGCCCGGGAGAGCACCGAGCCGAGCGCGAAGGAGGCGGCCGCGAGCAGGACGAGCAGTTTCGCGACCGTGCCGCCGCTCGTCAGGTTCGCGGGGTCGGGGTTCGCGAGGACGACCGCGCCGACGAGTCCGATCGCGAGGCCGAGCGCCCCGACGGCGGTCAGCCGCTCCGCGGGCAGGACGGCGCGGGCGAAGACGGTGGTCAAAAGCGGCGAGAGGCTGACGATGACGGCCGCGACGGCGCTCGTCACCGCCGGGTCCGTCTCGCCGACGAACAGGAAGGAGTGGTAGGCGGCGATGATGAACACGGCGCCGGAGACCACTTCCAGCCACGCGTCGCGGCCGCGTGGGACGGGGTCGTCGACCGCGTACGCGGCGTACGCGAGCATCACGACGCCCGCCACGTCGTACCGGAACGCCGCGAACAGCACCGGCGGGAAGTACGCTAACCCCGCCTTGATCGCGACGAACGCCGAGCCCCAAACGGCGGCGAGGACGAGGAACAGCGAGAGGTTTCTGAGACGGCTCACGTCGGCCCTCTTCCCGGACCGGGCCAAAAGCTTCCGGAAGCGGTCCGGTTCGCTGGCTCGGACGACCAATGGCTCGGACGACAAATGGCCAGCGCGACGCGATGGCTCGGACGACAAATGGCGAGCACGACGCGGCGGCAGCCGAGGTTCGGGGGACGGCCGACCGTCAGCGCACTCGGTACCCGTCTGCGTCGCGGGCGATGACCCCCACGTCGGAGAGCCGTCGGAGGGCGCTCTCGACCGTCGACTCCCGTGCGCCGACCTCGTCGGCCACCGCCGCGGGGGTGCCGTCGGTCTCGACGACCGCGGCGATGACGGCCGCGAAGAAGCGGCTGTCGGCCTGCCCGCCGAGCCGCTCGTCGATCTCGGCGAGGGCGTCCTCCACGCGTCCCTGGACCCACCGCTGGGCGAGCGAGAGCTCGCGGTCGAGGTCCTGGAGGCGCGCGAACTCCTCCGCGAGCTCCGCGAGGTCGCTGGTCGAGCCGGACCCGTCCGGCGCCTCGATCGAGAGGTGGGGACAGCGCCCGGACATGTCGAGGCTGTTCTTCGCCGGGTACGCGCTCTTCGCGCCGAAGCCGTACGGCGAGACGCTCACCTCCAGGCGGAGGCTGCGCGCGATCCGGAAGTACTTCCGCCGCTGGTCGTCCGTGGTCGACTCGACGACGCCGGCCTCCTCCAGCTTCCGCAGGTGGTCGATCACCGCCTTCGGGCTCACGTCCAAGTACTCCGAGATCTCCGTGACGTAGCAGGGCTTGGTGGCGAGAAGCCGGAGGATGCGCCGGCGGTTCTCGTTACCGAGGAGATCGAGCAGTACCGCGGAGTCCATTAACGTGTGGTTAGCGTCGGGCGGATAAAAGGTTGACTTCCGGTGACGGGCGCGCCGGGCGCGGATCGACCGAGGGAGCGGCCCCGCCGGGAGCGCGGCGAGACGCCGCCCACCGAAGGGTAGTTACCCCGCGGGCGGCACGCGGGAGTATGGAGACGGCACTCGTTATCCTCGACGGCTGGGGGCTCGGCGACCACGACCGCCGCGACGCGGTGAAGGCGGCCGACACGCCGACGTTCGACGCGGCGACGGAGCGCGGGGCGGACGGCCGCCTCGTCGTCCACGGGCGCCGCGTGGGGCTCCCCGAGGGACAGATGGGCAACTCGGAAGTGGGCCACCTCAACATCGGCGCCGGGCGAGTGGTGAAGCAGGCGTACACGCGGATCACGGACGCGCTCGCCGAGGGGTCGCTCTCGGACAACGACGCGATCGCGGACGCGCTCGATCACGCCGACTCGACCGGCGGCCGGGTCCACTTCATGGGACTGGTCTCCGACGGCGGCGTCCACTCCGACGTGGAGCACCTGCTCGCGCTGATCGACGCCGCCGCCGACGCGGGCGTGCCGGCGACGAGCCACGCGTTCACCGACGGGCGCGACACGGCCCCGGAGATCGCCGACGGGTTCCTCGCCGACGTGACCGCGAAGGCGGACGAGCGCGGGACCGGCCACGTCGCGACCGTGACGGGGCGGTACCACGCGATGGACCGCGACGAGAACTGGGAGCGCACGAGGAAGGCGTACGACGCCATCGTCTCCCGCGCGGCGCCCCACGAGGCCGAGAGCGCCGTCGCGGCCGCGAAGGAGGCCCACGCCCGCGGCGAGACGGACGAGTTCGTCGAGCCGACGCTGGTCGCCGGCGAGCCCGCCCTCGAAGACGGGGACGCAGTGATCTTCTTCAATTTCCGCGCGGACCGCGCGCGGCAGCTGGTCCGGATGCTCACCGGCACCCGGCCGGCGTGGGAGTTCGACCTCGATCAGCCCGACGTCCGCATGACGACGATGACCGAGTACGACGAGACGTTCGAGTTCCCGGTCGCGTTCCCGCCGCAGATCCCAGAGAACACCATCGGCGAGGTCGTCGCCGACGCGGGCGGCACCCAGCTGCGCATCGCGGAGTCGGAGAAGTATCCCCACGTCACCTACTTCCTCAACGGCGGCCGCGAGGTGGAGTTCCCCGGCGAGATCCGCACCATCGTCGAGAGCCCGGACGTGCCCACCTACGACCGTCAGCCCGAGATGTCCGCCCCCGAGGTGACCGACGAGGCCGTCGAGACCATCGCCTCGGAGGACCCCGACCTGCTCGTCCTCAACTACGCGAACCCGGACATGGTGGGCCACACCGGCGACTTCGACGCGGCGGTCGAGGCCGTCGAGGCCGTCGACGAACAGCTCGACCGGCTGCTCGACGCCGTCGACGACGCCGGCGCGCACGCGGTCGTCACCGCCGACCACGGCAACGCCGACGACATGGGCACGGCCGACGACCCGCACACCGCGCACACGTACAACCCGGTCCCGTTCGTCTACCTGACGCCCGACGGCGACGACGGGGGACGCAGAGTCCGCGAGGACGGCTCGCTCTGCGACATCGCGCCGACGCTCCTCGACCTGATGGACCGCGACCAACCCGCGGAGATGACCGGCGAGAGCCTGCTCGCGAATAAACGATAAACTTCGGAGCGATTCCCGCCCGTTCCACGGCGTTTTAATACGGCGTCTGTCCTGCTATCTTTCATGACAGACGAGACCACGCCGGTGATCGCGGCCGCCTACCGAACGCCGCAGGGGAAAGACGGCGGCGTCTACGAGGACGTCCGCAGCGAGGACCTCTCGACGACGCTGATCGACCACGCGCTCGACGAGACCGGGCTGACCAGCGACCACGTCGACGACCTGATGTGGGGCGTCGCGCAGCAGCGGACCGAGCAGGACAACAACGTCGCGCGCGTCATCGCCCTCCTCTCGGAGCTGGGCGAGTCGGTGCCCGCCACCACGATCAACCGCTGGTGCGCCTCCTCGATGCAGGCGGTCATCTCGGCGTCGGACGCGATCGCCGCGGGCAACCGCGACTGCATCATCGCCGGCGGCGTCGAGAACATGAGCCGCGTCCCGATGGACGGCGATTCCTACCAGCACCTCCACCCCGAGCTCTCGGAGCGGTACAACCTCTTCCAGCTCCAGATGGGGATGACCGCCGAGAAGGTCGCCGAGGAGTACGACGTGAGCCGCGAGGCGCAAGACGAGTACGCGGCCCGCAGCCACCAGCGCGCCGCCGAGGCGACCGAGTCCGGCCGCTTCGACGACGAGATCGTCCCCGTCGAGACCGAGGACGGGCTCGTCGAGGAGGACGAGGGGATCCGCCCGGACACCACCGCCGAGAAGCTCGCCGACCTGCCGCCCGCGTTCACCGGCGACGGCAGCGTCACCGCCGGGAACTCCTCGCAGATCTCCGACGGCGCGTCGCTCACGGTCGTCACGAGCAGGGCCTTCGCCGAGGAGCACGGGCTCGACGTGCTCGCCGAGGTCGGCACCAACGCGGTCGCCGGCGTCGACCCTACGGTGATGGGGATCGGCCCGGTCCCCGCCACCCGCGGCCTGCTCGAACGCGCCGGCACGGACATCGACGACTACGACCTGGTCGAACTCAACGAGGCGTTCGCCTCGCAGTGCGAGTACTCGCGGCGCGAGCTCGGCGTCGACAAGGACAAGTACAACGTCAACGGCGGCGCCATCGCCATCGGCCACCCGCTCGGCGCCTCGGGCGCGCGCCTCCCCGTCACGCTGCTCCACGAGATGCAGAAGCGCGACGCCGAGCGCGGCCTCGCGACGCTCTGCGTCGGCTTCGGGCAGGGCGCCGCGATCGAGTTCATCCGGTAGACGACCCGCGAGACGGATTTTCCGCCGCGGCGCGCCTGCGAGCGGCCGCCCCCGGCGGCCGCGAGCCAGCCCGCGAGGGTGTCGCGAGCGGTGCGAGCGAAGCGAGCACCTCGATTGCGAGCGGTGGAACCGCGAGCAGCGAGCGACGAGGCTGGGGAGGCGTGAGGTGTGGTCGCGGTGCGGTGCGCGGCGGGAATCGAAGGCGCGGCACGCGGACGGAGCTTCGAAGACGTTCGCCGTCAGTCGGCAGCCGGTTTCTTATAGGAAAGCAGCCGGCACCTCGGTGTCTTACTCCTCGGCGTGCGTGAAGCCGCGGTCGGGTAGCGGATCGCCGTCGACCGTGACCCGCGGCGCCTCCTCGGGCTCTTCGACCACACGTCCGATCCGCGTCAGGCCGGCCGGACACGCCTCCGCGGCCATCTCGAAATCCTCGTCCGGCACCGCACACAGCAGTTCGAAGTCCTCGCCGAAGTGCGCGGCGAGTTCGAACCGCTCCGCCGACCCCCCGGCCACCTCTTCGACGGCGGGATGGACCGGCACCGCGTCCCGCTCGATCTCGATCCCGACCTCGCTCGCCTCCGCGAGCTGGTGACACGAGCGGGCCAGCCCGTCCGAGGAGTCCATCATCGCGGTCGCGGTGCCCGCGAGCGCGAGCCCGTCAGCGACCCGCGGCGTGAACCGGAACAGCTCGTTCGCGCGCTCGACCGCCGCGTCGTCCCCCTCTTCGAACAGGCGCAGCGCGGCCGCGGACCGTCCCCACTCGCCGGTGACGCAGAGCGCGTCGCCCGGCAGCGCCCCCGACCTGGTGACGGGGCCGGCCTCGGTCACGTCGCCGACCGCGGTGGTCGCCGTCGTGAACTCGGTGTGCTCGTCGAGGTCGCCGCCGACGTACTCGGCGTCGACCGCCTCGCAGACGTCGACCGCGCCGGCGACGAACGAATTGAGCTCGTCCCGGTCGAACGCCTCGTCGGCGTAGACGGCGACAGCCGCGCGCGCGGCCGCGCCGGTCGCGGCCACGTCCGACAGCGACGCGCCGACGGCGCGCCAGCCGGCGGTGTACCGCGTCGTCCCGGGCGGGAAGTCGGTCCGCTCGTGGAGCATGTCCGTCGTGATGACCGTTCCGTCGACGACGGCGGCGTCGTCGCCCGCGTGCGGGAGGTCGGCCGCGAGGGCCCGGAGGGCGTCGCGTTCGTTCACTACCGACGCTCGGCGCGGCGAGGGCAATAAGCGATCGGTCCGGGCGGCGGGACCGCCGACCGCCGCTCGGCACCGACGCCGGGGGGGCGTGCGGTCGGGCCGTTCGCCGCGTCTGTGGTCCGTGTTGTCATGGAACATTTAATCGGGTAAAACAACATAACGAATATTATCATTACTAATCATTATGTTTATTATGCCCTGTCGAGTCGTTCCAGTCGCAATGGCAGTATCCGTACGCGGACACGCAGCGACCCGACGCACCGAGTCGATCACCAGACGACCGCCCCAACCGCCCACACGACCCGATGACGACGCCTAACGACACGCCCGACGACACGACCCGACGCACCGACAGCACGACCGACGCGGACTCGACGACCCGTACCGACCGCCGGACGGAGTCGAGTACGACGACACCTTCTCCCCGGACGATCCCCGGTCGCACCCCGCTCACCGAGGAGGCCGGCGCGCCGCTGGTCCCGACGATCACGACCCGACGAGCCACCGAGACGCGGTCTCCCGGCTCGCCCCCGGCGACCGAGGCCCGCCGGCCGACCCGCCCGCCGACCGACGACGAGCGCGACGCGCCGCTCGTTCCCGACCTGCGTCCCGCCTCGCGGACGCGGACGGACGGGGGGTCGCGATGACGGCGAACGCCGCGCGTCGCTCCCGCGACCCCTCGACCGGATCGCCCGCCGAGGGCTCGTTCCGCCGCGCCGTCCCGATGACCGGGACCGGCGACGGCCCCCGACCCGATCCCACGACGTTCGCGCCGAGCGCTCGCCGCGACGGCGAGGGCCGCGGCGACCGACGCGCCGCCGCCGACCGACGCCCGACCGACGGCCGCCGCGCCGGCGAGCGACGGGCGACGACGAACCGCACCGCAGCCGACGACTCCACGCAGTAACCCGATGAATCCCAACGAACTCGACGACGACGTCTTCACCAGAGATATCGACAACCCGGCCGGCCGCCGACTCCGCGAGCTGTTCGACGAGCAGGAGTACACGTTCGCGCCCGGGATCTACCACGCCCTCGACGCCCGCCTCGCGGAGATGGCCGGGCTCGACGCGGCCTACATGAGCGGCTACTCGACCGTCCTCGGCCAGTTCGGCTTCCCCGACCTGGAGATGGTCACGATGAGCGAGATGGTCGAGAACGCAAAGCGCATGGTCGAGGCGACGAACCTCCCCGTCATCGCCGACTGCGACACCGGCTACGGCGGCGTCCACAACGTCCGCCGCGCGGTCCGCGAGTACGAGAAGGCCGGCGTCGCCGCCGTCCACATCGAGGACCAGACCTCGCCGAAGCGCTGCGGCCACATCGCCGGCAAGCAGATCGTCTCCCGCGAGCAGGCCCGTTCGCGCTTCGAGGCCGCGGTCGACGCCAAGCAGAGCGAGGACACCGTCATCATCGCCCGCACCGACGCGTACGGCTCCGCCAACGGCGACTGGGAGGAGCACCTCGAACGCGGCCGGATCTACGCCGACGCCGGCGTCGACCTCATCTGGCCCGAGATGCCCGACCCGTCCCGCGAGGACGCGGTCGAGTACGCCGAGACGATCCACGAGACCCACCCGGACCTCGATCTCGCCTTCAACTACTCCTCGTCGTTCGAGTGGGGCGCCCAGGAGGATCCGCTCACCTTCGAGGAGCTGGGCGACCTGGGCTACCAGTACATCTTCATCACGCTGTACGGACTCCACTCCGGTGCGCACGCCGCATACGAGGACTTCGCGAACATCGCCGAGAACGACGAGGCGGCGCAGTTCGACCTCGAAGAGCGGTATATCGGCCACGAGACGGAGAGCCACCACGAGCTCTCCTTCGTCCCGCGGTACCAGGAGGTCGAGGCCGAGTTCGACCCCGAGGCCCGGCGGCGCCAGGAGGAGTCGGCCGGCTTCACCGAAGAGGAGAGCGACCCGATCACGGCCTCGGAGGGCGACGACTGATGGGCGGACCGGACGACGTGACGCTCCGGCGGAGCCAGCTCGCCACCCCCGGCTCCGACCCGAAGATGATCGAGCGGGCGCCCGACTCCGGCGCCGACGAGGCGTTCCTCGACCTGGAGGACTCCGTCGCGCCCGCGGCGAAGGTCGACGCCCGCGAGAACGTCATCGAGGGCCTGATCGAGTACGACTGGTCCGACACCCGGCCCTGTTACCGGATGAACGGCGTCGACACCCGCTGGTTCTACGACGACGTGATCGAGGTCGTCGGCCGGGCCGGCGAGTACCTCGACACGATCATGGTGCCGATGGCGAACAACCCGGAGACGGTCGCCACCGTCGACAACCTCCTGACGCAGGTCGAGGCGAACAACGACCTCCCCGTCGGCGAGATCGGGCTCCAGGCGCAGATCGAGTCCCCGGAGGCGATGACGAAGGTCGCGGACATCGCCCGCGCCAGCGACCGCCTGGAGTCGCTCGTGTTCGGTCCCGGCGACTACACCGCCAACGTCGGCGCCGCCGGCCTCACGATCGGCTCCGGCGGCGGCTACCCCGGCCACTACTGGCACTACCAGCTCGCGCGCATCGCCCACGCGGCGAAGGCGCAGGGGCTCCAGGTGATCGACGGGCCGTACGCCGAGATCGAGGACGCGGAGGGGTTCCGCGACTCCTGCCGCTGGGCGAGCCAGCTGGGCTGTGACGGCAAGTGGGCGATCCACCCGAGCCAGATCGAGCCCGCGAACGAGACGTTCGCGCCCTCTCCCGAGGAAGCCGAGAAAGCGCGCCGGATCGTCGACGCCTACGCCGAGGCGAAGGAACAGGGGAAAGGCGCCGTCTCGGTCGACGGCGAGATGGTCGACGAGGCGACCGACAAGATGGCCCGCGGTATCGTCGCGCGCGCCGAGCAGGCCGGGATCCTCTGAGCCCCCGGCGCGCGCCGCTCACTCCTCGTCCGCGATCGCGCCGAGATCTCGGAGCTCGTCGATGTCGCCCTCGCCGTAGCCGTACTCGCGCAGCACCGACTCCGTGTGTTCTCCGAGCGCCGGCGGGTGGCGGCGGACCGTCGTCGGCGTCCGCGAGAAGTGCATCGGCGACCCGGGGAACCGCACCAAGCCCGCGGTCGGGTGCTCCGCCTCGGCGAGCATCCCGCGCGCCTCGATCTGCGGGTCGTCGAACACCTCGCCCACGTCGCGGACGCGGCTCGCGGGCACGTCGTGCGCTTCCAGCCGCTCGACCGCTTCGTCGGTCGTCATCGCCGCGAACGTCTCCTCTAACTCGCGTTCCAGCTCGTCGCGGTTCCGGACGCGCCCCTCGTTCTCCTCGTAGCGCTCGTCGGCGAGCAGGTCGGGGCGGTCGATCGCCTCGCACAGCGGCGGCCAGAACCGGTCCGACGAGCAGGCGACGACGACGTAGCCGTCCGCCGTCTCGTACGCCCGGTAGGGGACGATGTTCGGGTGCTTGCTCCCCATGCGTCCCGGCGGATCGCCGCTGGCGAAGTAGTTCGTCGCCATGTAGCTGGTCCAGGCGGCCTGCCCGTCGAGCAGGCTCACGTCGATCTTCTGTCCGCGGCCGTCGCCGAGCTCGCGTTCGAGCAGCGCAGCGAGGATCGCCTGCGTCGCGTACATCCCGGCGCCCACGTCGGCGAGCGCGACCCCGATCCGGACCGGCGGGCCGCCCTCGACGCCAGTGAACGACATGAACCCGCCCCGCGCCTGCATCATGATGTCGTAGGCGGGCTTGTCGCGGTCCGGCCCCCACTCGCCGTACCCGGAGATGCCGCAGTAGACGAGCCCCGGGTTCTCCTCGACGAGGTCGCCGTAGTCGAGGCCCCACTCGGCGGTCTTGCCGACGCGGAAGTTCTCGACGAGCACGTCGGCCTCGCGCGCGAGGTCGCGGACGACCGCCCGGCCCGCCTCGGTCGTCAGGTCCAGCTGGATCGACCGCTTGTTTCGGTTGACGCTGACGTAGTAGGCGCTCTCCGCGCCCTCGTCGCTCTCGCCGTCCCCCTCGCTGAACGCCGGGGGGACCCACGTCCGGGTCTGGTCGCCCGGGCCCGGCCGCTCGACCTTGATGACCTCCGCGCCGAGGTCGCCGAGCTGCATCGTACAGAACGGGCCGACGAGGACGCGCGAGAGGTCCAACACGGTGAGCCCGTCGAGCGGCCCCGCGTCGCCCTCGGGCTCTCGCGCCTCACCGACCACGCGGTCTCGCCTCCGTCGACCGCCGCCGTGTCCGGTTCATGCGATCCGGCACAGCCGCCGGGGTACTGAGTGTTGCGGCGTCGCCGCGGCCGACGGAAAACGAGCGTCGCCTCAGGCCGCGAGCGTGTCGATACCGTCGATCTCGACGTAGCCGTAGCCGCAGTCGGGACACCGCCACTTCGTCTTCTCGCCGAGGTGGAGCGTCATCGCCGCGGTCCGGTAGAACGAGCGAGTCTCGCCGCACGCGGGACAGTCCACGTCCTTTTCGAGCGCCATGTGCGCCGATCGATCCGGGCCGGTGTTGAACCTACTGATCCGACCGCCGCCGTCGCGCGCGGTCGGTCGCCGCGGTCCGCACCTCGTCGAGTCCGCCCGCGACGACGCTCTCACCGCGCCCTCACCACACCGGCGCGAGCAGCAGCGCGACCGTCGCCGAGATGAAGACGAGCTTGAGGGCGGTGTTGACGACGATCACCTTCGTGCCGAACGAGGGGCCCCAGATCCCGTACTGGAAGGGGATCGAGCGCCGGAAGGTCGAGACGGCGAACGAGAGGATGCTCCCGATGAGCAGCGACGCGACCGCGGTGCGGGTGGTGAAGACGCCGGCCTCGGTCCCGGCGAGCGTCGCCGCGCCCGCGGTCGTGTCGAGCGTGAACACCGCGATGACCGGGACCGCGGCGCCCGGCAGCCCCAGCACGCCCGTGATCGGCTCGGCGACGCTCGTCAGCGCCCGTACGTCGTAGGTGGTGACGATCCAGATGACGAGCGTGTAGACGACCGCGAGCCGCGGGACGATCCGGCGGAGCGTCCCCCACGACTTCTCGGCGGCGTCGCGGACGCGCTCGCGGCCGTCCCGGTCGTCCGCCTCGGGGCCGGTCGCGTCGACCTCGCCGAGCGCGGACCGGTCGACGTTCGACTCCGAGAGGAGGAGCCCGCCCGCGACGACGCCCGTGACCGAGATCAGCAGCGCGATGCCGGCGCGCGCGCCGACGTAGACGGCCCCCGTGGTGACGCCCAGGATCGGGATCAACACCGGCACGTAGTAGGTGAACACGTGCTGGACGAACCCGAAGAACGTGTTCATCACCACGGCGACGAGCGTCGCCCGGTCGTCGAGCAGGCCCGCCTCGCGGTACTCCGCGAGCGTCGCGTAGCCCGCGGTCGTCGACGCGGCGGTCGTGAGGATCGCCGTGCCGACCTCGTCCGGGAGGTTCGCGGGCCGGGTGAGCCACCCCGCGACCCCGGCGACGTACCGGACCAGCCCGAACGCGACGGCGACGTTGGCGGCGAAGACGCCGCCCGCGATGAACGCCGTGATCCGCGCCAGCCGTGGGACCACCTCCGCGAGCAGGACCGAGAGGTCGGCGGCGACTGACTGCACGGACCGACGTACGCGAGGGGCGCTCAAATGGGCGTCGGAACGCGCGCTCGTTCCCGCCGCGTCGGAACGGCGACCCGGCGTCGACGCGGGGAGCGAGAGCGGCGGCGCGCGGAGCAAGAGCGGCGGCGCGCGGAGCAAGAGCAGCGGCGCGCGGGGCTTATGTCCCGCCGCGGAGAACGGGGGGCCGATGGCTCCCGCCGAGGACGACATCTCGATCGACGAAAAGCGCGTGTACGCGGGCAGCGCCGGCCGCACCGACGCCTACGTCGCGACGGGGTCCGGGATCGTCCGCGTCTCGCTGTCGGCCGACAAGGTCGGCGCGTTCGACATGGTCGCGCGCGACCCGGCCCGCGACGTGGCCGTCCTCGCGCGCGGCGACGGCGCCGCCGACCTCGTCGCCGCGGCGACGCCCGACGGGCTCTCGGTCGCGGCGGTCGACGACGATCCGGAGTTCGAATCGGTCGACGACGACGCGGCGGTCGCGGTCGGCGCGGCGAGCGGGCGCGGCGACGCGACGGGAGCGCGCGACGGCGCGCTCCTCGTCGCCCGCGAGAGCGGCGCGGTCGAGCGCGTCGCGTTCGAGGCGGGCGGGACGGCGGTCGCCGCGACGGCGCGGCTCGGAACCGTCTCGGCGCCGCGCGCCGTCGACGGGGCGCTCGTCGCGGGCGCGGAGGGGGTGTTCCGCGTCGCCGACGGCGGGCTCACCGACGTCGGACTCGACGACGCCCGCGACGTGGCCGGCGCCGGGATGCCGCTCGCCGCGACCGGCGCGGGACTGTACTGGCTCGGCAACGGCTGGATGACGGTGCGGGAGGGGTCTGCGGACGCGGTCGCGGCCGACGGCGACGGCCACGCCACGGCGGTCGTCGACGGCGACCTGCTGGTTCACGCCGACGCGGGCGGCGAGTGGGGCGACGAGGCGTGGGAGACCGCCGAGCTCCCGGTGGACGAGGCGGTCGTCGCGCTCGGCTACGGCCCCGGCCTCTCGGTCGCGGTCACGGCGGCGGGCACGCTCTGCGTCGACGCCGGCGACGGCTGGCGGCACCAGGTGGTCGGCGTTCGGGACGTGGAAGGCGTGGCGCTCGCGGTCGTGGAATAAGACGAGCGATATGCGGAACCGTTCGGTTGCTCCTCCGCTGCCGCTGGCGCGATGAAGACCGCCGAAGCCCCGGTCGCGAGGCGGGCGCACGCTCGGTGCGCTCCTCGCTTGCTCACTCCGTTCGCTCGCTGCGGTGCTTCCGTCGCCTGCGCCCGCCTCGCGACCGCCCCTTCGAGTCCCGCCCACACAGCCCCGCACCTCACCCCTCCCCAGCCTCGTCGGCGGTTCTCCGCTTCGCTCCGAACCACCGAACTCCCTCGCGCGTGCGACCAGCGCCCTGCGGGCGCTCGTCGGCACGCGCCACCGCCTCGGTTATTTATAACCAACTAGTTAGATTCCCGCCTGAGGCCGTTTTACGTGCTCGGCAGGTCGATCGGCTCGCCGTCGGCGTAGACGGTCGGGTCCCGGATGATCCCGTCGAGGTGGAGCGGCGCGTCGATCTCGCCGCCGATCCCGGCGTTGTCACCGATCGCGATGTGGACGGTGCCGCCCGCCTTCTCGTCTAAGAGGACCGAGCCGACGAGCGCCTCGACGCCGCCGTTCGTGCCGATCCCCAGCTCCGCGAGGTTGTACGCCGCGTCGCCGACGTCCTCGGCCGCCGACTCCACGTCGGCGCGGATCGCGTCGTCGTCGATGTCGGTGACGAACCCGTCCTCGACCTCGAACGCGAGCGTCTGCCCCTCGTCGAGCAGGCCGTGGGGCATCATCGTCCCGTCGACGACGAACGTGCCGGTCGCTGTCTCGGGCGCGACGAACACCTCGCCGGCGGGGAGGTTCGAGAAGTCGCCCGGCTCGCGGACCATGCCCGTGTCGGCGAGCCACTCGCGGCCGCCGATCCCGAACGTGATGTCCGTGCCGGCGGGCGCGGTGACGCGGACCTCGTCGGCGTCGGCCACCTGGTCGAGCACGTCGTCGCAGGCGGCGTCGATGGCGGCGTAGTCGGCGTTGAGCCCGGTCGTGAACACGTCTTCGGTGATCCCCGGGAGCGTCGCGCCGCGCGCGCCGGCGTCGCAGGCGGCGCCGCGGGCGCGGGTGTGACTCAGGCTCTTTGTCGTCGGTGCGAGGAAGACGTCGGCCTCCCGCATCGCGGCCGCGACCGGCGCCGGCGGCTCCGTCCCGTGCTGGTCCGCGGGCGGGTACCGGAGGACCGTCGCGTCGTCGGTGACGGCGCTCGCGGCCGCGTAGAGCGCCTCGCCGATCGGCTCGCGCTCGTCGTCGGTGACGACGACGACGGACTCGTCGGAGGCGACGTTCAGACACTGTTCGACCGCGGTCGCCGCGGCGTCGGAGAGGTCGGCAGCCATGCCCGCGTCTCCGTCCGCCCGGGCGTTAGGCCTTGTCATCGGCGATTTTACTCTATTCCGTAATTGAATTATTTACGTCCGGTGCCGATCGGCGTCGAATTAACCGATCGATTACTCGTGGGGTAGTTAATTTCAATTTTCGAACCTCGAAAAGATTATACCGGTCCCCGAGCGAGGGACGCACATGATACGCGTGGGCGTCAACGGCTACGGCACGATCGGCAAGCGGGTCGCGGACGCCGTCGCGGCCCAGGCCGACATGGAGCTGATCGGCGTGACCAAGGCGTCGCCGGACTACGGCGTCGAGACCGCGTCCCGCCGCGGATACGACCTCTACGCGGCGGTCGAGGACCGCACCGACCGGTTCGCGGCCGCCGGCGTCGACCTGGCGGGGACCCTCGGCGACCTGCTCGACGCCGTCGACGTGATCGTCGACTGCGCCCCCTCCGGCGTCGGCGAGCGCAACGCGCCGGTCTACGAGGCCCACGACACGCCGGCGGTCTTTCAGGGCGGCGAGGACGCGGCCGTCGCCGACGCCTCGTTCAACGCCCGCGGCCGCTTCGAGGCCGCCCGCGGGGCCGACTCCGTCCGTGTCGTCTCCTGTAACACGACCGCGCTCTCGCGGCTGCTCGCGCCGCTTGACGAGACCTTCGGCGTCGAGAAGGCGCGCGTCACGCTCGTGCGCCGCGGCGGCGACCCGAACGAGACCGACCGCGGCCCGATAAACGACATCGTCCCCGACCCGGCGACGGTCCCCTCCCACCACGGCCCCGACGTGAACGAGATCCTCCCCGACGTGGCCGTCGACACCGCGGCGCTGAAGGCGCCGGTCACCGCGATGCACACCCACAGCGTCAACGTCACGCTGGCGACCGAGCCGGACCCGGCGGCCGTCCGCGACCTGCTCGCCGGCGAGAGCCGGATCTTCCTCATCCCCGAGGCCGCCGGCATCGACGGGGCCGGAGCGCTGAAGGACTACGCCGCCGACGCGGGCCGGCCCCGCGGCGACCTCTGGGAGAACTGCGTCTGGGAGGAGTCGATAAGCGTCACCGGCCGGGACCTCTACCTGTTCCAGAACGTCCACCAGGAGGCCGACGTGGTCCCCGAGAACGTGGACGCGGTCCGCGCGCTCGCGACCGACGTCGACGCGGCCGAGTCGGTCGCGCGGACGAACGAGACGCTCGGCGTCGGTCTCGACGGCCGGCACGGGGACGGCGAACTGCCCCGCACGGAACTCCCCGCCGACGACTGACGGGAGCGGGCGCTGAGTTCTTCTTCACTGCCGCCCGAAAGCGACTGTCACTCGGTCGGCCGCGTGACGAGGAACGTCCGCCCGCCCCGGCGTTCGAGGTGGACCTCGCTGCCGTCGACGCGGTTCGCCCGGACGCGGTCCGGGAGCCGGTCGGTTCGACAGTCGGTGACGTCCACGCGCGTCGGCGTCGCGTACCGCGGTCGGTCGGCGGTTACTGCGCTCATACCTCTCCCTCGGGCCGGAACGCCCCTATAACCGAGCCATCCCCGGAGTGAAAGTGAAAGTGGACAGCTCCGAACTGCTAGCGGGCGATTCGGGCACGGCGGCTCCGGGGTCCGCCTCCCCCTACCGACGGAGGCCGGTCGCCTCGTCGTCCTCGACGAACCGCACCGTGAAGTAGTCGTAGCCGCCGTATGCGGCGTCGAGCGCGCCCATCCACCAGTTCCAGCGCTCGACGAGCGAGGAGCCGTCCGGGGCGTCCTCCATGTGCCCGACCACCCCCGGCACGGTCAGCCCGTGACCGCGGTCCTCGGAGGGCCGCCCGGAGTCGACGAGGTCGCGGGCCGCCCGCGAGACGGCGCGCCGCTCCGCCTCGGTCCCCCCGAACTCGTCTTCGAGCGCGCGTTCCAGACGCTGTCTGTCCATGTCCGTGCTACGGTCCGCGAGTATATGAGTCGCGTGGTAGGGGGTGTCACGTCCGGTGTCGGGAGCGTCTCACAGGCGCGCGGCCAGCGCGAGAAACAGCAGGGAGAACGGGGCCGTGAGCAGCGCCAGCGCCACGCCGCCCGCGCCCTCGCCGGCCGCGACGGCCATCAGGAGCCCGACGACGAGCGAGAACGATCCCAGGACCGCGAGGGTGAGCCGCTCCGGGACGCTCGCGCGGTCCGGGCCGTCGCTCTCCGCCAGCACCGCGTCGAGCGCCGCCTCGACCTCGTCGGCGCGGTGGGTCGGGACGAACAGCCACGGCGTCGACCGGAACCACGCGTTCCCGCGGTACGCGAGCAGGAACAGCGTCGTCGACCGGAGGTCGACCCGCCGCGTCCGCACGACCGAGCCGAGGTCGTCGCTCCGGGTCCGGTCGTAGCTGGGGTACGTCCGCTCGACCGTCGCCGCCGCCGGGTCGAGTCGGACGGTCTTGCCCGACGACTGGACGACGGCCGGCACGAACCAGACGAGCCAGAACAGCGGCCAGAAGGCCGGAAGGAGGTCAGACGGGAGCGCCACCGCCGCCGCGGCGACCGCGCCGAGCCCGGCGAGCGTCCAGCCGGGCCGCAGCGCGCCCGCGGCCTCGCGCAGCCGGGAGACGGTCAGCTCGCTGACCGCGGTCTCGCGGTACCAGACGTACAGCGAGGGGACGGTGGCGACCACGAGCGCGAACAGGAACCCGACGCCGACGGCGGCCTCGGCGAGGCCGACGCTCGGCAGCGCGAACTCGCCGATCCCGGTGAGCACGGCGGCGACGACGGCCCCGATCCCGACGAGGACGGCGCCGGCGATCCCGCCCGTTGCGCCGGCCGCGAGCGACCTCAGCCGGTCGTACCGGACCGGTCCCCACTCGATCGCCTCGCGCCCGAGACCCCCGGTCGCGTCGGCGCCGTCGGTCGCGGCCGAGTCGTCGCGGCCGGCGGCCTCGTCGCGCTCGGCGTCCCCGACGGACTCGGAGGGCTCGACGGCGTCGACCGCGTCGGCCGCGGTCGCGGGTCCGCTCTCGGAGGGCATGCGCTCGCATTGCCGTCGAGCCGATAAAAATCGTGAGGCCGATCTCGCCGGCTCCCGCCGACCGGCGGCGCGCGCTCCGCTACGCGCCGGACTCGTCGGCGGGCGCGTCCGCCGCCGGCGGCTCCGCGGGCTCGACGTTGCCGAGGCGGAGCGCGTTGCCGGTGACGCCGAGGCTCATCCCCATGTCGCCGACGACCACCGCCATCGCGACGCTCACGTAGCCCAGCGGGGCGCCGGCCGCCAGGAGCGCCTTCACGACGAGGGAGGCGCCGATGTTCGTCCGGATCGTCGAGCTCGCGCGCGAGGAGAGGTCGACGACGTACGGCAGCCGCGTCAGGTCGTCGGC
Organism: Halorubrum sp. ARQ200; assembly: GCF_005435115.1. Classification (NCBI taxonomy): domain Archaea; kingdom Methanobacteriati; phylum Methanobacteriota; class Halobacteria; order Halobacteriales; family Haloferacaceae; genus Halorubrum; species Halorubrum sp. ARQ200. The sequence goes on along the minus strand of NZ_SGTZ01000002.1, from coordinate 129,529 downwards.
CATCAGCGCCACGTCGGCGGTCTCGATGGCGGTGTCGGTGCCGGCGGCGCCCATCGCGATCCCCACGTCCGCGGCCGCCAGCGCCGGCGCGTCGTTGATCCCGTCGCCGACCATCGCGGCGCCGCCCTCCGCATCGGCCGCGAGCTCGCGGACCGCGTCGACCTTCTCGTCCGGGAGCAGCTCCGCGCGGACCTCGTCGACGCCGACGCGCTCGCCGATGGCACGCGCGGTCCGGTCGTTGTCGCCGGTGAGCATCGCGACGCGGTCGACCCCGAGCTCGTGGAGCCGGTCGACGACCCACGCCGCCTCCGGGCGGACGGTGTCGGCGACCGCGATGACCCCCTCCAGCTCCGTCTCCGTCCCGACGAGGACGACGGTCTTCCCCTCCGCCTGGAGCCGGGGGATCGTCTCGCTCGCCAGGTCGAGGTACTGGCCGTGGTCGCAGGACTCGGGCTCGGTGACGCTCGCGCTCGCGCCGTCGGGGGCGTCGCCGTCCGCGTCGCGTCCGCGGACGACTCCGCCGTCGGGCCGGACGTGCGCGTGGCTCAGGTCGAAGCCGAGCTCCTCGAACAGGGAGGGCTTGCCGGCGTAGTGGGTCTCGCCGTCGAGGTCGGCGCGCACGCCCTCGCCGGTCAGCGCCTCGAAGCCGGTGACCGCGGTCGCGTCCTCGCCGTCGGGCGCGGCGCCCGCCTCCTCGCCGCGCGCGACGATCGCCGCCGCGACCGGGTGTTCGCTCCGGCGCTCGACGGCGGTCGCGCACGCCAGCACGTCGTCGGCCCCGCGGTCGCCGAGGGGCACCACGTCGGTCACCGACAGCTCCCCGCGCGTGAGCGTCCCGGTCTTGTCGAGCGCGACGGCGTCCACGTCGCCGGCGGCCTCCAGGTGCTCGCCGCCCTTGATCAGGACGCCGTTGCGCGCGGCCGCGGTCACGCCGGAGACGACGCTGACGGGCGTCGAGATGACGAACGCGCACGGGCACGCGACCACGAGCAGGGTGAGCCCGCGGACGAACCACGTCTCCGCGCCGCCGCCGAATAGGACCGGACCGAGCGCCGCAGTCGCGACCGCGAAGGTCACGACGATCGGCGTGTAGACGGCCGCGAAGCGGTCGACGAACCGCTCGGCGCGCGTCTCCTCGCCGTTGGCGGCCTCCACGAGCTCGACGACCCGCGCGATGGTCGACTCGCTCGCGGGCGCCGTCGCCTCGACCTCGAGGTAGCCGGCCTCGTTGATCGAGCCGGCGTACACCTCGTCGCCGGGCGCCTTCTCCGCGGGCACGGACTCGCCGGTGATCGGCGACTCGTCGACCGCGCCGGAGCCCTCGCGGACGACGCCGTCGAGCGGGACGCGCTCGCCCGGCCGCACCGCGAGCCGCTCGCCCGTCGCGACGCGCTCGGCGGGGACCGTCTCCTCGTCGCCGTCGCGGATCACGACCGCCTCGTCCGGCGACAGCTCCATCAGCTCGCGGAGGGAGGTGCGCGCCCGGTCGATCGAGTAGCGTTCGAGCAGCTCGGCGACCGAGAACAGCACCGCGAGCGTCGCCGCCTCGAACGGGAGGTCGACGAGCAGCGCGGCGACGACCCCGACGCTCATCAGGAGGTCGATGTCGAGGCTCAGGCCGCGCAGCGAGTAGAATCCGTTCCGCAGGATCGGCGGGCCGGCGACCGCGACCGCCAGCAGGTACGCGACGGACGCGCCGGTGACCGCCCACGGCCCGAGGAACCCCACGCCGCCGACCGTCGCGAACGTCGGGTCGAGCCCGGGGAGCAGCCACTCCAAGACGAGGCCGACCGCGAGGAACGCTCCGCCGACCGCGGTCGCGATCGCTCGGGGGCTCGTGAACAGGTCGTCGGCGACGCCGTCCGACTCCGCGTCCGCGACGGCGTAGCCGGCGCCCTCGACCGCGGCCGTCAGCGCCTCGACGTCCGTCAGGTCGGGGTCGTACGCGAGGACGACGACGCCCGTGGTCGGACGGGTGTCGACCGAGAGCACGCCCTCGCGGTCGAGCGCGCCCTCGACCTTCCCGGCGCACGATGAGCAGTCCATGTCCGGCACCGTGAGCCGGAGCCGCGCCTCGTCGGGCTCGTCCGTCGCCGCACCGGCGGGGCGGTCGGCCGGCTCGTCGTCGGGACCGTCCGCTTCGCGCGAGTCGCTCATTACCGACCGCTACCGCTCACAGGGTTATTAATCCAGCTAGCATTCTAACCGAGTCCGTTACCAAGAGTTATTAAATAAACGTGTGGAAGTAGCAATTTGACGAGGAAGTATTTACCTGCGGGTAGGCTACGCCGTCGCATGACCGACTGGCGCGCCGTGGGCTACGGGTTCGTCGTGATGCTGATCGCCGGGCTGCTCGCGACGTTCGCCCCCGTGGTGGGACACGCGGCCGCCGGCCTCGTCGGCGGCTTCGTCGCGGGGTACTTGGCCGGCGGCGGCCTGCTCTCCGGCTTCTGGCACGGGCTGCTGGCGGGGTCGGTGAGCGGGGTCGCGGTCACGCTGCTGCTCGCCCTGTTCGGCGGCCTCGTCGGCCTCGTGGGCGGCCCGGTCGGAAGCCTGCTCGGTGGCGCCGGCGTGCTGGTCGTCGGCCTGTTCCTCACGTTCCTGTTCGCCGTCGACTCGGCGCTCGCGGGCGCCATCGGCGGCGTGGTCGGCGACTGATCGGCGTTCTTCGAAACCGTTCGGCTTTGATGGGATCGGAAAGGGAAGTTACCTCATCGGCGCGCGCCTCCGAGCGCCCGATAGGGCGCGAGGAGCGTGCGCGAGGTCGCCAGCGCGTAGCGCCGGCTGCCAGAGAATCTCCGATTCTCGCTGGAGTCGGTCGCCGAGCGAAGCGACGGTGACCGACGAGGCTGGGGAGGCGTGAGGTGCGGTTGCGGTGTGGGACGTCCTCGCGGCTGGGGCTTAGGGGATGTTCCCCGTCGGTTCAGCAGTGGCTATTTAAAAATAAGCGGCTGTGGATTCAAAAGAACGCACCACTGCGGGTGCCTCGACATCGGATAAATAGAAGGCGGGAACGGTAGCGGAATCGACTGCTCCGCGACGGAGCGTTTATTAACCGCTCTCGACGGCGTCGAGGACCGCCTCGTAGTCGGGCTCGTTCGTCGGGTCGTCGGCGACCCAGTCGTAGACGATCTGCCCCTCGTCGTCGATCACGAACACCGCGCGGTTGGCGATACCGTGGAGACCCAGCTCCTCGATGTCGATCTCCAGCCCGTACGCTCGGATCGCGTCGCCGGCCATGTCGCTCACGAGGTCGAACTCGATCCCGTGCTCCTCGCGGAACGCGTCCTGCGAGAACGGCGAGTCGGCGCTGATCCCGAACAGGGTCGCGCCCGCGTCGTCGAAGGCGTCGGCGCGCTCCTGGAACGCGATCATCTCGTTCGTACACGGCGGCGTGAACGCGCCGGGGAAGAACGCGAGCACGACCGGCCCGTCGCCGATCCGCTCGTCGAGGTCGAACGGCTCGTGGTCGCTCGTGCCGACCGTCGCGGTGAACGTCGGTGCGTCGTCGCCCGTGGAAACCATCGCTCATCGGTACGGTCGAATCACGCAAAAGGCTTGTCGCGACCCCGTTCGGTGCCGGTATCGGAACCGCCGGCTCCGAGGCGAGCGGTCGCTACCCCCGGTCGAGGTACTCCTGCTGGACCGCGACGACCGCGGCCGAGTCCTCGCAGTCGGCGTACCGCCGGAGCGGCTCGGCGTTGAGTTCGAGGAACGTCTCGCCCCAGGTGAACTTCGCGAGGACGCGCTCCGCGTGGTCGCGCTCGCCGAGGATCGCGAGCGCGGCCGCGAACGCCTCGACCGTCGTGAGCCGCATCGGCCGCCCGAAGTTCACGGGGTTCGCGGCGACGAGGTACGGGAGCGCGCGGTGCTCGCCGGGGAGGGTGAACATCTTCTCGCCGGCCGACTCCCACGAGCAGTCGAGCGCGACGAGCGCGCTCTCTGCGGCCCGCTCGGCGTCCGCGGGCGAGAGCGCGCGCTCCGCGTGGGGGTTGAGCACGACCCCGTACGGCGTGGCCCGGTCCGAACGGTGGAGCTCGGCGAGGTCGAACCGCGAGAGCTTCCGGGCCGTACACTTGTCGGGGTCGTCGTCGCCCTCGTACCGGACGTGGAGGTCCACACCCCGGGTTCGGCGGAGTCGCGTATAAGCCGTGCGGACGGGGGCGGACGAGTGTGGACAGGTGCGGACGGGTGCGAACGGCTGCGGCGAAAAGTCAGCGAGACCGTGGCCCGCCGCCTCTCACGGGGCGCGGGTCCGCGTCACGAACGGGTCGTCGTCGTCGCTGTCGGCCGGGACACGCGTTCGCGTACCGATCGGTGCCGGATCGGCTTCAGTCGCTGATTCGCACATCGCGGCCGAGGGTCGTCAGTCACGGTACAAAACCGTTCGGCTGAATGACTCGTTATCGCTGTCATCACCTAATATACGTTTAACAAAACCACGTTACGTGCGGTACCGTGTCATTAGCGCCTGCTTCTCTGTCTGAACGTCGACATTGGTGACCGGGGATCCTCACACACCACGCCGCGGATACCGTCAAACCGGCCCGGTACCGGCGGGGTTTTTCCACGTCGCCGCGAAGGTGATCACATGGAGCTGTTCGCGGTTCCGGACCTCCCGGAGATCCGGGAGGGGGACGACCTGGCGGCCATGGTCGGCGAGCGCGTCGACCTCCGCGAGGACGACGTGGTCGTCGTCGCCAGCACGGTCGTCTCCAAGGCGGAGGGCCGCGTCTTCGAGCTCGACGACTTCCCGGCGAGCCCGCGCGCGAGGGAGGTGGCCGACAGGCTCGCCGAGATCACCGGCGAGGAGAAGGACCCGCGGTTCGCGCAGGCCGTCATCGAGGAGTCGACGGAGCTCGTGATGGAGGCGCCGTTCCTCCTCACCGCGACGCGCTTCGGCCACGTCGGCGTCAACGCCGGCATCGACCGGTCGAACGTCCCCGACGGCGACCTGCTGCTTCTCCCGGAGCGCCCCTCCGAGAGCGCGGCGCGGATCCGCCGGAGGCTCGCGGCCGACCGCGTCGTCGTCAGCGACACCTGCGGGCGCCCGTTCCGCCACGGGCAGCGCGGGGTCGCGATTGGGTGGGCCGGGATGCCCGCCAGCCGCGACTGGCGCGGCGAGTGCGACCGCGACGGCCGCGAGATGGGCGTCACCGTCCAGAACGTGGTCGACGAGCTCGCCGCGGCCGCCAACCTCGTCGCCGGCGAAGGCGCGGGCGGGACCCCCGTGGTCGTCGTCCGCGACTGGGAGTTCGGCGACCACGACGGCTCGGACAATCACTTCCGCGAGGTCGAGGGCGACTTCGTCCGCCAGGCCCTGCGGGAGTGGACGTTTCAGGAGTAACCATGCTCGGCATCGAACTCACCCCCGAACACGAGATGTCCCGCCTCGTCGACCTCGGCGTCCGCGCCGAGGAGGCCGGCTACGACGCCGTCTACTCGACGTGTCACTACAACAACCGCGACCCGTGGGCGTTCCTCTCGCGGCTCGCGGCCGCCACCGAGTCCGTCCGGCTCGGCCCCGGCGTCGCCAACCCCTACGAGACCCACCCTGTGACGCTCGCCTCGAAGGTCGCCACCCTCGACGAGGTCGCCGCGGGCCGCGCCGTCTTCGGCCTCGGGCCGGGCGACCCCTCGACGCTCTCGAACCTCGGTCTCGAAGACGAGCGGGGACTCCGGCCCGTCCTGGAGGCGTTCAAGACCGCCCAGAAGCTGTGGGCCGGCGAGCGCGTCGACCACGAGGGCGCCTTCGACGCCGCGGACGCGGGCCTCAACTACGAGCCGCCGCAGGGCGCTGACATCCCCGTCCACGTCGGCGGCGAGGGGCCGCACATGTGCAGGATGGCCGCGAAACACGCCGACGGACTGCTGTACAACGGGTCGCACCCGAAGGACCTTGCGTGGGCTCGCGACCAGGTCGACGACGGCCTCGACGACAGGCCGGACCACCGCGGCGAGTTCGACCTGATCGCGTACGCAGCGGTGTCGGTCGCCGACGAGGAGGCGGCCGCCCGCGAGGCCGCCCGCCCCCCGGTCGCGTTCATCGCCGCGGGCGCGGCGCCGCCCGTCCTGAAGCGCCACGGGATCGACCCGGACGCGGCGAGCGAGATCGGCGAGCGCGTCTCAGCCGGCGAGTTCTCGGCCGCCTTCGAGCGCGTGACGCCCGAGATGGTCGACGCGTTCTGTATGGCGGGCACGCCCGCGACCGTCCGCGAGCGCGCCGCCGCGGTCGCCGAGCACGCCGACGGCCTCGTCGTCGGGTCGCCGCTCGGCCCCGACCTGGAGGCCGCCGTCGACCTCGCGGCCGAGGCGGTCGACGGCCTCTTTTGAGACCTCGCGACGGGCTGTTCCGAGGCCCCGCGACGGCGCGCCCGCTCGCCGTTCGACCGTCCGCCGTTCGACCGGCGCCCGCCCGGTCCGCGGATTCTCGGCCCGTGATAATCGAGAATCGAACGTGATAACGCCGGCGGGAGGTTGATAACCCGGTCCCGTCGAGGTCCGGACATGTCCACGACACGGCAGCGCCGCCCCGGGATACGCGGGCGGTACGACGCCCTCCTCTGGCGGACGATGGACGGGCTCGGCGTCTCGGAATCGATAGAGCGCAAGATGGTCGCGGCCGTCGGCATCCAGTTCCTCGTCACCGTCGGTATCTTTCTCGCGCAGTTCGTCCTCTCCGGCACCGTCGCGTACGTCGTCTCCGGAGCGCTGTTCCTCGGGTCCGTCGTCGCCATCTACAACACGCTGCTCATCGTCCGCCGGGACCTCGTCGCTCCGATTCGGGGCTTAGAGCGTCAGGCCGAGGCGATCGCCGCGGGCGAGGTCGAGCGCGTCGACCGGGACGGCGCGGACGCCCTCGACCCGAGCCAGCCCGACGAGGTCGGGAGCCTCGTGGCCGCGTTCGGCGAGGTCCACGGCTACCTCGCGACCGTCTCGGCGCAGGCCGAGGCGCTCGCCGCGCAGGAGTTCGACGACCCGGCGCTCGACGAGGACGTGCCCGGGTCGTTCGGCGACTCGCTCGACGAGATGGCCGAGAACCTCGCCGCCTACACGACCGAGCTGGAGGCGCTCGTCGACGCCTTCGCCGACGCCGCCGAGCGCGCGCAGAACGGCGACCTGACGGCGACCATCGACGAGGACGCGCTGGCGACCGACGAGGACCGGTACGCGGAGCTCGTCGACAACTACAACCGGCTCGTCGCGACGCTCGGCGAGACGGTCGGCGACGTGGGCGCGTTCACCGCGGACGTGGCCGGCACCGCGGACGACGTGCGCGCGAGCATGGACGAGGTCGAAGACGCGAGCGGCGACGTCGCCGGATCGGTCGGAGAGATCTCCGACGGCGCGGCCGAGCAGACCGACGAGCTGGAGGCGATCGCGGGCGAGATGAACACGCTGTCGGCGACCGTCGAGGAGATCGCCGCCTCGGCTGACGACGCCGCCGAGACGGCCCGCGACGCGGCCGACCGCGGTCGCTCCGGGCGCGAGGAGGCGGCCGAGGCGATCGCCGAGCTCGAGACCCTGGAGAGCCGGATCGGCGAGACCGCGGCCGCCGTCACCGACCTCGCGGAGCGGGTCGGTGAGATCGACGAGATCGCGGCCGTGATTGACGAGATCGCGGAGGAAACCAACCTGCTCGCGCTGAACGCCTCGATCGAGGCGGCCCGCGCCGACGGCTCCGGCGACGGGTTCGCGGTCGTCGCCGACGAGGTGAAGTCGCTCGCCGAGGAGACCCGGGAGTCCGCCGCGGAGATCTCCGGGCGCATCGAGGCGGTCCAGGAGGCGTCCGCCGAGACCGCGGCCGACGCCGAGGCGATGGAGGCGCAGGTCGCCGAGGGCGTCGAGACCATCGAGTCGACGCTGCGGGAGTTCGAGGGGGTCGTCGAGGACGTGACGACCGTCGACGAGACGGTCCAGGAGATCAGCGACGCGACCGACGACCAGGCGCGCACGACCCAGGAGGTCGTCGATATGGTCGACGGGGTCGCGTCCGTGAGCCGGCAGACCGCGACCGAGGCCGAGACTGTCGCTGCCGCGGCCGAGGAGCAGACCGCGACCGTTTCGGAGGTGACGGAGCGGGTCCACACGCTCTCGGAGCAGTCCGACGAGCTGCTCGCGCGGCTGAACGAGTTCGAGGTGCCGGACGGCGCGGGGGAGGGCGGGATCGCGACCGGGACTCCGGCGGACGCCGCCGCGACTCGGTCGGCGCCGGGCGACGACGACTGACGGATTCCCGGCCGGGCCGACCGTGTGTTCGTTTCTATTCCGAGCGGCCGCGACCGCCGAGCGAGGGCAGGTCGACGCCGATCTCGCCGAGCAGCGCGCCGGCCGCCGCGTATCCGAGCGCGCCGACGGAGGCGACGATCAGCACCTGTCCGACGAGGACGAGGAGCGCTGACAACGGGTCGCCCGCGCCGAGGATCAGGTCGTTCAGGAAGATGTCGACGAACCGGCCGACGTCGCCGACCAGCCGCGAGACGAAGTCGATGAGCGCGATCATGGACCACGGTTGGACCGGGGGGTACTTGGGTGTTGAGTTCGCGGCGGCGCCTCTCGCGCGCGCCTCACGCCTCCGCCGCCGTCAACTCGGCCTCGTCGGCGCGCGCGTAGCGCAGCGCCCACCCGATCAGCACGCCCTGAAACGGCAGCCGGACCAACGCCGCGAGCCGGGCCGGCGCGACGAGCGGCTCCGGGACGAGGTCGTTCAGCGTCTCGCTCCGGGCGAGGTGGACGTTCGCGGGGAACACCGCGACGAGGAGGGCGACGATCCCCCACGCCGAGACGCGTCGCGTCCGCGGGATCGCGACGCCGATCCCGAGGAGTATCTCGACGACCCCGGAGAGGTAGACCAGCCCGACCGGCCGCGGGAACGACGGCGGGACCGCCTCGGCGAAGCGCTCCGGGATCAGGAAGTGCGCGATCCCGGCGACGACGTACGTCGCGCCCATCAGCGGCGCGAGCGACCGCTCGGCTTCGACGGGGGCGTCCGGTTCGGTCTCGGCGCGCGTTCGGTCTGCGTCGGTCATACCGCGACACACGAGCGGGAGGCGTATCAGTCCTCGCCGCCGGGGGTTCCTGGAACCGAACCCCTTACGAACGGGCGAACCGTACCGGGTCGTAATGAACACGCTGTTCTGGGTGCTCACCGGGGTCCTCGCCTACTCCGCGGTCGCGATGTGGCTGCGGAACGAGGGTGTCCTCCCGGACGCGTTCAGGGTCTCCGGTCCGGTGTTGACCCTCCGGACGCTCCGCGGGCGCGCCTTCCTCGGCCGACTGGCCGCGCCGAAGCGGTTCTGGCGCGCGGTCGCCAACCTCGGGCTCGGGGGCGCCCTGGTGGCGATGGTGGCGTCGTTCGCGCTCATCCTCTCGTCGGCTCGGTCGGCGTTCACCAACGCGCAGCCCTCGGCGATCCAGCAGCCGCAGAACTTCCTCATCATCCCCGGGGTCAACGACTTCCTCCCCCTCTCCGTCGCGCCCGAGATCGTCGCCGGGCTCGCCGGCGCGATGGTCGTCCACGAGGGCGCGCACGGGCTCCTCTGCCGGGTCGAGGACATCGACATCGAGTCGATGGGACTGGTCTTCTTCGCGCTGCTCCCGGTCGGCGCGTTCGTCGAGCCGGACGAGGAGGCGACGCAGGAGGCCTCCCGCGGCGCCCGCGCCCGGATGTTCGCGGCCGGCGTCACCGCGAACACGGTCCTGACGATCGTCGTCTTCGCGCTCCTGTTCGGGCCCGTCGTCGGCGCCATCTCGCCCGCGCCCGGCTACGCGGTCGGCGAGGTGAACCCCGGCTCGCCGGCGGCCGCCGCCGACCTCTCGCAGGGCGACCGGATCGTCGAGGTGGCGGGCGCGCCGGTCGAGACGAGCGCCGAGTTCGAGGCCGCGATCGCCGACGCCGGCGAGTCCGTCGCGCTCACCGTCGACGACGGCGACGCCCGCGAGACAGTGACAGTCGACCGCGAGCTACAGGTGGTCGGCTCCGCCGGCGGCAACCCATTGGGCGTCATGATCGAGGGATCGCCCGTCACGATCGCAGCCGTCAACGGCGAGTCCGTCGCGACCGAGTCGGCGTTCTACGACGCGGTCGGCGGCGACGAGCGTGCGACGCTCACCGTGACCGGCAACGCGAGCGTCCTCGACCAGGTCCGCGACGCGCCGGGCGCCGAGAACGCCTCCGGCGTCGAGACCGCGGACGGCGAGGGGGCCGTCACCGTCCCCGACGTGCCGATCGGCGCGTACGTCGTCGGCGTCCAGGAGGACGGCCCGATCCACGACGCGGGCGCGGCGCTCGGCGAGCCGCTGACGATCGTCTCGGTGGACGGCGAGCGCGTCGTCGACAACGGGGCGCTCTCGGCCGTCCTCGGCGAGCGCGACCCGGGCGAGACCGTCCCGGTCACCGTCTACGACGCGGACGGCGAGCAGGCGACGTACGACGTGGAGCTCGACCCCCATCCGAGCCGCGACGGCGGCTTCATCGGCGTCAGCGTCTTCCCCGGGACGAGCGGGCTCGCGCTCGACGACGTGGGCGTCACCGAGTACCCCGCCGGCGCCTACCTCGAACTGCTCGGCGGCGACGGCGGCGAGGCCGCCGACGGGGTCCCGCTCGGCGGGGTCACCCAGTCCCCGCTCGGCCTCGTGTTCGTCGCGCTCATCCTCCCGCTCGGCAGCCTCTTCGGGCTCCCGTTCAACTTCGCGGGGTTCACCGGCGACCTGACCAACTTCTTCGTCGTCGAGGGGCCGCTCGCGGCGCTCGGCGGCGGGACCTTCCTGCTCGCGAACCTCCTCTTCTGGTCGGGGTGGATCAACATCCAGCTGGCGCTTTTCAACTGCCTGCCCGCGTTCCCGCTCGACGGCGGTCGCATCCTCCGGATGGTCGCCGAGGCCGTGATCAGCCGGGTCCCGATCAGCGACCGGCACGCCGCGGTGCGGACGATCACGGTCTCGTCCGGGCTCGTCATGCTCGGCGGCCTGATCGCGATGATCTTCGGCAACCAGATCCTCACCGCGCTCGGCTTGATCTGAGGGAAACCGGTTTCCCCGCCGGGCGCGACGCCTCCGTATGACCCACTCGCGGACCGTCGAACTCGAAGGTCACATCATCGACAGCGGGACGATGCAGCGCTGCTTCGGCGCGGTGATGGACCTCGGCGGCTCCTTCGACGTCGAGCGGTTCGACGTCGGGAAACACGAGACCGAGGAGTCGCACTGCCGGCTGACAGTCTCCGCGGACGACCCCGAGACGCTGCGGGACATCCTCCACGAGCTCCACCAGAACGGCGCGGTGCTCGAAGACCCCTCCGAGGTGGAGCTCGTCGCGGCGCCCGCGGACAGGGTCGTCCCGCCGAACTTCTACTCGACGACGAACCACCCGACGGAGGTGCTGTACGACGGCGAGTGGATCGACGTCGAGCGGATCGAGATGGACTGCGCCCTGGTGGTCGACCCCGAGCCGGGGGCGGACGCCGGCGAGGGCGCGCGCGCCTACACCAAGACCCTCAACGCCGTCAAGGAGGGGGACCTCGTCGCGACCGACCAGTCCGGGATCCGGGTGAACCCGCCCGAACGCCCCCGGAGGGGCGGCGGCGCGTTCGGGTTCATGCAGGGCGGCGTCTCCGCGGAGCGCCCCTCGGAGTCGACGATCCGCGAGGTCGCCGAGGAACTGCGCGCGGTGAAAGACGAGGGCGGCGACGTGATGGTCGTCGCGGGGCCGGCCGTGATCCACTCCGGCGCGGGCGACGCGCTCGCCGACCTCGTCGCCGCGGGCTACGTGGACGCGCTCTCGGCCGGCAACGGGTTCGCCACCCACGACCTGGAGCGGTCCATCTACGGCACCTCGCTCGGGATGAACGTCGAGACGCTCGAACACCCGCGGAAGGGCCACAAACACCACATCTGGACCATCTCCGAGATAATCCGGGTGGGCGGCATCGAGGCCGCCGTGGCGGAGGGAATCGTCACGGAGGGGGTGATGTACGAGTGCGTCGAGAACGACGTCGACACCGTCCTCGCGGGGTCGGTCCGCGACGACGGCCCGCTCCCAGATACAATCACCGACGCGGTCGAGGCGCAGGACGCGATCCGCGAGCAGGCCCACGAGGCCGACCTCGTGATCATGCTCGCCACGCTGCTCCACTCCGTCGCGGTCGGCAACTGCCTCCCCTCGACGACGAAGACCGTCTGCGTCGACATCGACCCCGCCACCGTCACCCAACTGCTCGACCGCGGCTCGGCGCAGGCGATCGGGATGGTCACCGACATCGGCACGTTCGTCCCGACGCTCGCGGAGTTCGTGCTGGAGGGGGACGACGCGTGACCACCGAGATCCGACCCTACGACCACGAGCGCGACGCCGACGGCCTGTACGAACTGAAGGCCGCCTTCGAGCGCGGCCTGGGCGAGAACACCGGCGGCGACGGGAAGGCGGCCGCCTACGAGGGGAAACTCACGGACGCCTACCGCGAGCGCTGGCTCGACTGGGTCGACCGCTGCGTCGCGGACGACGACCGGTGCGTGACCGTCGCGGTCGAGGGGGAGGGCGAGAGCGGGACGGCGGGCGACGCCGCCCTCGTCGGCTACGCCTTCGTGCTCCCCGAGCGACTGTCGATGGTCTGGGACGCCGCGGTGCTGAACGAGCTGTTCGTCGCCCCCGAGCACCGCGGGACCGGCGTCGCCGACGACCTGCTGGACGCCGCGCTCGCGGTCGCCGCCGATCAGGACCTCCCGCTCGACCGGCTGGTCCTCGACGTCGACCCCGCGAACGAGCGCGCGAAGGGGTTCTACGACCGCCGCGGCTTCGAGCCGTGGGGGGAGATGGTCGCGAGACCGCTGGACGACGCCTGAAGGTCGGCCCGGTTCGGATCCGCCGCCGCGTCCCGTCCGACTCCCGAAGCTACAAGCGCGCCCGCCCGTTTTCGACGCCCGTGATACAGATCGGGATCGTCGGCTGCGGCGTGATCGGGAACCGCCTCGCGGCCGCGATAGACGACCACGACCGGTACGAACTGGCGGCCGCCTGCGACCTCGACCCCGACCGCGCGGCGTCGCTCGCGGCCGACCACGGCACCGACCGCACCGCGACGACGACCGACCACGCCGCGCTCGTCGAGACCGACGGCCTCGACGCGGTGTACGTCGGCGTGCCGCCGCTCGCGCACCGCGAGGTGGTCGCCGACGCGCTCGCGGCCGGTAGGCACGTGATCTGCGAGAAGCCCATCGCGGCCGACGCGGAGACGGGGCGCGAACTCGTCTCGCTCGCCGCGGAGACCGACCGCGTCACGGCCGTGAACCTCCCGTTCCGCTACACGCCCGGCTTCGTCCGCCTGCGGGAGGCGGTCGCCGCGGGCGAGGTCGGCGACCCCCGCCGCGTCGAACTCCGGTTCCGGTTCCCGCGGTGGCCCCGCGAGTGGCAGGACGTCGCCTGGCTGAAGTCGCGCGAGCAGGGCGGCCCGCTGCGCGAGGTCGGGACCCACTTCCTGTTCGGCGTCCAGGAGCTGTTCGGCCCGATCGAGACCGTCTCAGCCGACGTGGGCTACTCGGGCCCGGACGCCTACGAGGACGACGTGGTCGGGACCTTCCGGGCCGACGGCGTTCGGGGGACGATCGACCTCCTCTGCGACCACGACGGCGAGGAGGAGAACAGCGTCACGGTCGTCGGCGACGGGGCGTCGCTGTCGCTGACGGAGTGGTATCGGCTCGTCCGAGACCGCGGGCGCGAGGGCGAGGAGACGCTCGTCGACGAACGGGGCGACACCGTGCGCGCGCTCCTGACGGAGTTCGCGGGCGCCGTCGACGGCGACGGCGGCGACCTCGTCTCGTTCGCCGAGGCGACGCGCGTTCAGGAGGTCCTCGACGCGGTCCACGCGTCGGACGGCGACCGCGTTCGCCCGGGGACGGGCGGCGACGCGCCGTAGGTCGCCCGCGGAGTCGCGGCCCGGGAACGCCCGACAGGAATTATGTGTCCCTCGGGCCGATCCGTACGTATGAGCTACCTCGTTGCGACCGACGGGTCGACGGAGAGCGACGAAGCCGTCCGGTACGCGGCGCGGCAGGCGGTCGCGTTCTACGAGACGCTCGAGATCGCCCACGTCCTGACGCCGGACTCGGAGCTGGTCGACGGCACGATCGTCCTCCCGGGCGAGGAGGCCGCCGTCGAGGCCGGGCAGGGCGTCTTAGAGAGCGCCCGGAGCATCGCCGAGGAGGCGGCCGACGAGCCGATCACCGTGGAGACGCAGCTCCTCACGGGCCGTCCGGCGGACGCGATCACCGAGTACGCGGCCGAGGAGCCGGTCGACGCGATCTACGTCGGCCACCGCGGGCTCTCGGAGGAGCGCGAACAGGTCGTCGGCAGCGTCGCGAAGAGCATCGTCGACAAGGCCGACGTGCCCGTGACGGTGATCCGGTAGCTGTCGACCGAGAGAAACGAACAGGGGCCCGCGAACCGTCCGAAATCCGGCGTTTCGATCGACTGCCGGCCGTCACAGGCGCCGGAAAGAACCGCCATTATCGGACGTTCAAAACGGCCTTCCGCCTTACTAGGGGTGATGGCAGACGACGTACTCGTCACGGCGGACTGGGTGGAAGAGCACCTGGACGACTTCCAGAGCGACGACTCGGACCTGCGGCTCGTCGAGATCAACAACCCGACCGTCACCGACGAGTCGGAGTACACGCCCTACGAGGAGGGGCACATCCCCGGGGCGCTGAACTTCGAGTGGGACGAGGTCTTCACCGACGAGACGGAGCGCGACATCGTCTCGAAGGAGGACTTCGCGGCCCGGAACGGCGAGGGCGGCATCGATGCCGACACGACGGTCGTCGTGTACGGGGGCGGCCGCGTCCCGAACTGGTTCGCGCTGTTCGGCTACTGGATCTACAAGTACTACGGTCACGACGACATCCGCGTGATCGACGGCGGGAAGGGCTACTGGGTCGACAACGACTACCCGCTCTCGACCGAGGCGCCCGACTTCACGCCTCGCGAGTACGAGGCCCGCGGTCCCTTCGAGAGCGTCCGCGCCTACAAGGACGACATCGACAAGGCGATCGAGGAGGGGATCCCGATGGTCGACGTGCGCTCCCCCGAGGAGTTCTCCGGCGCGGTCATCGCCCCGGAGGGCCTCGACGAGACCGCCCAGCGCGGCGGCCACATCCCCGGCGCGAGCAACGTCCCGATCGGCACCACGCTGAACGAGGACGGCACGTTCAAGAGCGCGGACGAGCTCCGCGAGCTGTACAGCGACGCCGGCGTCGACGGCGACGAGTCGACGATCACCTACTGCCGCGTCGGCGAGCGCTCGTCGATCGAGTGGTTCCTCCTCCACGAGCTGCTCGGCTACGACGACGTCCGCAACTACGACGGCTCGTGGACCGAGTGGGGCAACCTCGTCGGCGCGCCGATCGAGACCGGCGAGTAACCGACGCCGTCGGTCCCCCGCGCCGTCCCGCGCGACCGATCACCGGCGATATGTGTCCGGGGGCGTAAGGCGTCGCATGGCACCGTCTCACGTCCTCGTCCCGCTCGACGGGTCGCCGCTCGCCGCCGACGCGCTCGACGACGCGCTCGAACTCTTCGACTGTCGAGTGACCGTCCTGAACGTGGTGACCCCGCTCGACGCGCCGATGAGCGAGGGCGGGATCCTCGGCGCCGACGAGGACCGCCGCGAGAGCGCGCGCGACCGGGCCGACCGCATCGTCGACCGAGCGACGGACCGCGCCGCCGAGAGCGACCGCCGCGTCGAGACGGCGGTCCGGACGGGCGACCCGGCGGCGGCGATCCTGGAGTACGTCGACGCCCACGACGTCGACCGGATCGTCATGGGCGGCCACGGCGGCGAGCGCGGCCGCGTCGCGAGGCGGCTGCTCGGCACCGTCGCGACGAGCGTGGTCGGCGAGGCCCCCGTGACCGTGACGGTCGTGCGCTGAAGCCGCTTACCCGCCCAGCACCGCGGCGAAGGCCGCGTACAGGCCGTACCCGATCGCGATCGACGCCACGAGCGTGATTCCCCAGAAGAGGAGCGTGACGCCGATCTTCCGCCGTGAGACGCCCGCTGACCCCCCGGCGAGCCCGCCGCCGATGACCCCGGAGATGATGATGTTGTTGAACGAGATGGGGATCCCGAGCCCGATGGCCAGCTGCGCGATGATGAACCCGGGGACCAGCGCGGCGATCGACCGCCGAGCGCCGAGCTGCGCGTACTCGCGCGAGGTCGCCTGGAGCAGCTTCGGCGCGCCCATCCACGCCCCCGCGAGGATACCGGCGGCCCCGAGCGAGAGCAGCACGATACCCGGCAGTCCGAGCTCGACGCCGTAGAGGTTCTCGAGCGGACCGGTCGCCAGGCCGACCTGACTGCCGCCGCTGGAGAAGGCGACGACGCTCCCGAGGACGAGGAGGAACGTCCGGATGCCGTCCTCGACCGACGCCTGCGTTCGCCGGCGGACGGCGACGAACCACCCCGCGGCCGCGAGCAGCGTCACGAGCGCCGCCACGGGGTCGACGCCGAGGAGCGTCGGCGCGCCGACTTGGCGCGCGACGAACCCCGCGACGGAGCTCTGGGCCGCCTCCGGGGGCGAGGGGATGACGCCCAGCCGGACGTTGGCGACGATCCCGCCGACGACGGCCGCGAGCAGCGGGACCCCGACCGTCTCCGGGATGTCATCGCGCCGGAGGAGGGTTGCGGTGAGGTAGGCGAGCCCGCCGGAGACGGGCGGCACGAGCGCCCAGAAGAGCCCGATGCGTCGGTAGGTTTCGAGGGCGGGGTCGCCCCCGAGCGAGAGCCCGACGCCGACCATCGCGCCCGTCGTCGCGAACGCCGCCGGGACCGGGTAGCCGGTGTAGACGCCGAAGGCCATGAACCCGGTGGCGGTGAGCAGTCCCGCCGTCGCCGCCAGCGAGGTGATCTGGACGCCGTCGATCAGTCCCGCGCCGACGGTCTCGGAGATGGCCCCGCCCTGCGTGAGCGCCCCGAGGGCGGCGAGGATCCCGATGAGGAAGGCCGCCCGCATCGTCGAGATGGCGTTGGCGCCGATCGCCGGGGCGAACGGCGGCGAGTTGCTGTTCGCGCCGAGGGCCCACGCGGTAGCGAGGCTGGTTAGCGTCGCGAGGGCGACGAGGACCCAGAAGCCGACGCCGACCACGCTCACGCGCCTCCCTCCGCGCGGGATCGATCCATGTCACTCGGTCCGACGGCGGCGTCGGCTAAATAATCCCCGTCGGACGGGCGTCGGCCGCGTCAGTCGTCGAGCGACGCGACCGCGGTCCGCTCCGCACCGATCCGGCGGTCGAGGAAGTCGTCGAGCAGCTCCAGCGAGCGGATCTTCTGGTCGATGTCGCCCGAGCCGTGGCCCTCCTCGCCGAGCTCCTCGTACTCGTAGTCGTCGCCCTCCGCGAAGCCGGCCTCGTCGAGCGCGTCCCGGAGGATGCGCGCCTGCGAGACCGGCACCCGCGGGTCGTTGACGCCGTGGACGATCAGCAGCGGCGCGTCGACGTTCTCGACGTAGTTCACCGGGCTGCGCTCGCGGTATATCGCCTCGTTCTCGTCCGGCTCGCCGAGGTTCTTCACCATGAGCTCCGTCCGGAAGTGGGGCATGGTGTTCTCGTACATGTCGAACAGGTCGCTGACGCCGACCCACGTGATCCCGGCCGCGTACAGGTCCGGGTACTGGACCATCTGCCAGTTGGCGGAGTAGCCGCCGTAGGAGCCGCCGTAGACGGCGACGCGGTCCTCGTCGAGCCAGTCGTACTCGTCGAGGACGTACTCGGCGCCGGTCGCCACGTCGCCCTGCTCGGCGCCGCCCCAGTCGCCGTACAGCTCCTGGACGAACTCGCGCCCGCGTCCCGTGGAGCCGCGGTAGTTCACCTGGAGGACCGAGTAGCCGCGCGACAGCAGGAACTGGACGCGGTAGCTGAACCGCCGCATGTCGTGGTGTCGCGGCCCGCCGTGGGGGTTGACGATCAGCGGCGAGGGGCGTCGGCCGGAGTCGAACAGCAGCCCCTCGATCTCGAACTCCTCGTAGGGGTCGTGGTCGACCGCGCGCGCCGGCGTCTCGGGGACGCCGTCGGAGGCGAACGTCACCGTCTCCGGCTCGACGAAGTCGTCCGGGTCGAACGGGCCGTACTCCGCGTCGAACAGCGTCTCCGTCGCGTCCGCGTCGAGGTCGTAGGCGACCAGTTCCGGCCGCTTGCTCGACGTGGTCCGGTACGCGAGCAGGCGGTCGTCCGCGAGCCGGCCCTCGGCCACGCTCGCGACGCCCGCCGGGAAGTCTAGCTCGCGGCCCTCGCCGCTCTCGACGTCGTAGACGACCGGGACCGTCACGGCGCCGCGCGTCCGGCCCGCGACGAACCGGTCGCCGCCCTCGAGGAAGCGGCTCGGCGACTCCTCGAACTCGCCGTCGCCGAACCAGGTCACGTCCGCGTCGTCGACGCCGTCCGAGAGGTCGACGATCCCGGCCCGGCCGAGGTCTTCGCTGTTGTCGCTAATGAGGAGGCGATCGCCGTCCGGTCCCCAGTCGGTGGGCGCGGCCTCGGCGCCCACCTCGCCGACGTCGAGCTTGCGCGCGTCCGACCCGTCGGCGGCCGCCACGTACGTGTCGAGGTTCTCGTAGGTGTCCGTCTCGTTCGTCGTGAAAGCGATCCGGTCGCCCTCGGGAGAGAGCTCGCCGCCTCCGACGGCGCGCTCGTAGTCGGTGACCTTCTCCGTCTCGCCGCTCGGCACGTCGTGGCGGTAGAGGTTCATCTGCCCGTCGCGGCTGGAGCCGAGCAGGAGGGTCTCGCCGTCCTCGCCCACGTCGTGGAGGCGGATCTGGCCGTCCATCTCGACGACTGGCTCGCTGTCGCCGTCGAGCGACATCGCCCAGACGTCGTGCTGCTCGTCGCCCGCCTCGTCGCGGTGGTAGAAGAGGCGGTCGCCGCTGGGGTCCCACTCGAAGCCGGCGCGGACGGACCGGGGCACGTCGCCGTCGCTGAGCTGCTCTAAGGACCCGTCTGTCGGGTCACAGAGGTGAAGCTCGTTGCGGCCGGTCACGTCGTAGTAGAGGGCGACGGTCTCTCCGTCCGGGGACACGCGCGGACTCGCGATCGTTGGCAGCGAGGCGAGTTCGCGCAGTACGTCGGTCTCGTCTGAGTCTGACATCCGGATCATACCGGCGGCGGAAACGTCTTGAACGTTTCCCGGGTATCGGTGGGCGCGCGCAGCGCGGCGGTATCGGTGGATCGTCAGGCGGGCGCCGACTCGGTGACGCGCTCTAACTCGGCGATGCCGAGCGCCATCCCGAACACCATGAGGCCGACCGCCGCGACGCCGGCCGGAAGGGAGATCTCCGCAATCACGCTCGCGGTGAACGCTCCGATCCCGCCGCCCATGGCTCCCCGAAACCGCGCCAATCGACCCGGGTCACCCCGCGATGTTCGTCGCCATGTCTTCCGATGGGCGACGACGAGCGACGTCGTCGCCGCGTAGAGGGGAAATATCGCCGCGGTTACAAACGGGTCTCCGGGGAAGAAACGCGCGACGAGACCGGCGACGGCCAGTCCGACGACCAGGGCGACACCGTAGCGGAGGGCTCGGTTCACGGTCGTTTATTGTAGGTGTTTCCTAAATGTATTCTGTTGGGTTACCGGTGACGACCCGCCGACAGACCCTTGTCCGGACGCGCCGAACTCCGTGTGAAATGGGCTCGTTCGCGGACGCTCCGCTTCCCGTGGCTCCGGACGCCGAGGCGGTCCGCTCCCTCTCGCGGCCGGACGACGCCGACCCCGGAACCGTCGTCTGGCACCGCAGCGACCTGCGGATCGCGGACCATCCGGCGGTCGCGGCGGCCGCCGACGAGTCCGACCGAATCCTCCCGCTGTTCGTCTTCGACCCCGGGTTCCACGACGCGCGCGGCGCGGCCTGCGACGCGCGGATCGCGTTCCTCCACGACTGCCTGCGCGACCTCGACCGCCAGTACCGCGACGTCGACGGCGCCGGGCTGACGTACGCGCACGGCGACCCGATCGAGGTCCTCTCGCGGTTCGTCGACGCCGGCTGGGATGCCGTCGCGAGCGCGACGGCGACCGGCCGGTACGGACGTCGACGCGACGAGCGCGCCCGCGAGCGCCTCGGCGTCGAGTTCGTCGACGGCGACGGACTCGTCCGGGACGCCGACCGCCCGCGAGCGGACTGGAGCGACCGCGTCGAGGCGTGGCTCGCGGCGGAGCCGTTCGACTGGGACCCCCGGTCCGTCGCGGTCGAGCGCGTCGAGACGGGGATCACCCCCGAGCGAGTCGCCGACGCCTACGGGGTCGAGCTGACGAAGACGCGCGTGCCGACCGGGGGACGCGAGGCCGGCCGCGAGCGTCTCCACGCGTTCACGGAGGAGATCGCGGAGTACCCCGGCTCCATCTCCTCGCCGGTCGACGCCCGCGACGGGACGAGCGGCCTCTCCCCCTACCTGCGGTTCGGCTGCCTCTCCGTCCGCGAGGTCCACCGCCACGTCGACGAGCGCGCGCCGGACGGCCGCGGCAAGTCGATGTTCGTCTCTCGGCTGTACTGGAACCGCCACTACACGCAGAAGCTGCTCGACTGGCCGGGGTGGCTCGACCGCGCCGTCAACCCCGTGTACGAGGAGTTCAACCGCGACCGACACGACCCCGACCTCGTCGCGGCGTGGAAGGACGGCGAGACGGGGTTCCCGATGGTCGACGCGAGCATGCGCTGCCTGCGCGAGACCGGGTGGCTCAACTTCCGGATGCGGGCGCTCTGCGCCTCCGTCTACTTCCACATCCTCCAGCAGCCGTGGCGGATCGGCGCCGACCACTTCTACGAGCACCTGATCGACGGCGACCCCGCGATCAACTACACCCAGTGGCAGTCGCAGTGCGGACTGGTCGGCCGTCCCGGACTGCGATTGTACGATCCGCGCAAGCAGATCCGAGACCAAGACCCCGACGGGGAGTTCGTCTCGCGGTGGGTCCCGGAGCTCGCACCGCTCCCGGTCGCCCACCTCGACGCCCCCGAGAAGACGCCGCTTGCGGTCCAGCGCGAGGTCGGCGTCAGGATCGGCGAGACGTACCCGTACCCGGTGGTCGCCTACGAGGCGGCCCGCAGCGAGTTCCGCGAGCGCTACGGGGCCGCGTACCCCGCCGCGGCGGAGCGGCTCGGCGAGGAGGCGATAGCCCGGCGAGCGTCGCTCTCCGGCGGGATCGACGCCGCGGAGTCCATCGCGGCCGACCACGGGGAACCGGACGCGGACCCCGGGACCGGCTCCGCCCAGGCGGCCCTCGACGAGTTCGAGTGAGCGGTCGCGCCCCTGCTCGGCCGCGCTCGCGACACGGTGGAAAGGTTGATACGGTCGTGTGTCGTATTGTGCTGTATGGAACAAAACGTCGGTTCGACGGACAAGCTCGTCAGGACGGCCGTCGGCGCGGTCGTCGGTGCCGCCTCGATAGCGACGCTCGCGGGCGTCGGGCCGCTTCCGGCCCTCGCCGCGCCGGTGCTCGGCGTCGTCGCGCTCGCGATGCTCGCGACGGCGGCGACCGGCACCTGCGGGCTCTACGCCCTGCTCGGCGTCAGCACCTGTCCCGCGGACGGGCGGGCCTCCCGCTGAGCGGCGGCGGACCGACGTTCTGTTTTTCGGCGGCATGGCCCCGTAGGCACGGTATCACGCCGTTTCGGCGGAGGCCTCAAGTGGCCGCGAGCCGTATCGATATCGTGATCGACAGCCATCCGAGCCGAGGGCGTCTCGCGGCGGACCGTGGCGCGGATCCGAACGGGGTGAGCGCCGCGTGAGCGACGATCCGACGGTCCTCGTGATCGGCGGCGGCGCGACGGGGACGGGGATCGCCCGCGACCTCGCGGGGCGCGGCGTCGACGCCGCGCTCGTCGACCGCGGCGGGCTCGGCGGCGGCACCTCCGGGCGCTCGCACGGCCTCCTCCACAGCGGGGCCCGGTACGCCGAGGCCGACGCCGAGGGCGCCCGCGAGTGCATCGAGGAGAACCGGACGCTCCGGTCGATCGCCGGGGCCTGCGTCCGCGACACCGGCGGCCTGTTCGTCCGCCTCGCCGGCGACGACTCGGACTATCTGGAAGAGAAAATCGCCGCCTGCGAGGAGATCGGTATCGAGACCGAGCGGCTGGACGGCGACGCCGCCCGCGAGGCGGTTCCGGGCCTCGCGGGGGCGGTCGAGGAGGCGTTCCGCGTCCCCGACGGCGTCATCTACCCGTCGCGACTGGTTGCCGCCAACGCCGCCGACGCCGAGCGGCACGGGGCGACCGTCCGCCCGAACGCGCCCGTCGAGGACGTGACGGTCAGCGACGGCGCGGTCGAGTCGGTCCGCGTCGGCGGCGCGGTCGACGCGACGCTCTCGCCCGAGGTCGTCGTCAACGCCACCGGCGCGTGGGCGGACTCGATCGCGGAGATGGCCGGCGTCGAGGTCGGGATGGCGCCGAGCCGCGGCGTGATGGTTTCCGTGGAGTACGACGGGCTCGATCCCGTATTGAACCGGTGTCGGGACCCCGACGACGGCGACATCGTCGTGCCCCACGACGGCGAGGTCGTGCTGGGGACGACGAGCGTCCCCGTCTCCGACCCGGACGACTACGAGACCGCCGAGTGGGAAATCGAGCGCTCCGTCGAGGAGTGCGCCGCGATGCTCCCCGCGGTCGCCGACGCGCCGACCGTTCGGACCTGGTGGGGCGTCCGCCCCCTCTACGCGCCCGACGAGACGGGCTCTGACCGCCGCGGGATCTCCCGCGGGTTCACGCTGCTCGACCACGAGCGCGACGGCGCCGCCGGCCTCTACAGCGTCGTCGGAGGCAAGCTGACCACCTACCGGCAGATGGCCGAGACGACCGCCGACCGCGTCTGCGAGCGCCTCGGGGTCGACGCAACCTGCGAGACCGCCAGCGAGCCGCTCGCGCACGCCGACGACCCCGAGCGGCTGGACGAGCTGGTCGCCGAGTACGGCGGCGCGAACCCGACCGACGCCGACGTGGTCGGCGCGCCGACGGACGACTGAGCCGGACTAGGGATCCACCGCGGACACGTCCACGCGTCCCCGGCCCGACGCGGGGTTCGAGGCTGAACCACGGGATTGAGGCCCCGCCGGCGAGACCGATCGGTATGCCAGTCGCGACGGTCGGCGAGACGGCGACCAACGAGGTAACGGTGACCGAGGAGACGATCGAGGCGTTCGCGGAGCTCTCGGGCGACGAGAATCCGATCCACCTCGACGACGAGTACGCCGCCGAGACGATGTTCGGCGGCCGCGTCGCGCACGGAATTATCTCGGCCGCAGTCGTCTCCGGCGCGCTCGCGGGGCTCTCCGGCGACATCGTCTACCTCTCGCAGGAGCTGTCGTTCGAGAAGCCGGTGTTCCCCGGCGACACGGTCGCGGCGAGCGTCAGCGTCATCGACGACCTCGGCGGCGACCGCCTCGCGGTCGAGACGACCGCGACCGTCCCCGAGCGCGACGAGCGCGTCCTCTCCGGGGAGGCGGTAGTGCTGTCGGTGCCGCACAGCGACGAGTAGCGAGCCGCCGCGGCGGCCGGTCGGTTACCCCTGCCACCGGAGCACGGTCGCCGACCAGGTGTAGCCGGTGCCGGCCGCGAGCAGGCAGACGAGGTCGCCCGGTTCGAGCCGGCCCGTCTCGACGCCGGCCTCCAGCGCGAGCGCCTGATCGACGCTCTGGACGTGGCCGTACTCGTCGAGGTAGTAGCCGTCGCTCGCGGGGTCGAGCCCGAGCTCGTCGAGGACGCGCTCGTGGAACGACCGCTTCATGTGCGTCAGCGCGACGTAATCGAGGTCGCCGCGCTCGAACCCCGACCGCTCCAGGGCCGTGTCGGCGACGGAGAGGTACGCCGGCAGCGACACCGGACCGAGCCGCTCTTTCATGCCCTCGGGGTCGGGCACGTCGAGAGCGTGGAGCCCCTCGCGGACGGTCTCCTCGCTCGGCGGGCGCTTCGACCCGCCCGCCGGCATCACCACGTCGTCGGCGAACGAGCCGTCGGTCTCGGCCGCGCTGGCGCGGACGGTCGCCCGGGCGCGACCGCCGAACGGGTCGTCGTCGGTCGCCGCGTCGGATCCGTCGCCGTCGTCGCCCGCCTCGACGACGAGCGCGCTCGCGCCGCTGCCGAAGTTGAACATGAAGGAGCTGTCCTCGTTGCCGTAGTCGACGAGGTCCTCCTCGCGGCTGGCGGCGACGAGCAGCGCCGCGTCGATCGGTTCCGCCTCCAGCTGCGCGGTCACCTGTCGGAGCGCGATCGGTGCGCCCGCACACAGCGTGTAGCTCTCGGTCGCGTACGCGTTCGTCGCCCCGATCCGGTCGGTGATCGACGCCGCCGCCGACCAGACGACGTGGTCCTTGTACTCCGAGCCGTGGTAGACGACGACGTCGAGGTCGGTCGGGTCCACGCCCGCGTCCGCCAGCGCGGCCTCGGCCGCCTTCACCGACATGTCGGTCGCGTGGTCGCCGTCGGGCGGACAGACGCGCTTCTCGCGGACGCCCATCTTCTCGACGACGACCTCCTCCGGGATGCCGCTCTCGGCGGCGATCGCTTCGCCGGTAACGGTCTCGTCGGGGACGTAGGTCCCGAGTCCGGTGATCCCGACCGTCATGCGTCTCCTCCGTGCCGCGTTCGGTCCGTCTCGTCGCGCTCCGTCCGGTCCGTTCCGTCGTGTCGCGTGGGTTCGATCATGTGTCGTGTGAGAGTCGCGGCCGGTCGCGGCGAGCGCGCGCGTCGGCGCGTGCCGCGGCGTCCGCGGAGCCGCGGGCCCGCGACGCTACCGGAGGTAGCGCCGCAGGTGGTCCGGGAGCCGCTTCCCGACGGTGCCGCCGAGCCGGTCGCGCAGGGTGCCGAGGATGCCGTTCGGGACGAACAGCACGAACAGCACGAAGACGATCCCGAGGTACAGCGGGGCGCGCCCGTCGACCGCGGTGTTGACGAACAGCTCCAGGCTGATCCCGAAGAGGTCGGCCTGGAGGACGCTCTCCGGGAGCCCCTCGCGGAGCAGCGTCGCGATCCCGCCGCTCTCGGTCGAGAGGACGTCCTCTAACCCCTGGTTGAACAGGGTCCCGTACACCGGGCCGGCGAGGGTGCCGAACCCGCCGACGATCGTCGTGATCAGCGCGTCGGCGGTGACGAGGAAGTAGAACGTCCCGTCGGGCGCGACCGACCGCGAGTAGGCGGCGAAGATCCCGCCCGCGATAGCCCCGAAGAAGCCGCTGACGGCGAACGCGGCCAGCTTGAACCGATAGGTCGCGTAGCCGACGGCGCGGGCCCGCTCCTCGTTCTCGCGGATCGCGATCATTACGCGCCCGAACGGCGAGTGGAGGATCCGCTGCATCGCGAAGTAGCAGACGACGACGACGATCCCGAGCGCGTAGTACGAGACCACCGTCGCCGAGAGGTCGAGCCCGAGCCCGAGCAGGTTCTCGAAGCTCTCGCCCGTGAGCCGCCCCACGTCGAGGCTCAGCGCGTCGACGAACGGGACGCCGATCGCGAGCGCGTCGCCGCTCACCGTCGCGCCCTCGGTCGGGTTCGTCGAGACGTATCCCCACGAGCGGATCAGCTCGTAGATCACCTGCGCGAACCCGAGCGTGATCATCGCGAAGTAGACGCCCGTGAGCCGGAACGACACCGACCCGATGACGAGCGCGAGCAGGCCGGCCAGCGCGGCGCCCAAGAGGAGCGTGATCATGAACGGGGTACCCTCGGGAACGCCCGGGACCTGTCCGTTCGCGGCGAGGACGACGAAGTACGCGCCCGTGCCGTAGAAGGCCGCGTGGCCGAACGAGAGGTAACCGGTGTAGCCGCTGACGAAGTCGAAGCTCATCGCGAACAGGCCCATGTACAGCACCACGACCATGAACGTGATCGCGGGGAGGAACGCCTCGGCGAACGGGGCCGCCGGCGTCGCGAGCAGCGCCTCGTAGGCCAGCGGGTACAGCAGGAACCCGACGATCACGGCCGCGTGGACGACGTGGTCGCGCAGGTACGCGCGAAGGCCGCCGGTCGCGGTCGACGGCGGAATCGGGTCCGTCTCGTCGACGGGCGCGTCCGATTCTGTCGGTGCGTCCGCGTCGACGGGCGCGTCCGCGTCGGCGGAGGGGTCGGGGTCGCTAATGGCCCCCCACCTCCTCGACGCCGTAGAGCCCCTGCGGGCGGATAATGAGCATCACCACGAGCAGGAGGAAGATGGTCACCTCGGAGAGGCCGGGGAAGGTCACGATCCCGGTGGTGAACAGCCACGTCGTCACCGAGTCGGCGACGCCGACGATGCCCGCGGCGACGAGCGTCCCCGTGAAGCTCCCCAGCCCGCCGATG
Source organism: Halorubrum sp. ARQ200 (assembly GCF_005435115.1). Classification (NCBI taxonomy): domain Archaea; kingdom Methanobacteriati; phylum Methanobacteriota; class Halobacteria; order Halobacteriales; family Haloferacaceae; genus Halorubrum; species Halorubrum sp. ARQ200. The sequence goes on along the minus strand of NZ_SGTZ01000002.1, from coordinate 103,229 downwards.
ATGACGACGACGAACGCGTACAGCAGCACGTCGATGCTCAGGAGGACGCTGGGGCCCCAGATCGGGTCCCACATCAGCAGCACGCCGCCGACCGCGGCGAGCCCGGTGCCGACGCCGAACACGACGGTGAACGCCTGCCGCACGTCGATGCCGAGCGCCTGGACCATCTCGGTGTCCTCGCTGCCGGCGCGGATGTAGAGCCCGTACAGCGTCTTCGTCAGGAACGCCCACACCGCGACCGCGACGACCGCGCCGATCGCGATCTCGAAGAGGTACAGCCGCCTGACGCCGACGCCGAACAGCTGGGTCCGGCCCAAGAGCACGTCCGGGGCGGTGGCCATCGGCGCCTGCCACTGCGGGTCCGGCTGGATCCCGCGGAGCGTTAAGACGATCCGGGCCAGCTCCTCGATGATGAGCGAGACGCCGAAGGTCAACAGGATCTGGTAGGTGGGCGTGCGGTCGTAGATCGGTCGGATCAGCGCGACCTCCATCGCGCTGCCGGCGGCGGTCGTGACCGCGAACACCAGCGCCAGCGCGACGAAGAAGACGAGTATCGTCGCGAGCGTCCCGGTGTTCGCGCCGACGACGAGCACGAGCACGAGGCCGCCGAGGTACGCGCCGACCATCGCGACCGCGCCGTGCGCGAAGTTGAGGACGCCCATCAGCCCGAAGACCAGGGTCAGCCCGACCGCGATGGTGAAGTACACCGCGCCCTTGCCGATCCCCTCGGCGAGCACGCGGGCGGCCGTCTGGAGGCCGTCGACCGCGCCGCCCGTCGCGAGCAGCGCGCCCGGGTCGAGCAGCGGCGCGAACTGCGAGAGCGCCGCCGCGAGCGTTCCGGGGGTCATGCGGTGAGGTACCTCCGGATTCGCTCGTCGTCGCTCGTGACGCCGGCGGTCTCGCCCTCCTCGACGACGACGCCGTGGTCGACGAGGTAGAACCGGTCGGCCAGGTCCATCGCCAGCCGGAAGTTCTGTTCGACGAGCACCATCGTCGTGTCGGCGGAAGCCGCGCGGAGCGCCTCGACGACGTCCTCGACGATCTGGGGCGCGAGCCCCTCGCTCGGCTCGTCGACGAGCAGCAGATCGTTGTCGCCGACCATGCCGCGGGCGATGGCGAGCATCTGCTGTTGCCCGCCGCTGAGGTCGCCCGCCTCCTTGTCGGCGAAGCGGTCGAGCGCCGGGAACAGCTCGTAGGCCTCCGCGATCCGAGCGCCCGGGTCGGCCGCCGAGTGCGCGGCGACGCGGAGGTTCTCCTCGACAGTGAGATGCGAGAACACGCGCCGCTCCTCCGGGACCCAGCCCATTCCCCGGGCGGCGATCTCGTGGGGCTCCATCCCCGTCACGTCCGTTCCGTCGAACCGGACCGTCCCCTCGCGGGGCGGCGTCAGCCCGAGCGCGGTGCGGAGCGTCGTCGTCTTCCCGACGCCGTTGCGCCCGACCAGCGCGACGATCTCGCCCTCCTCGACCGACAGCGAGAGCCCCTGGAGGATGTGGCTCTCGCCGTAGTACGTGTGGACGCCGTCGAGTTCGAGGGTCGTCACCGCGGCTCACCCCCGGCGCTCGCGCGGCGACCGCCGTCGGCCGCGGCGTCGCCGTCGCGGTCGGCGGTGCCGTCGCTCTCCTCGGTGTCGTCGCCGGTCCCCTCGCCGGCCGCCGAGTCGTCTCCGGCCCCCTCGCGGCCGTACCCGCCGAGGTACGCCTCCTGAACGGCCGGGTCACCGCGCACGTCTTCGGGTGGACCGTCGGCGATGAGCTCGCCGCGGTGGAGGACGGCGATCCGGTCGGAGATGTCCATCACCACCTCCATGTTGTGTTCGATGAGCATCACCGAGTGGTCCTCCGCCACGTCCTCGATCAGCCCGACGACCTCGTCGACGCCCTCGCTCGACACGCCGGCGGTCGGCTCGTCGAGCAGCAGGAGGTCGGGGTCGCCGGCGAGCGCGACGCCGATTTCCAGGCTGCGCTTCTCGCCGTGGCTCAGGTTCTCCGTGACGGTCTCCGCCTCGGCCGCCAGCCCGATCCGTTCGAGGATCGCGGTCGCCTCGGCGTAGTGTTCCTCGAAGTCGGCCACGTTGCGCCACAGCTTCCAGGAGTCGTTTCCGCGGCTCGCCTGCGCGGCGACGCGGACGTTCTCCAACACCGTCAGCGTCGGGAACAGGTTCGTGATCTGGTACGACCGGTGGATCCCCGCGAGCGCCGTCTCGTCCGGCGAGGCCGCGGTGATGTCGAGCGCCGAACCGCTTCCGTCCGTCCCCGCGGCGCCGCCCGGCGGGTCGAAGCGGATGCGTCCGTCGGAGGGCTCCAACACGCCCGTGAGCAGATTGAAGAACGTCGTCTTCCCCGCGCCGTTCGGGCCGATGATCGAGCAGAGCTCGCCGGCCTCCAGCGCGAAGTCGACGCCGTCGACGGCGGTGATGCCGCCGAAGCGCTTCGTGAGCCCCTCGGTCTCCAGCAGCATTACAGCGAGCAGCTGGCGTCCGATTCGGGGACCATCACGTCCTCGGCGTCGAGGCGTTCGAGCGGCTCGCCCGGCATGATGGGCGCGTCCCAGGTGCCGGCGTACTCGTCGCTGGTCGGGACCGGCCACGCGACCGTCATCTGCGAGGCCGCCTGGTTGTTGTGCTCCTGGAACGTGTACCCGTTCTCGCCCTTCGGCGTGTCCGTGACGGTCATCCCGCGCAGCGCGTCGGCGATGTCGGCGCCGTCGGTGGAGCCGGCCTCCGAGACGGCCTGCGAGAGCGCCGAGGCCGCGGTGAAAGTGCCGGAGCTGAACAGGTCGGGAACGATGCCGTACGCGTCGACGTGCATCTGCCGGAACTGCTCGTTGATCGAGTTGTCGTACTGGTTCCAGTGGTACCGGCTGGTGAACGGTCCGAGCCCGGCGTCTTTGACGTCCTGCGCGGTGAAGTCCTCGCCCAGCGCCGACTCGATGGTACCGCCGATGAGTTGCGTCGTCAGCAGGGCCGCGAACCCGCCGAACACCTGGACGTCGTAGGAGATGGCCGAGGTGAGGAACTGCGGCAGCGTCGACGCCGTGAAGCCGCCGACGACGCCCGACGCGCCGTCCGAGACCGCCTGCTCGAAGAGGCCGTCGAACTCGGAGTAGCCGACCTCGACGAACCGCGGCTCCAGCACGTCGACCCCTTGGCTCTCCAAGACCTGCGTGTAGTTGCTCGCGACGCTCTGCCCAAACGCGTTGTCGGACGCGAACACGGCGACCGTGTCGATGTCGAAGTTCTCCGCCACGTACGTCCCCCCGGCCCGCGCGTCCATCGCGGTGTGCTCGCTCGCGCGGAACGCGAGCGGGTGACAGAACTCGTCGCTCACGGTGATGCCGGCGTCGGCCGCGGGCCCGATCAGGTAGGGCACGTCCGTCTCGTCGACGACGGTGTCGATGAGCCGACGCGCGCTGTCGGAGGAGGTGCCCCCGAACAGGATGTCGACCTCTTCGTCCAAGACGAGGTCGGTCGCGACGCTCTGGGCCGTGTCCGGGCTGAACCCGGTGTCCTCGACGATTATCTCGTAGGTGGGGCCACCGTCGGGATCGACGGTGTACGTCCCCGGCGTCGCCTCCTGGATCGGGTCGAGGTCGTGCTTGTACGCCAGCCCGGAGTAGAACCCGCGGAGGCTGATCTGCCCGTAGTACTGGAGGTCGCCGGAGGTCGGCTGGAGCGCGCCGATCCGGACCGTCTCGCCGGAGAGGTCCCCGCCGCCGGCGCCGTCCCCGCCGCTGCCGCCGGAGCCGTCCCCGCCGTCCGACCCGTCCTCGCCGTCCGACCCGTCCCCGCCGTCTCCGCCCCCGGAACAGCCGGCCAGGCCGGTCAGTCCCGCCGCGCCGACCGCGGCGCCGGTTCCTCGCAGGTACGATCGCCGTGTGTGTTCGTCTCGCATACACTACCCGAGGACGACCACCATTATCAAGGGCCGAGTTAAGATGTTAACAGTCCTCTCGGATTCGACGGGCAACGCCGGGAAACCGGACTGAAACGGAGGTTTTTGAACGGAGACCGGACGGTCGCCCCCGCCGACCGCTCGCCTCGACGGGTCGCTACGGTCGCTACTCCAGTCGGTCGAGCGCGGCGACGACGCTGCGGAGCAGCTTCTTCTCGCCGCGGCGCATGTTCTTCGAGACGGCCGCGGTCGAGACGTCGAACTCGTCGGCGAGCGTCGACAGCGTCGCCTCGCGGGGCGACTCGAAGTAGCCGGCGTCGGCGGCCGACTCGATGGTCTCGCGCTCGACGTCGGTCAGGTCCCGACACGCCTCCAGCATCGTCGAGGCCGCGTTCGCGTTCCGCATCGTGTCGAACAGCGCCTCCATCGAGAGCTCCGTGCGGTCCTCCACGACGAACTCGTTGCCCTTCTCCAAGTCGTGGAGCGCCGCCTCGGTCGTCGCCTCGTCGTCGAAGCCGACCTGCCACTGCTCGGAGCCGTCCTCGATGAGGAACGGGCCGGTGATGTAGCCGCCGTGGTCCGTTATCGTCGACATCGCGTTCGTCTCCTCGATGACGGTCCGGATGATCGCGGTTCCGTCCTCCTTCGAGAACAGGCGGTACTCGGCCATGTTCTCGTGGTCGCGGAGCGCCGAGAGCCCCTCGCCGAGCTCGTAGCGGTCCGGCGACTCGACGAGCAGCCGCGTCTCCAACTGCTCCGCCGCCGTGTCCAACTGCCAGTGCATGGCCGAGAAGGAGACGTCGTGGTCGGCGGAGGTGTCGATGAACGGGCAGTCGAACTGCTCCATATCCATCGTGACGTCGAGCATGCCCCGTCCTTATTCCCCGCGTATATAATGGTTGTTCCTGTGAGTTGCGCGGCGATCGGAGGTGTCTCCGTCCGATAGCTGCGCGCCGACCCGATCTCTCTGCCTCGCCTACTCGCCGAACCGCTCTTTCAGCGCCGCGCGGTCGATCTTCGACGGCCCCGATGTCGGCATCTCGTCGACGAAGGCCAGCTCCTTCGGCACCGCGTACCGGGCGACGCGCGAGGCGAGGTGCGACTCCACGTCGCCGAGCGTGAGCGACTCGTCGCCGACGAGAATCGCCTTCCCGACCGTCCCCCACCGCTCGCTCGGGACGCCGATCACGACCGCCTCCTCGATCCCCGGGTGGTCGGTGAGCGCGTCCTCAACGCGGGGCGGATAGACGTTCTCGCCGCCGGAGACGAACATGTTCTTCTTGCGCCCCTCGATGTGGTAGTAGCCGTCCTCGTCGACGCGCGCGAGGTCGCCGGTCGACACCCAGTCGCCGAACGTCTCGGCCGTCTCCGCGGGCTCGTTCCAGTAGCGGTCGGCCGCGGCCGGACCGGCCAGTTCGAGTTCCCCGACCGTCCCGTCGGGGACGGGTCCGTCCTCGTCGACGACGCGCGCGTCGACCGCGAGCGCCGGCACGCCCACGCTGGCGGTCTTCTCCTGCGGGAACCCGTCTGGCATCGCGAAGTTGTTCGGCCCGCACTCGGTGAGCCCGTACCCCTGCGATATCTCGACGCCGCGGTCGCGCCACGCCGCGATGACGCTCTCCCGACAGGGGCCGCCGCCGCTCTTCACGAAGCGGAGCGAGGAGAGGTCGGTGTCTCCGAACTCGTCGTGGCGGGCCATCATCCGCAACACGGCCGGCACCGCGACCAGCGTCGTCGCCGACTCGCGCTCCACGTCCCGCAGCACGCGCCCGGGGTCGACCTCCGGACTCAGCAGGATCCGCCCGCCCATCTGGAAGAAGGGGACCGTGAGCACGTTCCAGCCGCCGGTGTGGAACATCGGGAACACCATCGGCGTAACGTCGTCCTCGCGGAGCCCCCACGCCGTGATCGTGTTGAACGCGTTCCAGCGCATCGCGCCGTGGCTGATCACCGTCTCCTTCGGCGTCCCGGTCGAGCCGCCGGTGTGTAAGAAGAGGTGGGGATCCGCGAGTGAGACGTCGGCAGTCTCGACGGGAGAGCCGTCGACGGGCAGGTCCCGCGTGTACGACCGCCACGCGTCGTCGCCGTCGGTCGGTATCGAGCGGACGGTCGGCTCGACGTCGGCGCGCTCCAAGGCGTCGATGACGTCGCCCTCGAACGGCGTCTCCACGAGGAGGAGTTCGGGGTCGACCGTCCCCAACACCGCCGAGAGGTCGCGCTCCGCGAGCCGGTGCGAGAGCGGCGCGAGGACGGCGCCGGTCTTGCCAGTCGCGAAGAACAGGTCGACCAGCTCGACGCGGTTCCGCGAGACGACGGCGACGCGGTCGCCCGCCTCGACGCCGACCCCGCGGAGGAACCGCGCGGTGCGGTTGGCGCGCTCGTCCAGCTCGGCGTACGTGTACTCGGCGTTCGCGGCCGTGTCGGTGACGGCGACGCGGTCCGGCGAGAGCCGCGCGCGCCGCGCCGACAGCGAGCCGACCCACTCGTACGCCCGGTCGCCGTGCGGGTGCGGTCGCGGGTCGGCGCCGGTCCCCTCCGCGCGGTCCTCGCCCCGCGGGTCGTCTCCGGTCGCCATCTCAGGCGACCTCACCGAGGAACGACCGGACTCGCTCGTTGACGCGCTCGCGCTCCTCGACGAAGAAGAGGTGCGGCCCGCCCTCGAACCGCTCGACCTCGGCGTGCGGGAGCAGCTCCGCCAGGAGGTCGGCGTTCTCGACCGGGAGGACCCGGTCCGCGGTCCCGTGGAGGACGAGCGTCGGCACGGACAGGTCGCCGAGCCGGTCGCTCGCGTCGAACGCCGCCACCGCGGCCGCCTGCGCCTCCCGGCCCGTCGGCGTCGCGTCGCCCGCGAGCCGCCAGTCGACGATCCGGTCGACGAGCTCGGGCTCGCGATCGTAGAATCCGTCCGAGACGGCCGGCTCCATCAGGTAGCGAATCCGCTCGCGGGGGTCGGCGTCCTCGGCCACCGAGAAGATGTGCTCTTGGACCGCCGGCGGCGTCGGCGTCGCCTCGTCGCCGCCGGGCGACGTGCACAGCAGCGTCAGCGACGCGACCCGGTCGTCGGCGAGCGCCAGCTCCTGCGCGATCATCCCGCCCATCGACGCGCCGCAGACGTGGGCCGCGTCGACGCCGCGGTCGTCGAGGACCGCGGCCGCGTCGGCCGCCATCTCGGCGACCGTGTACGGTCCCTCGGGCACGTCGGAGTCCCCGGTGCCGCGGTTGTCCGGACGGAGCACCTCGTAGTCGTCCGCCAACGCCTCGGCGAGCCACCGCCACATCCACCGGCCGTACCCGAGGCCTTCCAACAGCAGCACGGTCGGTCCGTCTGGGTCCCCGTCGACGGCGTAGTCGATCGCCACGCTGTCCCGTGTCACGCTTGGCATAGCAGGAACCACCACGCGGTCCCCCATCAATCCGGGCGTTAACGTTTCAACCACCCCCGCCGAAGCGGGCGGTTCCCGCCGGCTCGCCGCCGCCTCGGGACTCCCGAACGCTCGCGGGCACACACTCAATTCGGTCGGGGACGACCGCCCCGCACGGGTACCGCCAACTTCCTCTTCGTCTCGGCCGACGCGGCGCTCATAACCGACCTGCCCCGGCAGGTTCACCCCGAGGGCCACGGCGTGAAGTACTACGTCGAAACCGAGAGCGACCGCCTCCAGGCGTGGGGGTACCTCGGGTCGTGAGCCTCGAACGGCGCCGGACTCGCTGGCGCCGATCGCCGGTCCGACGGCCCGGCGGCGGCCCTCGCCCTCCACGACTTTTTAACGGTCCGGACCACTACACCGGGTATGCCGAAGTATTCGACGGGCGGCGGCGGCGGCGGCGACGACGGCGACGCGTGCGAGCTCTGCGGCCGCGAGACCGCGGACCTCCGGAAGGCGACTGTCGCCGGCGCGAAGCTGCTCGTGTGTTCGAACTGCCGCCCCCACGACGACGCCGGGAACGCGCCCAGCGGCGGGTCGCGCGGCGGGAGCGCCGGCGGCAGCCCCGGGGGCGCCGGCGGCGGCTCCGGCTCGGGCGCGACCGAGAGCCGGAAGAAGGAGCTCGCCCGCAAGCAGGCGAAGATGTACGACTCCGCCGCCGGCGACTCGAAGCGCTGGGAGGAGGAGGGGACGAGCTACGAGTCCGACCGCCTCCCGTACCTCGTCTCCGGCTACGGCGACGTGGTCACCGAGGCGCGGCAGGACGCCGGGCTGACCGTCGAGGAGGTCGCCGCCGAGCTGGAGGTCGACGAGGACGACCTGCTCGCGGTCGAGGACGGGCGCGCCGCGACCGCCAACGTGGGCGGGTCGGTCGTGCGGGCGCTCGAAGAGCGGTTCGGGATCGACGTCGTCGACGAGTGACCCGCGCCGTCTCCCCCGGCGCCGGGTCGAGCTCGCGGACCGCGCGGGACGCGAGGCGACGGGCATGAAGGCCATCAAGGACAGCGTTCACGGCCACGTCAGGCTCGGCGACCTCGCGACCGACCTCGTGGACACGCCGGCGTTCCAGCGGCTGCGACACATCAAACAGCTGTCCACGGTCCGGCTCGTCTACCCCTCCGCGAACCACACGCGGTTCGAGCACAGCCTCGGCGTCTACCACCTCGCGCGCCGCGCGGTCGAGGGGTTCGACCTCGACGCCGACACCGCGGCGCACGTCCGCGCGGCGGCGCTGCTCCACGACGTGGGGCACGGGCCGTACGGCCACCAGACCGAGGGCATCATTCGGCGCGCGACCGGCCGCGACCACGACGACGTCGCGTGGCTGCTCACCGACGCGGACCGCGAGGTCTGCCGGGTCCTCGAACGGAACGGGCTCGACCCCGAGCGCGTCGCCGCGCTGATCGACGGCGAGGGCGCGCTCGGCCCCCTCGTTTCCGGGGAGCTCGACGTGGACCGGATGGACTACCTCGTGCGCGACGCCCACCACACAGGGGTCCCGTACGGCACCGTCGACACCGGGCGGCTCGTCACCGAGCTCCGGCTGATCGGCGGCGACGGCCCCGGCGAGTCCGCCGACCTCGTCTTGGCCGAGGGGAACGTTGCCACCGCCGAGAGCCTGCTCGTCGCGCGGTCGCTGATGAACGCCGTCGTCTACCGCCACCACGTCTCCCGGGTCGCCGGCGCGATGCTGGAGCGCGCCTGCGAGCGGTACCTCGACCGCACGGGTACCGAGTTGGGGGCGTTCCGCCGGATGGCGGACCACGACCTCCTCGTCGAGCTCCGCGACCGGGTGCCGGCGCTCGGCGAGCGCATCGAGCGCCGCGACCTCTACAAGCGCGCTGTCTGGGCGGGGATCGACGAGGTGCCCGCGGGGACGGTCGACGCCGGCCGCGCCGAGGAGCGGGCGGCCGAGCGCGAGATCGCCGACGCCGTCGGGATCGACCGCGACGCGGTGATAGTCGACATCCCCTCCCGGCCGGCCCTCAAGGAGTCCGGCTCCGCCGTCGTCGTCGACGGCGTCCCGCAGCGGCTGGAGGACGCCTCCGAACTCGTCGCCGGGCTCCGCGCCGCCGAGCGCCGCCGCTGGACGCTCGGCGTCTACTGCCCGGCCGAGCGCGTTGAGCCGGTCGCCGACGCGGCGCGGGACGTGCTCGGGCTCCGGGCCGCTGGACGGCCCTCCGCCTGACCGCCGGGCGTGCCACGGCCGGAACGCCCTCCCGACGGCGCCCGCCGCGGCCTCACTCCCCGTCCGGGCCCGGGACCGCCAACACCGGCCGGTCCGCGTTCAACACCAGCGCCTGCGTCGTGCTGCCGAAGACGGCCTTCCCGGCCGGGCTCCGCTTCCGGCCCGACACGCAGATGAGGTCGGCGTCGACGTCGTCCGCGGCCGCGAGGAGCTCCTCGCTCGGGTCGCCGCTGGCCTCGTAGTGGACGCAGTTGACGCCGGCGGCTTCGAGGGTCTCTCGGGCGCGTCGCACGGTCCCGAGCTGGTGGACCGAGGCGCCCTCCGGGTTGTCCTGGAAGACGTGACAGAGGTGTGCGGTCACATCGTCGGGGGCGCCCGGAAGCCCGACGATGGCCTCGGCCTGTGCGCGCGTCCGCTGCTCGTCGTCGAGTCCGACCGCGACTAACACGTCGTACATACGCGACGGTTCACGCGGTCGGGTAATAAATCGCGCCACGGATTCGCGGCCACCGAAACCGGGTCCGGCGAGGGCGCGACGGCGTCGCGGAGACTCACAGCCTTTTATCGGAGGCCGTCGAAGGCGAACGCATGATCACGGTCAAGGACACCGTCCACGACCACATCGAGATCGACGGTGTCGCCGCGGACCTCGTCGACACGCCCGCAGTCCAGCGGCTCCGGCACGTCAAACAGCTCGGGACGGTCCAGCTCGTCTACCCCTCCGCGAACCACACGCGGTTCGAGCACAGCCTCGGCGTCTACCACCTCGCGAGCCGCGCGCTCGACCACCTCGGGATCGAGGGGACCCGCGCCGACCGCATCGAGGCAGCGGCGATGCTCCACGACGTGGGGCACGGGCCGTTCAGCCACAACCTCGAATCGCTCACGCACCGCCGGACCGGGAAGTACCACGACGACGTCGACGAGCTGCTCGCGACCGGCGCGGTCGGCGACGTGCTGCGCGACCACGATCTCGACCCGGACCGGATCGCCGGGATCGTCGCCGGCGAGGGGCCGTACGCCGGGCTCGTCTCCGGGGAGCTCGACGTGGACCGGATGGACTACCTCGTGCGCGACGCCTACCACACCGGCGTCCCCTACGGCACCATCGACACCGAGCGGTTCGTCCGCGAGCTGACGTTCGTCGAGCGCGACGAGATCGCCGACGAGGGCGGGGCCGACCGCGACGGGCCGGAGCTCGTCTTAGACGAGGGGAACGTCCAGACCGCCGAGAGCCTGCTTTTGGCCCGGGCGCTGATGAACCCGGTCGTCTACACCCACCACGTCGCGCGCATCTCGAAGGCGATGCTGCGCCGCGCCGCGAGCGAGCTCCTCGACGCGACCGCGACGACGGCCGCCGAGCTCCGTCGGATGGACGACCACGACTTCCTCGCGGCGATCCGCGACTGCCGCGCGACCGCCGAGCTGTCGCGTCGGTACGACGAGCGCGACCTCTACAAGCTGGCGGTGTGGGCCGAGTACGACGACGTCCCCGACCGCGTCCACGAGGCGGACCACGCCGCGGAGACCGCCCTCGAACGCGAGATCGCCGCGGAGGCGGGCGTCGCCCGCGACCACGTGATCCTCGACGTGCCCCCGGAGCCGACGATGCGCGAGTCCACCGCGCGCGTCACCGTCAACGGGGAGATCCGACGCCTCGAACGCCAGTCGCCGCTCGTCTCCGCGCTCCGGACCGCGCAGCGCAACCAGTGGCGCCTCGGCGTGTACGCCCCCGAGCCGGCGACCGACCGCGTCGGTCGCGCGGCCGCTGATGTCCTCGCCCTCGACCCCGACGGGCTCGTGACCGAGGTGCGCGGCGCGATGCCGACGACGCTCGACGAGTTCGAGTGAGGGGTATCCGCCCGCCGGGCGACGTGTCGCCGTGACCGACGCGCACCGGGAAAACCGCCGGCCCCGGAACGAGTGGATCGACCCGTTTCAGGCGCTGCTGAACGCCGAGACCGACACCGACCCGCCCCTGAACCCGCACCCGTGACGTTTTATGCCCGGGCTGGCGACCCCCGGTATGCACTTGGAGGGAACGGCGCTGGTCGGGCCCCACTTCGAGCCGGTAGAGGGCCGAGTGGTCGTCGCCGACGGCGAGATCGTCCGGGTCGAGGAGGCGTCGGTCGAGAGCGACGCGGTGATCCTCCCGGCGTTCGTCAACGCCCACACCCACATCGGCGACTCGATCGCCAAGGAGGCGGGCGAGGGGCTCTCGCTCGACGAACTGGTCGCGCCGCCGGACGGGCTGAAACACCGGCTCCTCCGCGCGGCCGACCGCGGGGAGAAGGTCGCCGCGATGGCGCGCACCCTCCGGTACATGGAGTCGACCGGCACCGGCACGTTCCTGGAGTTCCGTGAAGGGGGCGTCGAGGGCGTGCGCGCCCTGCGGGACGCGCTCGCCGGCGAGGGGGTCTCGTTCGGCGGCCGCGCGATCGACGCCGTCGTCTTCGGCCGCGACGACCCCGACGTGCTCTCGGTCGCCGACGGGTACGGCGCCTCGGGCGCCCGCGACGCCGACTTCGACGCGGTCCGGGCGGCGGCGCGCGACGCCGGCAAGCCCTTCGGGATCCACGCCGGCGAGCGCGACGCCGCAGACGTCAACCCCGCGATGGACCTCGACCCCGACTTCCTCGTCCACATGGTCCACGCCGAGCCGATCCACCTCGAACGCCTCGCCGACCGCGGGACCCCGGTCGTCGTCTGCCCGCGCTCGAACCTCGTGACGAACGTCGGCGTGCCGCCGATCCGCGAGCTGGCGGAGCGCACCACCGTCGCGCTCGGCACCGACAACGTGATGACCGACTCGCCGTCGATGTTCCGCGAGATGGAGTTCGCGGCGAAGCTCGCCGACCTCCCCGCCCGCGAAGTGCTGCGGATGGCGACGGTCAACGGCGCCGAGATAGCCGGGCTGAACCGCGGCGTGGTCGAGCCCGGCGCCGACGCCGACCTCCTCGTTCTCGACGGCGACTCGGACAACCTCGCCGGCGCGCGCGACCTCGCCCGCGCCGTCGTCAGGCGCGCGGGACAGGCCGACGTCTCGCGGGTCGTGATCGGCGGCGAGACGGTCGTCCCGCGCGGGGACTGAGTCGCCCGCCCGAACGCCGTCCGCCCGCCGCTTTCCCCGCCTCCTTCCACCGCCGCTTTCCCCCGCCGCCTTCCCTCGCCGACGGAGTGAAACCGTTCCCGCCCGTGATCCATCCTATGACGACGCTCTCGCTGCTCGCCGGCCTCGCGCTCGGGCCGGTAGTCGGACTCGCCGCGACGCTCGCGATGGACCCGGTGATGGCGCGGCTGCCCGAGGGGACGACGGCGCCGAAGGTCGCCGCGGGCGTGCTCACCGACACGCCCGTCGACGACGCGCCCGAGCGCTTGGCGACGTGGGTCCACTACGTCGCCGGGGCCGGTTCGGGGCTGCTGTTCGTCGGCCTCGTCTCGGCGATTCAGGCGGCGCTCGGCCTCGGAGTCGGCGTCGCGCTCGCGGTCGCCGGCGTCGCGCAGTTCGCCCTCATGGTCGGCTTCTTCGCGCTCGTCCCGCTCCCCCGCGCCCCGGGGCTCCCGCGCCAGCGGCTCGGCCCGATCCGGCGCGACTGGGCCGCTTCCGCGGCGGCGTACGTCCTCGTCGCCGCCGTCGCCGTCGGCGTCGCGACCGCGGTCTGACGCCGCGTCGACGGCGGGCCAGCTCCGGCTCCGCGAGTAAAGCGCGCCCGGAGAGAAACGGTTTTGTCGCTGGCTCCGGCCCGATCCGGTATGCACGCCATCACTCGATCCGGCTGGATCGAGGTCATCTCCGGGTCGATGTTCTCGGGCAAGACCGAGGAGCTGCTCCGCCGGCTCCGGCGCTCCGAGATCGCCGGGCAGTCGGTCGCCGTCTACACGCCCGCGGTTGACGACCGCTACGGCGAGGCGACGATCGGCAGCCACACGGGCCGCCAGTGGGAGGCGACGGTCGTCGACAACGAGGGCGACGGCCCCCTCGACATCCTCGACGACGACCCGGCCGAGGTCGTCGCGATCGACGAGGCGAACTTCTTCTCGGACGCGCTCGTCGAGGTCTGTAACGCGCTCGCGGACCGCGGCAGCCGCGTGATCGTCTCCGGCACCGACCAGACGTTCCGCGGCGAGCCGTTCGACCCGGTTCCGCAGCTCATGGCGACCGCCGAGTACGTCGACAAGCTCCAGGCCATCTGCTCGGTCTGCGGCGAGCCCGCCTCCCGGAACCAGCGGCTCATCGAGGGCGAGCCCGCCCACGCCGACGACCCGACGATCCTCGTCGGCGCGGAGGAGTCCTACGAGGCGCGGTGTCGCGACTGCCACGTGCTGCTGACCGGCGACCGGCCCGAGGAGGAGCGGCCGTTCGAGAGCGCCGAGGCCGACTCCACGAACGACTGAGCCCGGCCCGGACGCTGGCGTCGACCGACGCCGCCCGCCGTCTCACTCCGGCCGTTTCGCCCGCCGGTAGGCCCAGAGGTGGCCGTCGCCGCCCGGCAGGTCGATCGGTCGGTACGTCCGGATCAGCGCCGTCCCGTCGGCGAGCGCCAGCCGCTCGTCGTTCACCGGGACCCCGGCGTCGACGACGCGCTCGATCCGCGCGACGAACTCCCCCGGGTCGGCGAACTCCCCGCTCAGGTCGGCGGCGAGCTCCCGGCAGTCGAGCCCGGTGGCGTCCTCCGGGTCGCCGTCGAGGCCGAACAGGTCGAAGAGCCGCTGATTCACGCGTATCACCCGCCTGTCGGCGTCCTCGACGAGCATCCCCACGGGGAGCGCGTCGAGGGCGGTCGACAGCACGGCGTTCGTCCGTTCGATCTCGCGTTTGCGCGCCGTCTCCTCGGTCACGTCCTCGAACTGGGAGAACACGCCTATCACCGCCCCGTCGGCGTCGGTCACCACCTGGTTGTGCCACGCGCAGCGGATCCGCTGGCCGTCGCCGCGAACGTTCTCGTTGACGCTCTGGTACCCGCCCTTGTCCGAGAGGAGGTCGCGTTCGAGCGCGGCGACGTGTCGGCGCTCGGACGCGGGGACGAACGGGAGCCACGTCCCGCCGAGGAGCTCCGACTCGTCGTAGCCGAGGATCTCCTCCGCGGCGGGGTTCGCCCGGACGATCCGGAAGTCGGCGTCGTACTCGATCGTCCCCAGCGGCGACTGGTCGATGAACCGCGAGAGCCGCTCTTCGCTCTCGGCGAGCGCGACCCGCGACCGGTGCTGGTCGACCGCGTTGCGGACCCGGTTGGCCAGCACCTCGTACTGGTCGTTCCCGCCGCGCTTCTGGATGTAGTCCGTCGCGCCGGCCGAGATGGCCTCGCTCGCTATCTCCTCGCTCCCCTTCCCGGTGAACAGCACGAAGGGGATCTCGATCCCGCGGTCTCGGACCCGCTGGAGGAGCTCCAGGCCGTCGGCCTGCGGCATGTCGTAGTCGGAGACGACGCAGTCGATCGCCTCGTGGTCGAGCGTCGCTAAGGCGTCGTCCACGTCGGTCTCGGAGGTCACCGCGAACGCCTCGTCGATCCGTTCGAGGTAGGTCGCGGTCAGGTCGAGGTAGGCCGGGTCGTCGTCGACGTGGAGCACGCGGAGGCTCGACGCGTCCGCCGACCGGGCGTCCGAAGCTGGCCTCGACATGACAACTCATACCGCGACCGGTCAAATATACGTTCGGGTAGCCCGACCCGCGCCGCCGGCGGGCTACCGGCTCACGCTTCGTCCGCGTCGCTGCCGTTCGCGTCACCGCCCGTCACGTCGTCGCCACCGTCCGCACCGTCGTCCTCCGCGGTCGCGAGGCGGAACAGCCCCACGAGCGCGCCGGCCGCCACCAGCGTTCCCTCGACCTTCGCGGCCGCGTACACCCACTCGCGCGGCTCCGCCTCGCCGGCGTTCCGGTAGAGCGCGCGCGTCCACAGCGCGACGGCGCGCCGCGGGGCGACGGCTTCGAGCAGTCCGCCGATTCCGGCCACCAACAGCAGTAGCGCTTTCATGCCGGTGCTTCGACGCCGGTCCTGAAAAGCGGACCGGGGGACCGACCCGTCCGGTGTGATCCGACCGCTCAGTCGTCGGTCACCCGTTCGGCCGCGTCGAGGTAGCGACGGCAGGTCGCGGCCGCCCACTCGCGGACCGCGGGGTCGTCCGTCCACAGTAGCGCGGCGACCCCCGCGTCGTCGACCAGTCCGACGACGGCGCGGTCGTCGCCGAGCGCCACCGCGACCGGCGAGTCGCCGTCGTGTCGGTACGCGTCGACGCCGCGGTCGGCGAGCGCGCGCCGGACTACCGGCCCCGTCGCTCCGGCGAGTCGGTCGGCCGCGGCGCCGGTGAACACGACGCGGGCCTCTCGCGGCGCGACCGCGTCGGGTTCGGTGTCGGTCGCGCCGTCGCCCCCGTCGTCTCCCGCCGCCAGCGCCGCGTTCAGCCGACGGGCGAGGTCGGCCTCGAACCGCGGGACGACGGCGACGACGCTCTCGGACTCGCCGACGAGGGCGGCCAGTCGCCCGGCGGGGGTCCCGATGTCGCCGCTGACCGCGCCCTCGCCGGCCGGTCCGCTCTCGGTCGCCTCGTCGTCCGCAGATGCGCGTCCGCGTTCGAGGGTGTCGACTCGCTCGTCGAGGCGCTCGGGGTCGACGTCGACGGCGCGCGCCACGAGCGACCGGAGGGCGGCCGCGGGCGACGCGGGGTCGCCGTCGCTCACGGGCCCTTCTCGCCCGCGGCCGCGGAGTCGCCCGCGGCGTCGTCTGCGCCCGCCGAGTCGCGCTCGTCCCCCGGCCATCGGGCGGGCGCGTCGGGTCGCGGCGGATACGACTGCCGGCCGCCGGTCGACTTCCGCGCCAAGAGCCGCGCCGTCGCGCGGCGGCGGTCGCCGGGGCGCTCCGTCGTCGTCTCGTCGTAGTAGCGCACGCTCAGCCCGAGTCCGGCGCGGAGCAGTTCGTTCGCCGCGAAGCGGTAGCGGTCGTCGCTCGGCCCCGACGGCGACGGCTCCGCCGAGCGGAGGTGGCCCTCGACGAAGAGGTACCCGCCGGGCGAGAGCGACGCGACGAGGTCGGCGAAGCGGTCGAGGGTGTGGAAGTAGCTCATCGTGACGAGGTCGTACGCCTCCGCCGGGAGTTCGTGCGTCGTCGCGTCCGCCGCTATCGTCTCGATCCGGTCGGCGACGCCGCGTTCGGCGGCGCGCTCGCGGACGATCCGGAGCCCCGCCGCCGAGGCGTCGAGCGCGTCGACGTCGTAGCCGCGGTCCGCGAGGAACACCGCGTTCCGGCCGGTGCCGGCGGCGACGTCGAGCGCGCGACCGCCGGGCAGCGACGGCTCGTATGCGCGAAGCACGGGAGACGGCTCCGGCGCCCGGGGGTACTCCCCCGACGCGAAGCGCTCGTCCCAGTCGGTGTCGGTCACGGTCGCCGTTCGACGCGCCGGGGCGTAAACCTCAGGGGCGCCTCGCTCGGAGTGGCCCGTATGGACGACGCGACGGACCCCGCCGAGCGCCTGAACGCGCTCCTCGCCGACCGCGACGAGACGCTCGCGACCGCGGAGTCGCTCACGGGCGGCCTCGTCGGCTCGCGAGTGACGGACGCCCCGGGCGCGAGCGCCTACTTCGACCGCGGCTTCGTGACGTACACCTACGACGCCAAGCGCGAGCTGCTCGGCGTCTCACGCGAGTCGCTCGACGCGCACGGCGCCGTGAGCGAGCCGGTGGTCCGCGAGATGGCGGCGGGCGCCCGCGACCGGGCGGACGCGGACTGGGCGGTCGCGACGACCGGCATCGCCGGACCGACGGGCGGGACCGACGAGAAACCGGTCGGGCTCGTTTACTTCGGCGTCGCGCACGCCGCGCCGTGGGGCACCGGGGAGTCGTTCGTGCGAACCGAGCGGGCCGTCCTCGACGGCGACCGCGACGCGGTGAAGCGGGGCGCCGCAGAGCGGGCGCTCGACGCCCTCGTCCGGGTCATCGAGGACGTCGACGGGTGAGGATGCGACCGGTCGGCCCGCCCGACCCGTATCACCACTTGGGTTTATCAGGAGACGGCGCGTACCGCCGGCATGATCGAGCGCGTACTCGTGGCGATGGACGGCTCAGACCTCTCCGAGCGCGCGCTCCGGTACGCGCTCGACGGACACCCCGACGCCGAGATAACCGTGCTGACAGTGGTCGGCGGCGCGTCGCCGATGATGGGACAGGCCGCGGGGATCGCGCTGTCGGACGACGGCGAAGACGGGGTCCGCGAGGCCGCCGCGCCGGTGTTCGAACGGGCGCGGGAGATCGCGGCCGAGTACGACGCGACCGTCGAGACGGCCGTGGAGACGGGCCGCCCCGCGCGTCAGATAATCGACCGGGCCGAGGAGTTCGACGTGGTCGTCTTGGGCACCCACAGCGGGTCGCTGGCCGACCGCCTGTTCGTCGGCAACGTGGCGAAGACGGTGTTCCAGCGGTCGCCGGTGCCGGTCACGGTCGTGCGGTGAGTCAGCGGACTTCGGTCGCGATCCGTGCGCCCGCCCGCGGTCAGTCGATGTACGCGTTCCCGACGACCGCGACGACCAGCGCGGCGATCACGATCCACGTGAGGGGCTCGACCGCGAGAAGTCGGATCGGGCGCGCGGCCGACTCCCCGAAGCCGAAGAGGACGCCGCCCGCGAACGCGATCGCGACCACGAGCGCGCCGACGATCCCGGCCACGCCGAGCAGCGCGCGATCCGACGAGTCCATACCCGACGTGTGCGTCGGGGCTACTTAAGAAATGCCCGCGGATGGTCGTGACGGGGTCGAAGCCAGGGCAGGGATTTGAACCCCGGAAGTCTCGATTACAAGTCGAGTGCATGAACCACCCATGCTCCCCTGGCGCGTGCGGTCGTACTCGGTCCTCCTATGAGTGCGTGTCGCTTTCCGCGAACCCGGCCGGGGTCAGCCGCTTTCGTCGGTCGGATCCGCGCCCTCACCGTCATGCGACTCGGCCTCGGAGTCGGGCAACTCGGCCTCGGCGTCGCCCAGCGACTTCGTCAGTTCGACCCGGTGGAGGTCGTAGCCCCGCGCCGCGTAGAACGCCCGGGCGCGGTCGTTGTCGGCGAGCGCCTCCAGTGCCACGTGTTCGGCGCCCGCCTCGGCGAGTTCGCGCTCCGCCGCGTCGAGCAGCGCCGCGCCGATCCCCTCCCCGCGGCGCTCCGGGACCACGTAGAGGTTGCTGACGGTCCCGCGGACGGCGTCGCGCTCGTAGTCGCCGCGTTCGAGCGAGAAGCCGACGAAGCCGACCGGATCGGATGTTCCGTCTCCTCCCCCCTCCGTCTCCGCCCCGGGAGGCGGAGCGCGAGCGACGAACAGCTCGCCCGTGACGACCGACTGTGCGACCCACTCGCGGACGGTCGCGCGGTTCGCCTCGGCGCGGAGCGTGGCGCCGTGCTCCCGCTGGCCGGCCGCGAGCGAGACCCACATGTCGGTGACGGCGTCGACGTCGTCGGCGGTCGCCGGCTCGACCCGCGCGTCCGACTCGCCCATGCGCACGCCTTCGGCTCGCGGCGTGTTGAGGCTGCCGGCCGGCGGATCGCTCGCCTCGGTGCGGGCTCAGATCTCGCGGCAGTTCGGGCAGACGGCCTGCCCGTTCGCGGTGACGAGGTCGGGGACGAGCGCGCCGCAGTTCTCGCAGACGCCCTGGGTCGATCCCCCGTCCGCGCCGCCGGTCGCGTCGGCGCCGCCGTCGGTGTCGGCGGTCTCGTCCCGCGTCGCGACCGCCGCACGCTCCGCCGCCTCGGAGTCCATCGTCGCCTCGGCGCGCCGCTCCGCGTCGGTGTCCGCGGCGGCCGCGGTCGACAGCACCGCTCCGTCGGGCCCGGGCTCGCCCGCCGCGGGCTCCTCGCCGAAGGCCTCGGTGCCGGTGCCCGTCCGCGGCGCGCCCGCGGCGAGCGCGTCGCCGTCCGTGACGACGCCGACGGCCTCCCCGTCCGCCACCGCGACGACGCGGTCCGCCCCCTCCGCGACGAGGCGCTCCTCGACCGCCGCCAGCGAGTCGTCGGGCGCCACCGCCGGCAGCGGCGGGCCCATCACGTCGGCGACGGTGAGGTCGGCAGGGGCCGGACCGTCGTCCGATCCGGCGGTCGTCGCGTCCAGCAGCGCGTCGAGCGCGTCGCGGGACTCCAGGCGTCCGACCGGCTCGCCGCCGCGCACGACGACCAGACAGTTCGTCTCCTCGTCGACCAGCAGCGCGGCCGCGTCCGGGAGCGAGTCCGACTCGCTGACGCCGAGGAACTCGCGGTGCATCACGTCACGAACCGTGGTGTCTGTTCGCATACGACCCGGATCCGCTCCGACCGGCTAAAAGGTGCCCCCGGTAGCGTTTTATCCGCGCCGGTCGTACAGTTGCGATCGGTTCACACGCAGGTCGCCGGACGTGCGACGCGCGGCGGCCCCCGGTGCGTGCGCAGCGGTGACGGGGACCGCACGCGGCGAGGAAAGGGAGCGTTCAAACCCTCCGGCGTTCGAACGGCGATATGGCCATTCCCTCGTTCGTGATCGGGATCGCGGGCGGGACGGGCGCCGGGAAGACGACGGTCTCCCGGCTCGTCACCCGCGACCTCGGCGACAGCGTCACCCGGATCCCGCTGGACAACTACTACGAGGACCTCTCGCACCTCGAGTTCGAGGAGCGTCAGGAGGTCAACTACGACCACCCCTCGGCGTTCGAGTGGGAGCTGCTCAGGGAGCACTTGGAGGCGCTCTTGGAGGGCCAGTCCGTCGAGATGCCCCAGTACGACTTCGAGGTCCACAACCGCAAAGACGAGCGCGTCACCGTCGAGCCGACCGACGTGATCGTCTTGGAGGGAATCTTAGCGCTGTACGACGAGGAGATAAACGACATGATGGACCTCCGGCTGTTCGTCGAGACCGACGCCGACGTGCGGATTCTCCGTCGGATTCGGCGAGACGTGATCGAGCGCGGCCGCGACCTAGAGGGCGTCATCGACCAGTACCTCTCGACGGTGAAGCCGATGCACGAGCAGTTCATCGAGCCCTCGAAGAAGCACGCCGACGTGATCATTCCGGAGGGCGCCAACAGCGTCGCCGTGAACCTCTTAGAGGAGAAGCTCCGCGCCGAGGTCGAGGGCGACGCCGTCCGGAGCTGGGAGCGCGGCAGCCTCGAACAGGAGCTCGGCGAGAAGCGCTCGCTGGACGTCGACGGCGACGATTAATCGCGGGCGGTTCTCTCAGGTTACGGACCCGACGGCGCAGTCGTGGTGACCACCTCCAAAGCCCCAGTCGCGAGGGCGGCGCACGCTCGCTGCGGTCCTCAGTCGGTCGCTCCGCTCCCTCCTTGCGGTCCTTACGTCGCCTGCGCCGCCCTCGCGACTGCCCCTTTGAGTCCCCCCGAACCGCACCTCACGCCTCCCCAGCCTCGCGGCTCCCTTCGCTTCGCTCCGGTCGCCGCGTCCCTCGCGCGTGCTCCTCGCGCCCTATCGGGCGCTCGTCGGCACGCGCCGCCGCATCGTCTTTCATAAAAATTGTACCAGCCGCTCACAGGAATTTAAATATCCCCTCCCGACCGTTCCGGCTTATCGCCGCCGGCTCGCCACCCGCTCCTCGGCGGTCTCGGCGCTGACGAGCTCGTACAGCGTCGCCCGCCCGCCATCCTCCTTCGGGCGAAGCACGCGGCCGAGCCGCTGGGTGAACTCGCGCTCGCTGCCCGAGCCGGAGAGCAGGACCGCCACGTTCGCGTCGGGCACGTCGACTCCCTCGTCGAGGACGTTGGCGGCGACGACCCGGCTGTAGGTGCCGTCGCGGAAGCGCTCCAAGATCTCGCGGCGCTCCTTGGCGCCCGTCTCGGCGGTGATCGCGGGCAGGAGGAAGCGCTCGGAGAGGCGGTAGACGAGGTCGGTGTGGGCCGTGAACACGATGACGCGGTCGTCGCGGTGGCGCTCCAATATCTCGGCGAGCCGCTCGACCTTGCGGTCGGCGTTCATCATGATCTCGCGGGCGTCCTGCTTCGCGAGCAGGGCCTCGCGGGCCGCGGGGTCGTTGCCCGAGCGCTTGACGAGCTCCTGGTAGTCGCTGCCGCTCGAGAACGTGATGCCGGCGTCGCGCACGTACTCGACGAAGGTGCCCTGCCTCTCGTCGTATCGCTCGCGCTCTTCCGCCGTCAGCTCCACCTCGATCCGCCGGATGTCGTAGGGCGCGAGGTGGTCGCCCGCCAGGTCGTCCACGTCGAGCGCGTAGACGCGCTCGCCGACCAGGTCGGCGACGACCTCGTGAGCCCCGTCCGGGCGCTCGAAGGTGGCGGTGAGGCCGAGCCGCGCGGGCGCGGCGAGGAGGCGGGCGGCGTCGCGGTACCCCTCGCCGCCCAAGTGGTGGACCTCGTCGAAGACGACGAACTCGAAGGCGTCGCCGACGCCGTCGGCCTTCAGGTACGCCGAGTCGTACGTCGACACCGTGACCGCCTCCCGGCGCTGCTCGCCGCCGCCGAACCGACCGATCGGGGCGTCGAACTCGCGTTCGAGTTCGCGCTGCCACTGGTCGAGGAGGTCGACGGTGGGGACGACCACGAGCGTCGGGACGCCCAGGTCGACCATCGCGCGGACCGCGATCACGGTCTTGCCCGCCCCGGTCGGGAGTTCGATCACGCCGCGGTCGTCCGCCTCGCGCCACGCGTCCAACGCCTCGCGCTGGTACTCGCGGAGGTCGTAGTCCGTCGCGAGCGCGTCCGGCAGCCCCGCCTCGCTCGCCGCGCGGTCGCTCGCGTCGAGGACGCGGTCGTCGACCGAGACGCCGGCCACCTGAAGCGCCCGCCGGAGTTCGGCGTAGCGGTGCGCGGGCGCCCGACCCGTCCCGGTCCGGGGGTCGGTCTCGACCCCCGGGAGCGGCGGGAGCGCGTCGGGCGCGAGGTCGGCGTCCGCGTCGATCCGGACCGTGCCGTCCTCGTAGGTCAGCCGGACGTCCATCGCCCGGAATTGCCGACCGACTTACAAAGGCCCACCGCCTCGCCCCGGTATGCGCGCGGACGAACTCGACCCGGACCTCGCCGCGGCGATCGACGAGATCGAGTCGCTGGGCCTGCCCGCGTGGAGCGACCTCTCCGTCGCGGCCGCCCGCGACCTCGAGGACGACCTGTTCTCCGGGCCGCCCGAGCCGCCGGTGGCCGAGGTCCGCGACCTGGCGTTCGACGGCCCGCACGGGGAGGTGCCGGTGCGGGCGTACCGGCCGGGGACCGCGCTCGACGCGGCCGACGGCGAGCCGGGCCGCGCCCTCGTCCACTTCCACGGGGGCGGGTGGACGCTCGGGACGCTCGACTCGGTCGACGGGATCTGCCGCGAGCTCGCCGTCCGCGCCGGCGCCGTCGTCGTCTCCGTCGACTACCGCCTCGCCCCGGAACATCCCTTCCCGGTCGCGGTCGACGAGGCGGCCGCGGCGGTCGGGTGGGTCGCGGAGGCCGCCGACGCGCTCGGCGTCGACCCCGCTCGGCTCGGCGTCTCTGGCACCAGCGCGGGCGGCGCGCTCGCGGTCGCCGCGTCGCTTCGCGCCCGGGAGTTCGACGAGCCGCCGACCCCCACCGGCCAGTTCCTGCTCTATCCGATCGCCGGCCACGACTTCGAGACGGACTCCTACCGGGAGAACGCCGACGGCCCCCTCCTCACCCGCGCGGACATGCGGTGGTTCTACGAGCAGTACCTCCGGAGCCCGGTCGACGCCGCGAACCCCTACGCGGTGCCGCTCCGGGCGGCCCACCTCGGCGACCTGCCCCCCGCGACGGTCGTCACCGCCGGGTTCGACCCCCTGCGCGACGACGGCGCCGCGCTCGCGGAGCGGTTCGGGCGCGAGGGGACCGCGGTCGAGCACCGTCACTACCCGGCGATGGCGCACGGGTTCTGTAGCCTCGCCGACCGCGTGCCGACCGCGGAGGCGGCGCTGTCCGCGGTCGCCGAGGACGTGCGAGAACGGTTGTGAGGCGGCCGCGGGGCCTGGGTTCCGCTCCCGAGCCCCGGGCGCCGACTCCGGTCAGGCGTCCACGGTCGTCTTCACGATGCTCACGGGCGCGGTCGACTGCCGGGAGACGCGCTCGGTGACGGAGCCGAGCATCCGTCGGTAGCCGCCGGAGCGCGTCTTCGACCCCATCACCGTGAGGTCCACGTCCGCCTCGTCGACGTACCGGAGGATCTCCTCGTGGGGGACGCCGTACCGCAGCGCGGTGACGGTCTCGACGTCGGCCTCGTTCGCGCGGGACGCGACCGCGTCGAGCGCCTCGCGGCCGCTCTCTTCGAGTGTCTCCTCGGCGCCCTCGGCGCCGTCGACGAACTCGTCGCCGGAGTAGGCGTTCACCACGTCGCTGTCGACCACGTAGAGAACGTGAAGCGTCGCGTCGTAGCGGTCGGCGGCGTCTATCGCGTGGTCGGTCGCGCGGTCGACGCCGACGCTGCCGTCGGTCGGGAGGAGCACGTTGTCGTACATACGCGACGGTTCGACGGGCGAGCGAATAAATCGGTCGCCCGTTCCCGGCGGCCGGTTCAGTCGGCGGCCGCCGGCGCCGCCGTCCGACCGGTTCCCGAACGGTTAACACGCTGTGCGCCCGCCGAAGTCCCATGACAGAGGCCGCGGACCGGATCTTCGTGAACGGAGAGGTACACACGCTCGCGGACCCGGACGACGGCGGCGACGAGGTCGCGGAGGCCGTCGCCGTGCGCGACGGTGCGGTCGTCAGGACCGGGCGGACCCACGACGTGGAGCTGCTCGCGGGCGTCGACACCGACGTGGTCGACCTCGGCGGGCGCGTGCTCCTCCCCGGGTTCGTCGACGCGCACACCCACCTGACGACCGTGGGGCGGTACCTCGTCCACGCGGACCTCTCCGCGGCCGACTCCCCCGGAGCGGCCGTCGACCTGCTCGCGGAGCGCGCGGCGGAAGTGGAACGGGAGGAGAGCGGCGGCGAGGCGGCCGGCGGGGGCGACGAGGCGGCCGGCGGGGGCGACGAGGCGAGCGACGGCGGCGGGACCGGCGAGTGGGTGTTGGGCTACGGCTACGACGAGTCGACCTGGGACGAGTCGCGCTACCTGACCCGCGCGGACCTCGACCGCGTCTCGGCCGAGCGTCCGGTCGCGGCGTTCCGCGAGGACATGCACGTCGCGGCGGTCAACGGCGTCGCGCTCGACCGCTTCGCGGAGGTGCTCGCCGACGCGCCTGACGGGACGGTGCCGACCGAGGACGGCGAGCCGACCGGGGTCCTCCTCGAGGCCGCCATCGATCCGATCTACCGTGCGGTCGAGCCGGACCGCGAGGAGACGCGCGCCGTCGTCGAGGCCGCGCTCGACCAGTGCGCCGAGCGCGGGATCACCGGCTTCCACGACATGGTCCGCGACTCGCACGCCCCGCGGGTCTACCGCGACCTCGACGCGGCCGGCGAACTCACCGCCCGCGTCCGGATCAACTACTGGAGCGACCACCTCGACGCGGTGCGGGAGGTCGGCCTCGCCACGAACGCGGGGAGCGAGTTCGTCGAGACCGGCGCGATCAAGTCCTACACGGACGGGAGCCTCGGCGGTCGGACGGCCCGCCTCTCGGCGCCGTACGCGGACGCCCCCGACGAGACCGGGCAGTGGGTCGTCGACCCCGAGGAGCTGGACGAGGCGGTCGCGGCCGCGACCGAGGCGGGCTTCCAGTTCACCGCCCACGCCATCGGCGACGAGGCGGTCGACGCCGTGCTGGACGCCTACGAGGACGCCTCGGAGACTGACGCGGGCGAGGCGCGCCACCGGATCGAACACGTCGAACTGGCCGACGACGACGCGATAGCGCGGCTCGCGGAGACCGGCGTCGTCGCGAGCGTCCAGCCGAACTTCCTGAAGTGGGCGGGCGAGGGTGGCCTCTACGAGGAGCGACTGGGACCCGAGCGCACCGCCGAGACGAACCGCTACCGCGACATGCTCGACGCGGGGGTCGAGCTCGCCTTCGGCTCCGACGGGATGCCGATGGACCCGCTCGTCGGCGTCCACCACGCGGTCACCGCCCCGGCAGAGCCCCAGCGGCTCACGGTCACCGAGGCGCTGCGCGCGTACACGAGCGGCGCCGCCTACGCCGGCTTCGAAGAGGACCGACTCGGGACGATCGAACCCGGGAAGCGGGCCGACCTCGTCGCGCTCGACGACTCGCCGTGGGAGGCGTCCGACGCCATCGACGACATCGACGTCGCCCTGACGGTCGTCGACGGCGAGGTCGTGTTCGACGACCGGTGAGCCGGCGGCAGGGGAGGTCGGCGGCCGTCGAACCGGGAAACCCGCAATCGCTGCCAGAAAACAGTAGTTATTAATCGTGTAGTTCTAACGCGCCACTATGGCAGAGATAGCCATCGAGTACGCCGAGGGGAACCGCCTCCGGTCGGAGGCGGAGACCGCCCGACGGCTCATCGACGCGTACCTCGGCGACCGCCCCGACGTCGACCGCGTCACGCTCGCTCCCTCCGGAGAGTCCGTCTTCTGTGTCAGCGTCGAAGGCGACCGTATCTGGTGTACCGACCCCCGCGAGTGGATCGATGCGATGGAGGCGGTGACGGCCGCGCGGAAACGCCTCTCGGAGGTCTCGTAACGCTCCCGTCCGTCACTCGCCCGACTCGTCCTCGCGGGCCGCCGCGCGCGCGAACACGAAATCCCGCAGCAGTTTGCCCGCGACCGCCGCCGCCTGCCCGTCGTCGCGGTCGTTCACCTCGACGACGTCGAACCCGTCGGCCCGGGGCGCGACGGCGCGCACGAGGTCCCGGACCTCGCGCGGTTCGAGTCCGAACGGCTCCATCGTTCCGGTTCCGGGGGCGTACCCCGGGTCGAGCCCGTCGACGTCGACGGAGCAGTAGACCGACTCGTCCGCGAAGGCGTCGCCGTCGAGGGCGTCGAGCCAGTCGCGAGCGTCCTCGGGCGCGACGGCCTCCACGTCGGCCTCGGCCGCGCGGTCCCACTCCGCCTCGGAGCCGGTCCGGGCGCCGACGATCACCGCGCGGTCGACGCCCAGGTCGTCGAGACAGCGGCGCGTGACGCAGGCGTGGTTCCACGGGGTCCCGTCGTACGCCTCGCGGAGGTCGAGGTGCGCGTCGACGACGACGAGGGCGTCGGGTTCCACCGCGTCGACGCCGGCGTAGGTGACCGTGTGCTCGCCGCCGAGGAGGAGGGGGACGGCGCCGTCGTAGACGACGCTCCGCAGTTCGGCGGCGAGGTGGTCGAGGTACGCCGGCACGTCGTCCCAGGGACGCACGTCGCCGGCGTCGTGGACGCCCAGCGCGGAGAAGCGGCTGTCCGTGCGGCGGTCGTAGTCGTCGTACGTCTCGGCGAATCGCCGGACCCGGTCCGGTCCGAACCGGGCGCCCGGCTGAAAAGTGGTCGTGGCGTCGAGCGGAGCGCCGACGACCACGTGGGAAGCAGCTTCGCGGTCGGTCGTCGCCCCGGGGAACATGCCGACTACCCGATGATCTTCCGTTGGCCCTCGTAGTCGAGGTACTCGATGTTGTCGTCCGAGGTGAAGTCCTCGCCCTCGGGGATACGCATCGTGAACGTGTCGTAGGTGTCTAAGTCCATCACCTGGACCTCGTCACCGCTGACGTTGACGACCTGTCCCTGCTTGCGCTCGATGATCGGGACCCACACCTTCGCGTCGACCGGCTGCGAGAGCGAGCGCTTCTTGTCGTCGAAGACGCCCTTCCCCTCGACGCGTGCCTTCGCGCTGCCGTGTTTTCCGGGTTTGGCGGTGCTGTAGTGGTTGATCTTACAGGGCGCGTCGTCCATCATCACGTAGCTGCCCTCCTGGAGTTCGCGAACCTGCTTCTGCTCTCGCGGCATGAACGCCATTTCCCGCGGGGCGGGTATAAACGGTTTGGAACCGCGGCGCTGCCGGAATCGGTCCGGCGGCCGAGGCCGTTCCGAGGGCCCGGACCGGACGATCCGGCTGCTCCCGCGGAGGGGAAACACTCAACAGGAGCCGAGTTAGATCGCCGGGCGTGTCCCCGTTCGCTCCCCTCTCGTCGGACGCACCGACCTCGACCGCCGCTATCGGCGACGCCGCGACCCCGAGCGTCGCCTCCGCCGACCCGGCCGCGATCCCCCTGAGCGGCGACGGGCTCGTGCTCGCCGGCGCGGTGATCTCGGCCGGAGTCGCGCTCCTCGCCGGCGTCGTCGCGTACGTCCTCCGCTCGTCCGACGACCGGGTCGACCGCGTCGCCGACGCGCTCGGCGGCGACCTGCCCGCGCCCACCGACGCGCCGCTCCGCGAGGGGGCCGACGCGCCGTCGTCCACCGGCCTTCACGAGGTCGCCGAACACGACGACGGCGACCCGGTGTACGTCCCCGTGGTCCGGGTCCCGCTCGCGACGGCCGACCCCGGGACGGACGGCGTCTACCGCCACGCCGCCCGCGCCGCCGCGGCGCTGCACGACGAGTTCGGCGACGCCCACGTGCGCGGCTACGACGTGGAGTTCGGCCTCGACGACGGGTCGATCGGCGACGTCGGCCGGACGGTGAAACGCGTCGCCGTGACGCCCGGCCTCGCGGAGCGGCTCCGCGACCCGGACTACGATCACCGCGACCTCCGGAGCGACGTCGAGGCCGGCGACGACGGCGACCCCGGCGTCCCCCGGTCGACTGGGGCGACGCGGTGAACTACGCGAGCGGAAGCGGGTCGGCCGGGGCCGGCGGCGCGGCGGCGGCGTCGGCCGCGGCGACGTAGGGCGCCCCGATCGCGGAAAAAAGCGGTCTACGGGTCGAGCTCGTCGACGTACTCCTCCGGCTCCTCGTCGTCGTCGACGTTCCCGTCCGGCGGGACGAACTGTCCCGTGTACAGGTAGCTGACGAGGAACATGACGATGAAGCCGACGCCGACCGCGGCCGTCGTCCGCACGACGAACGGGAATTCGACGAAGTAGAGCGCGCGGTCGGCGATCGCGATGGCGACGGCCGCGGTCACCAGGATCTTCTGCTCGTCGGTCGGGTCGCGGACGAGCCCGACCACGTCGTCCTTGAGGTCGCCGAGCAGGCCCATCAGGCGTCACCTCCGCTCGTCGCGGCCGCGTCGGACGCCGCCGCACGCTCCTCGATCACGCGGCTCACGCGGTCGAGCCCGTCTGCTAACTCCTCAGTGGGGAGCCCGAACCCGATCCGGAACCGGCCCGGGAAGCCGAACAGGTTCCCGGGCGCGAGGACGACGCTCGCCTCGTCGACGACCGTCCGGCAGAACGCCTCCGCGTCGTCGAACCCGTCGGGGACCGTAACGAACGCGTTGACGCCGACCGGGTCGAGCCAGTCGAGGCCGTGCTCGTCGACCCAGTCCGCGACCCGATCGCGGTGGTCCGCCGCCAGCTCGCGGTTCTCGGTCAAGATGCGGTCCTCGCGCGCGCCGAGCGCCTGCTTCGCGACGTGTTGGCCGAACAGGCTCGGCGAGATGGTCGTGTAGTCCTTCCACTGCCACGCGCGCTCGACGACGGGCTCCGGGCCGGCGATCCAGCCGAACCGCAGCCCGGCGAGCCCGTACGCTTTCGTCAGGCTCGTGGTCGAGATCCCGTGCGCGCCGTAGCTCGCGACCGGCGGCTGCGGCTCGTCGGCGAGCAGGCGGTACACCTCGTCGCAGAGCAGGTAGGCGTCGCGCTCGACCGCGACGTCGTACACCGCTCGCATCGCCGCCTCGTCGTGGTACTGTCCGGTGGGGTTGTTCGGGTTGTTGACGACGATCACGGCGGTGTCGTCGCGGGCCGCGTCGGCGACCGCGCCGGGGTCCAGCTCCCACTCGGGCGGCTCCAACTCGACGCGGGTCACGTCCCCGAAGGCGTCCGGCACGGCGTGGAGCGCCTGGTACGTGGGCGTGACGACGACGGCGTGGGTGCCGGAGCCGACGCCGGTCTCCCCGCCCTCCCCGTCGACGGCGGTCTCGTCGCCGAGCAGCGAGAGGAACGTCAGGAAGTTCGCCTCCTGGGTGCCGCACGTGAAGAGGACCTCGTCGGCGGACCGGTCGTAGCGGTCGCCGACGGACGCCCGGAACTCGGGGTCGCCGTTCGTCGGGATGACGTAGCCGAGCTTCCCCGGGTCGAGGTCGAACCGACTCGCGTCGAGCGACCGGACGCCGCTCTCGGCCAGCATGATGTCGGCCTCGTGTTCGTGCTCCGCGAACCAGCGTTCGAGGCCGAACGGGTCGATGCGCATGGGCGTCCTCGGGGAGGCGCGAGGTTAGGTGCTGTGGTCTCGGGCGCCCGGTACGGGTTCGAGGCGGGCCGCGACCACCACAACGACTTTCCTCGCCGATCGCGACGGGGTGACATGGTTCTCAACCGGCAGCGGCTGTTGGCCGCCCTGTTCGTCGCCCTGGCGACGCTCGCGGCGGCCGTGCTGGCGGAGGTGCTGCGGACGGTCGTCTTCGCGGTCACCGTCGCGTACGTCCTGTACCCCCTCCGGCAGCGGCTCGTCGGCCGGGGACTCCCACGCCGGATCGCCTGCGGCGTCGCCACCGCGGTCGCCTTCCTCGGCGCCACGCTCCTCGTGGCGCCGCTCCTGTACGCGCTGTACCGGCGCCGGGCGGAGCTGATCGCCATCCTCGAAGGGATTCCAGACGTCGTCCCGATCAGCGTCGGCGACTTCGAGACGGCGATCGAGGTCGCGCCGTACGTCGCGGCCGCCGAGGCCTTCGTCCGCGACGTCGCGCTCGCGCTGGCGGGCGCGGCGCCCGTCCTCGTCTTGGAGCTCGTCGTGTTCACCTTCCTCGTGTACGGCATCCTCTACCGGCCGGGAGCGGTCGGCGCCGCCGTCTTCGGCGTCCTGCCGCCGGAATACCACGACGTCCCCGCTCGGCTCCACGAGCGGACGCGACGGACGCTGTACTCGATCTACGTGCTTCAGGCGGCGACGGCGGCGGCGACGTTCCTCCTCGCGCTCGTGGTGTTCCGCGTCCTCGGCTACGGCTCGCCGGTCCTGCTGGCCGTGATCGCCGGCGTCCTCCAGTTCATCCCCGTGGTCGGCCCGAGCATCCTCATCGTCGCTCTCGGCGCCGGCGACGTACTCGTCGGTCAGCCCGGGCGAGCGATCGCCGTGCTGGTGATCGGCCTCGTCGTCGTCGCCTTCGTCCCCGACGCGGTGATCCGGACCCGGCTCGCCGGCTGGACCGGGAAGATATCCCCGGGGCTGTACTTCGTCGGCTTCGTCGGCGGCATCCTCACGCTCGGCGCGGTCGGGGTCATCGTCGGCCCCCTCGTCGTCTCGCTGCTGCTCGAGGTGATCGACATGCTCACCGAACACGGCGCCACGGGGTCCGTCGCGCACGAACCCCGCTCCGTCGCGCAGGAGGCCGGCCCCGTCGAGGGGCGCGAGGACTCGTCGGACTGACCGGCGCCCGATCCACCTCCCCCTCTCCGCCGCCGGTACCGCTTTCCCTCCGCCGACCGTCGTCACGGTATCCGATGCCCCCGACGGATCTCCCCACCGCGGTCGGCGACGCCCCGACGCTCGCTTCGCGACGCCTCGACGACCTCCCCGAGCGCGTGGCCCGCTCGCGGCCGGCGGACGGCGACGACGCCATCGACGTGTTCGCCCCGGCGACCGGCGAGCGGATCGGACGCGTGCCGGCCTGCGACGCGGACGACGTGGCGGCCGCCGTCGAGCGCGCGCGAGACGCGCAGGCCGAGTGGGCCGAGACGCCCGCGGCGGAGCGCGCCCGGGTCGTCGACCGGTTCGGCGACCTCGTCGCGGACCGTCGCGAGACGCTGCTCGACCTCCTGCAGTTGGAGACGGGCAAGTCCCGGCGCACCGCCGTCGAGGAGCTGTTCGACGTGCCGACCGGCTGCGCGTACGTCGCGAGCGAGGCGCCGGACGCGCTGGCCGAGGAGCGCCGCCGGGGGGTCGCGCCCGGGATCACGACCGCGACGGTCACCCGCGAGCCGGTCGGCGTCGTCGGAGTCATCTCGCCGTGGAACTACCCGCTCACCCTCTCGATGGCGGACGCGATCCCCGCCTTGGCCGCCGGCAACGCGGTCGTGCTCAAGCCCGACGAGAAGACGCCGTTCGGGGCCCTCCTGCTCTCCGAACTGCTGGAGGTCGCCGGCCTCCCGGCGGACCTGTTCCAGGTGGTCACCGGCGAGGGGCCGCGGGTCGGGCCGCCGCTGATCGACGCGGTCGACTACGTCGCGTTCACCGGCAGCACGGCGACCGGGCGGACGATCGCGGAGCGCGCGGGGCGGAACCTGATCGGCTGTTCGCTGGAGCTCGGCGGCAACAACCCGCTCGTCGTCCTCGGCGACGCCGACGTCGAGGAGGCCGCCCGCGGCGCGGTCCAGGCCTGCTTCTCGAACGCGGGCCAGCTCTGCCTCTCCGCCGAGCGGATCTACGTCGTCGAGTCCGCGTACGACGCCTTCCTCGACGCGTTCGTTCGCGAGACGGAGGCGGTGACGCTCGGCACGGGGTACGACTACGACGCCGACCTCGGGTCGCTCGTCGACGCCGACCAGCTGGCCCGGGTCGAGTCGCACGTCGAGGACGCCCGCGAGCGCGGCGCGACCGTCGAGACCGGCGGCCGCGCGCGGCCCGACGTGGGACCCTCCTGCTACGAGCCCACCATACTGACCGGCGTCGAGCCCGACGCGACGGTCGCCTGCGAGGAGACGTTCGGGCCCGTGGCCGCCGTGACGCCGGTCCCGGACGCCGACGCGGCGATAGCGGCCGCGAACGACTCTCCCTACGGGCTCAACGCGAGCGTCTGGACCGCGGACCGCGAGCGCGGCGCCGAGATCGCCCGCGAGATCGACTGCGGCACGGTGAACGTCAACGACGCGTTCCTCGCCACGTGGGGCGCGAACGACGCGCCGATGGGGGGGTTCGGCGACTCCGGGCTCGGTCGGCGACACGGGCCGGAGGGGATCCGGCGCTACACGGAGACGCGGACGGTGGGCGTCTCGCGGGTCGGCCCGCTGACGTTCCCGGACCGGATCCCGACCGACTGGTTCGTCCGCGGCGCGTTCGCGGCGATGGGGGTCGGGCGGCGAGCGAGCCGCGCGGTCGGCGCGGTCAGACGGCGCTTCTCGCGCCGCTGAGGGAGCGCGTCGAGCCGACGACCCGCGACCGAGGCGCCGGACGCCGCCTCACTCCCCGTCGTCGATCAGGTCGCCGAACACGGAGGCCGCGGTGTCCGGAACGTCGAAGTCGTGGTAGTGCTCGCCCTTCTCGTTCGAGAGGATGTTGAGCGCGGCGGCCGCGCCGTCGCCCGCGGAGATGACAGCCTGCCACTCCTCGGCGCGGGCCATCGCACCCGTCGCGTAGGCGCCCTCAACGCTGGTCTCCATCGAGACGCCGACGCTGACGGTGTCGT
The DNA here is from genome assembly GCF_005435115.1 of Halorubrum sp. ARQ200. Classification (NCBI taxonomy): domain Archaea; kingdom Methanobacteriati; phylum Methanobacteriota; class Halobacteria; order Halobacteriales; family Haloferacaceae; genus Halorubrum; species Halorubrum sp. ARQ200. The sequence continues at coordinate 70,460 of NZ_SGTZ01000002.1, read as the reverse complement.
CGTCGTCGAACGCGCAGCCCAGCTCCTCCGCGAGGTCGCGGTTCGCGCCCGTCGCGAGGACGACGTAGTCGGCGTCGTACTCGTCCTCCTCGGTCGTCACGGCGAAGCCGTCGTCGGTCGACTCGACGCCGGTGACCTCCTCGCCCTGATGGCGGTCGACGCCGAAGTCGTCGACCTGCTGGCGCGCGGTCGCCATGAACTCGCTGCCGCCGACGGAGCCGACGCCGAGGTAGTTGAACAGGTGCGCCTTGTGCATCCACGTCCCGTCCGTGTCGAAGAGGACGGTGTCGAGGCCGTTCTTGCTCGCGAACAGTCCCGCGCTCAGTCCGGCCGGTCCACCGCCGACGATTGCGACGTCTGACATGGCCGCCATATCACCGCGCCCGGACATAAGCGTTGACGGAAGCGGGGATCGACGGGACGGGCCGAGACGAGTCGGCTGCGGCGACGACGCGCCGACGACGGACCCGGCGATTTACGCCCCGAAATCGTCGAGCGAGCCGTCGGGAGCGTCGTCGCCCTCCTGACCGACGTTCCGATCACCCTCCTGGCCGTCGTTCCTGTCGCCTTCCCCGTCGCCGTCTCCTCCCCCGCTCTCATCGCCGGGCTCACCCCACGGGTCGTTCGGGTCGACCGGTTCGACGGCGCGGTCGAGCTCGTCGGCCTCGTACTCGGTGTCCTCGTCGAGGATCATCGCGAGGCGCTGCCAGCGCGCGCTCTGGTCGTCCTCGCCCTCGGGCCCGACCCGGGCGCCGTGGGTCTTGAAGAAGCGGGTGCCGCGCCCGCGCTTCGAGCCCTCGCCGGTGTGGCCGTCGAAGACCGCGTCGAACTCGCCCTCCGGTTCGAGATCACCGACCGGGAAGTCGTGCGCCGGCTCCTCGCCGCGCTCGCGGGCCTCGGCGCGGACCTCTGCGACGGCGGAGAAGTAGGCGTCCGCGTTCGACGCCTCCCGGGTTGAGCGGGCGCGGGCGGCCGCGAGCGCGGCGTGAATCGCACAGAGGCGGCCCTTCCACGCGTCCGGCTCCCAGCGCTCGGTGGCGAGCTCCTCGTAGCGGTCGATCAGGAGCGCGACCTCGTCGCCCGCGCGGAGGTCCTCGACGACGTAGAGGTTGAGGCGGTCCCAGAGGTTCCAGGCGTACCCGGAGCGGGCCAGCTCCCAGGCCGCCCACGCCGCGACCTCCTCGTCGGAGCGCCGGACCGCCTTCTGGAGGAGGCTGGAGACGACGTACCGGCTGTACCCGCCGTCCGTCTCGTTCGGCTCCTTCTCCTCGCCGAAGTCGTTCTCGCCCGTCGCGTCCGGCGTCGTCTCGGTTTCGAGGCTCCCGTCCGACCCGAACGTCGCCTGTCTGTCGTCGCCGTCGGCCATGCCCTCGCTCCCGCCGCGAGCGACTTAACTGCCGCGCGGCGGCGCGACGGGAACGCGGCGCGAGGCGGCCGTCGAGTCGGTCGATCCGCGCTGCGGTACGGCGGATCACACCTGTTCTGAAAGGGAACCCTTAAGTCGAATCCGGCGGCTATGTTTCGGTAACCGCCCTTAGCTCAGCCTGGTAGAGCAGTCGACTGTAGATCGACTTGTCCCCCGTTCAATTCGGGGAGGGCGGACTTCTGTTGCGAACAACGTGAGCAGTCAGAAGTCTCACGGACCGAATTGAGCAGACGAGTCACAGCCCGGAACGGCGAGCGAAGCGAGCCGCACGCCCGGACTGTCTCGGCGAGGGGGGATTGAACCTCAACACTCGTGAGCGACAGCGAGTGGTTGACGCCTATATTCTCGGCGCGAGATTAATTCGGCCGTGTTGGGTCGCACCACCGCTACGTGGGCGTGGCGCTGTCGCTGTTCGGTTTCGCGTCGATCTGGCCGTACTACCCGGCGACGGGCGCGGGCTTCGCGTTCATCGGCCTACTGGTCGCGCTCGACGACGTGATCGAGCATATGACGTCATATTCAACGCCGCTGGATCAAGTATGGAAGCGAGTTATCTATCCAGTTATATTGAGGATCGAAATGTGATGTGACAACTAATCATCTCGAAACCAGCTGGATGGAAGGTAGCGCCACACGAAGCTATTAATTACAGCCTGTATAGGCGACAGGAATGATACGATAAGCCCCGTTAGAAACGAGCCTAACGCAATTGTAGCGTAAATTACGGGTGGTACTCCGGAGTCTTGTGTGATGCTCAATGAAAACCCGACGTAGAAAGCGAAGACAACCAAGCCACCGAGAAGCATAGTGAATCCGATTAACGCAAAGGCTCCAGGAACCGTTTTAGAGTGCTTTTTCAATAACACCCAGGTATCCCTGTAGAAGCTTCTAATCGCTGTTGTTCCTTCGGTTTCAGCAGGATTGCGGACGTCGGTATTCCAGCTAAATGTTGTCTGATTTTCTCGACGAAAGAGCCAATCAGACTTTTCCATATCTCTGATATGGCCACTGATTGCTGTGGTCGAACAGCCTATCATCTCGGCAAGTTCAGGCTGGGTGTACTGACGGTCAGGGTGATAGTATAGCAATTCTGCTATTTCAAAGAAGGTATCTCCCTTCTGACCAAACTCTTCGTGAAATTCCTCCGGAAGCCTCCGCATACTCTAGTATAAGCAAACGTGGAATAAAAATGATTGACACAGGTGTGTATGACCATCCACACCCCCATTTATCGCCATAAACCGGGGTTTGAGGGCCTGTAAAAGATGTTCTCTATTTTTAGGCCCGTGTGCCCTTTTTCGATATGTCGATGTCAGATAGACAAGAAAGATCGACAATTGAACTTGGGTTGAGTGGAGAAAATAACAGCCAGCAGGGAACAGATCGAGGTCAGATTGATCCTCGGCTAATAGTAGGGTGTTTTGTCCTCATAATTATCGCGGGGCCTCTGGTGGCCGGTATTGTCGACATTCAGTCGGCATTAGCTTCCACTCCCGCGTTTACCGGCGGTTCCGCCGCGGTGATTGCGTTGCTCTTGCTCGCAACCATCGTTGCGGGAATCCTCGGATTAGACTAAAGAGAAGAATCAATTTTTGAATAGTAGATCAGACAAACGCCAGCGTCCGCTCCTCGGTGTGCTCGCTAACGACCTCGTCGACGCCCTCTCGGTCAACCACCGCCGCGTGTAGCGCCTCGCCGGTCGTCATTAGCTCGCTCATATCGTCGGTCTCCTCGATCCCTTCCTCCCACGCTTCAGGATCACCGGGACGGAAACTCCCGCGTGTATCGGTCAGCGAAACCGCTCGATCGCGGCCGAGCGTGACGGCAGGGCCGCCACCACCCGACTTTTCACGGCTCCCGGCTACAAGTCGCTATGAGCGTTCGCTGGCGGCCGATCGCCCTCGTCACCCTCGTCCTACTGGCCGGCTGCGCCGGCGCGCCGGTCCCGGACACGGGCTCCGGCTCGCAGCCCACCGCCCTCGACTCGCCGCCCGCCGATCCGGACGGCGTCGACCCCGACGACACGGCCGACACGGCGTGGACGGGCACCGTCGTCCGCGTCGTCGACGGCGACACGATGGAGGTCGAGTTCCCGAACGGCGAGGTCGACACCGTCAGGCTCCTCGGCGTCGACACGCCCGAGACGAGCGCGGAGTCGACCTCCCCCGCCGAGTTCGAGGGCATCCCGGAGACGGATGCCGGACGCACGCACCTCGCGACGTGGGGCGGCGAGGCGTCGGCGTTCGCGGAGTCGAAACTCGCCGGCGAGGAGGTCACGGTCGTGACCGGGGGCGACCGCCGAGGCGGCTACGGGCGCCTGCTCGCGGTGCTGTACGTCGACGGCGAGGACTTCAACGAGCGCCTGCTGACCGAGGGGTACGCCCGGCTGTACGACACCGAGTTCGCGAAACGCGACGCGTACGCGGCCGCCGAGGCGGACGCGAGGGAACGCGGCGCCGGCCTCTGGGCGTTCGACGAGGCCGAGTCCTCCGCCGAGACGGGCGAGGTCGACGGCGCGGACCTCCGGCCGCCCTCCCGGCTCGAAGCCGCGGGGACCGCGGCCTCTGTGTCGGCGTAACACACTTAAGAGCGCGCTCGGTAGGGTGTCGTAGTGGCATCCCGACAGGGCGGGTCGGGGGACGCGGAGCCCCTCGGGCCCGGATCGACGGAGCGTCGGACCGCCTCCACGACCGCCGCAGCGAGCCGGCAGGCAGACGCGCGACACCGGTCCCCGCCGGAGTCGCCGGCGTGCCGCCGCGCTCGGGCCGGACGAACCGATCGGTCCGCGGACTATCGGTCGGTCGACCCGCCGCACGGCGGGGAGGCCGCCGCCCGGACGCCGGAGGATCCGCCGGTCCGGGACCCCTCTCTGTACGCGCTGACCGACCACTTCCGCGAGCGGCTCGAACAGCCCGGTCGGTACGTGTCGACACGCACCGTGAGCGACGCGATCCGGGAGGGTCAGTTGCGGTGGAACAGCACCGACGGCTGGCGGTTCGCCCTCGTCGAGGGGGGCGTCCGCTTCGTCGTGGTCGTGAGCGACACCGAGACGGACTCTCCGGTCGTCGTCACCGGCTGGACCGAGGTCGCGGACCGCGAGGCGGCGTTAGAGGCCCCGCGGTGGGACGGCGTCGACGTCGACACCATCGCCGTGCGGGCCGCGCTGAGCGAGTCGGCCGCGACGCCGATTCCCGACCGGATCCGCCCCCGAACGGTTACCCGCCCGTTCGAGGTGGGCGAGCATCGACTCGAAACCGAGCCCGGCGAGCCGTTCGTGCGCTGTACGGAGTGCGGCTGCCGGTTCCGCTCGAAGGAGGGGATCACGTCGCGGCGGTGTCGACAGCGGTCGCCCGGACGGTAGCGGTCGAGCTCCGACGTATCCATTTATACACAACTGTCGAGCGACGAATACCGCTCGGCCGTGAATCTGCGGTGCGGTGGCGGGACTCGAAGGGGCAGTCGCGAGGCGGGGATAGGCGAGATAAGGACCGCAAGGAGCGAGCGAAGCGAGCGACTGAGGACCGCAACGAGCGTGCCCCCGCCTCGCGACCGGGGCTTCGGCGGTGTGCGTGTCGACGGTAGCAGCTATTGATAACTAGCCGACCGGATCGCCGTCTCGGACGCGGAATCGGCTCGGACGACTCTCTGGCGTCGGTTATAATCCGATGAAGTCGTCGAGTTCGACGTCGGTCACATGGCCGCCGCACGCCGCGCACTCCTCCACGTAGTCCGGGGCCGCACCGCCTTCCATGTGGAGGTTACCGCACTCGGTACACACCTGGAATTCGGCGTCTAACATGCGGTCGAGCGTTTTTCGAAGCTCTCGTATATGCCTTGTGTCGAGCGCCGTCGCCGCTCGGACCGCCTGCCCGGTGACGCTACCCCTTTCCGCCTCGCGGTCGAAGCGACGGTGATGACCGACGACACCGGCGACGGCCCCGCCGGCGACGATGCCGCCGAATCCGACGACGACATCTCACTCGACCGCTTTCACGAGGCGCTCGAAGCCGAGGAGCGGCCGGTCACGACCGCGAGCGAGGTCGCGCGCAGACTCGGAACCTCGCAGGCCGCGGCCCGAGACGCGCTCGCCGCGCTCGTCGACCGCGGCGACGTGGACCGGCTCGACGTCGAGGCCGACCCCGTGGTGTTCTACCCCCGCGACTGGGGGGCGTTGGCGAGCCGCGAGCGCGTCGTGGTCTTCCCGAAGCGCCGCGAGATCGTCGTCGACCGACCTACCCAGTACACCCGCGCGCGGCTCTCGCAGTTCGCGAACCTCGTCGACACCACCGGCACCGAGCCGGGGACCCGCGGTTACCTCTATCGGATCCGGCAGGAGGACGTGTGGGCCGCGCCGTTCGACGACGACGACGGGCTCGTCGGCGCGCTCCGCTCGGTGCTGCCCCGCCGGTACGACCACCTCGAAGACTGGGTGCGCGACCAGTGGCGGCGCGCGCACCGGTTCCGGCTGTACACCCACGAGGACGATTACGTCGTCCTCGAAGCCGCCTCGGAGAACCTGATGGGGAACGTCGCCGACCAGCACCTCGACGACGACCACCTCCGCGCGCCCATCTCGGACACGGAGGCGTGGGTCAACGAGGCGGCGGTCGCGGCGGTCAAGCGCGCGCTCTACGACGCCGGCTACCCCGTCGAGGACGACCGCGACTTAGAGACGGGCGACCCCGTCGAGATCGAACTCACGACCGACCTCCGCGACTACCAGGCCACGTGGGTGGAGACGTTCCTCGACCGCAAGTCCGGGGTGTACGTCGGCCCGCCGGGCTCCGGCAAGACCGTCGCCGCGATCGCGACGATCGCCGCGGTCGGGGGCGAGACGCTCATCTTGGTCCCCTCCCGCGAACTCGCCGAGCAGTGGCGCGAGGAGCTGCTCGACCACTCGACGGTCGACCAGGCGGACATCGGGCTGTATCACGGCGGGACGAAGGACATCAGCCCCGTCACGATCGCGACCTACCAGATCGCGGGGATGGACCGCCACCGGAGCCTCTTCGACTCCCGCGAGTGGGGGCTGATCTGCTTCGACGAGGCACACCACGTCAGCGCCCCCGTCTACTCCCGGACCGCCGAGCTCCAGAGCAAGCACCGGCTCGGGCTCTCGGCGACGCCCGTCAGCGAGACCGGCAGCGAGGAGGAGATATACACCCTGATCGGTCAGCCCATCGGCGCGGACTGGGACGCGCTGTTCGAGGCCGGCTTCGTCCAAGAGCCCGAGGTCGAGATCCGGTACGTCCCGTGGCGCGAGGAGATGGCCCGCAACGAGTACGCGGCCGCGGACGGGCGGGAGCGCAGACGGCTCGCGGCCGAGAACCCCGCCAAGGTCGAGGAGATCCGCTACCTGCTCGCCGCGCACCGCGACAAGAAGGCGCTCGTCTTCGTCGAGTACCTCGACCACGGGGAGGCGATCGCCGACGCGCTCGGCGTCCCGTTCGTCAGCGGCGAAACGCCGCACCGCGAGCGCGCGGAGCTGTTCCGCCGGTTCCGCGCGACGGACGACACCGACGAGGACGCCGACGGCGACCTCGACGTGCTCGCCGTCTCCCGCGTCGGTGACGAGGGGATCGACCTCCCGAACGCGGAACTCGCGGTCGTCGCGAGCGGGCTCGGTGGCTCCCGGCGACAGGGCTCGCAGCGCGCCGGCCGGACGATGCGCCCCACCGGCTCCGCGCTCGTCTACGTCCTCGCGACGCGCGGGTCGAGCGAGGAGGAGTTCGCCCAGCGGCAGATGCGCCACCTCGGCCGGAAGGGCGTCCGCGTCCGCGAGACGAACGTCGCGGAGTGACCGGAGGCGCGGTCCCTTTCGCCGGGGGTCCGGGGAGACCCGAGTCGGCCCGTCAGAGCGAGTCCGCCAGGCTCTCGGCCGCCGCTCCGATCGCTCCCTCGTTCTCGACGAACCGCACGGGCGCGTTCTGGTCCCTCGCGTACTGGAGCGCCGCGGAGCGGTTGAGGTCCTGCTCGAAGTCGATCTGCCGTTCGGTGACCCCGTCGAGGTCGCGGTCGCTCTCCCGCCGCCGTTCGAGGATCGTCGACGGCTCCGCCTCCACGAGGACGAACGCGTCCGGCGAGACGTCTTCGAGCACTTCGACCGGGAGCCCCTGGACGTAGCCGGTCTGCGTTTCGACCGCGAGGTGCGTCGAGAGGATCACGTTCGTCGTCGCCGCCTCCTCGGCGACGAACTCGCCGGCGCGACGCTGGAGGCGACGCGTCTCCGTCTGCGAGAGCGTGCCGAGCTGGGCCCGCTCGGTCGTGATGCCCATTGCCGCCGCCTGTTCGAGCATCACGTCGCCGAAGTTGATCAGCTTGTACCCGTCGCCGAGTCCGCGTCGAACCGCCTGACAGACGCTGGAGAGGCCGACGCCGTTGACTCCCGACACGAGCGTGACGGACATCAGAAGCTCACCTCGTTCTCCTCGTCGCCCGGCATCCCGCCGCGGTCGTCGTAGTACCGACGGCCGATGAACTGGGCGCCGACGAGCATCATCAGCGTGTCGTAGAGGTCGTCCGCCGAGTCGAACGTCTCGACGTCCGATCGGTCGACGACCGCCCGGATCGTCGTTGACTCCCCGTCCGGCGGCGACAGCGTCGTGTCACCGACCGTCTCCAGTACCTCACTCCGGGGCGCCGGAAACTCTAACTTCCTCGCGAACAGGTCCCGCGTCTCTGGTAAGCGCATTCATACCATATGACAACGCACGTGAGGATAAGTGTGTATGTACCGCGGGGCGTCGTCGCGTCCCTCGGGGGTTCCCTTCGCGTCATCGCCGACGCCCCGGACCCGACCACATACCGTCGCCGGGCGAAGATTTCAACACGCACTCCGGCGACTTCGCGACATGGACGCTGACGAGCCCTCGCCCGCGGCGGATCCGACCGCGCCCGACGACCCGCCCCCGACCGTCGCCGAGGCGGTCGTCGACGCCATGCTCGACCGCGGCGTCGACACCGTCTTCGGTATCCCCGGCAAGCAGACGCTCCCGCTGAACCGGGCGCTCGCCGACCGCGACGCGCGGTTCGTCGTCGCCCGCCACGAGACGGCCGTCCCGCATCAGGCGTGGGGGTACGCCGAGACGAGCGAGCCGGGCGCGATGGCGGCCACCTGCGTCGTCCCCGGTCCGGGAGACACCAACGCGATGAACGGGCTGAAGAACGCCCTCAACGACTGCGTCCCGCTGCTCCACCTCGCCGTGGAGACCGAGCGGTCGGTCCGCGGCGGCGACGGCATCCACGAGACGCCGCCGGAGACGTACGACACAGTCGTCAAGGAGAACGTCCTCGTCGACTCGCCGGCGGGCGCGGTCCCCGCGGTCGTCGAGGCGATCCGCACCGCGCGCGAACACCCGCAGGGGCCGGTCCGCGTCGGGATCCCGAAGGACGTGCTCGCGAGCCGCACGCCGCAGCCGGCCGTCGGCGACCGCGACCCCTCGCCGCCGCCGACCGCGCCCCCGGACGCGGTGCGAGACGCCGCGGACCGCTTGGCCGACGCGGCGACGCCGGTCGTCCTCGTGGGCGGCGGCGTCAGGCGATCGGGCGCGAGCGAGGCGCTCCGGTCGGTCGCCGAGACCCTGGACGCTCCCGTGGTGACGACGTACAAAGGGAAGGGGACGCTGCCCGAGACCCACCCGCTGTCGGCCGGCGTCCTCTGTGGCGGCGCGAGCGCGGACCTCCGCGACCTGCTCGCGGGCGCGGACGTCGGCCTCGTCGTCGGCTCCGACCTCGACGCGGTCGCGACCGCCTCGTGGTCCGTCTCGATGCCGGAGACGCTGATCCACGTCACGCTCGACGGCGACGACGTGGGGTTCGGCTACGACGCCGACCTCGGCGTCGTCGCCGACGCCGACCGCTTCCTGCGCGACCTCGACGGCGCGCTCGACGGAGAGCCCCCGGCGAGCCGCGAGCGCGCCGGCGCCGCGCGCGCCGAGGCCGTCCGCGCGGCCGACCGCGATCGGTTCGCCGCGCTCTCGGAGGACCGCGGTTCCGACGATCCGCTCCGCTCCGTCGAGGTGCTCTCCGCGGTGCGCGACGCGGTCCCCGAGGACGCCGTCGTCACGGCCGACGCGGGCGGGTTCCGGCTGTGGACGCTCGTCTCGTTCCCCGCCGCGGGGCCGCGGTCGTACGTCAACCCCGGCTCGTGGGCGACGATGGGGACCGGGCTCCCCTCGGCGATGGGGGCCAAGCTGGCGAACCCGGAGCGCGACGTCGTCGCGCTCACCGGCGACGGCGGGCTCATGATGTGCGTCCACGAGCTCCACACGCTGGCGAGCGAGGGGATCGACGTCACCGTCGTCGCGCTCAACAACGACGACTACGCGATCATCAGCGAGGAGGCGGAGCGCTCGTACGACTTCTCGGCCGGGAGCTACGGCTGGGCGGAGACCGGCCTCGACCTCGTCGCGGTCGCGTCCGGGATGGGGCTGCCCGCGGAGCGCGTCCGCGAGCGCGACGCGGTCGGCGACGCCGTCAAGCGCGCCCGGATCCGGGAGGGACCGGCGTTCGTGGAGGTCGTCACCGACCCGGGCGAACCGCAGGCGAGCGAGTGGATGACCGGCCCTCGCCCCGGCGAGTAGCCGCTCCGTTTCACGGCGAGCGTTTCCGAGATCTGAAGCGAACTATATCTGGGTCTGCTCCCGACTGCGCGTATGCGTAACCCGTGGGTCCACGACGACGTGCCGGACGACGCTGGCGGCGGATACGACGGTCCCGTCCGCCTGCTGGCGCTGCTCGTGTGGGGGTCGCTGGCCCTCCTCGTCGGCGGGTTCGTCCTCCTCTCCGGGGCCGGCGTCGTCGACCTCGCGGACGGCGGCTCGCTGGGCGAACTCGTCACGGGTGTCGTCGCCGCGCTCGCCCTCGGGCTGGCGCTCCCGGTCCTGTTGAAGTTGCTCGCGGTCTCGCGGGCGCTCGCGCTCCTCGGGTTCCTCGGGACCACCGCGGTCGTCGGCCGGTTCGTGATCGCCCGCGAACCGGAGCAGTTCCGGGCCCTGCTCGACGCGCGCGACGGTCTGGTCGAGAGCGCCGATTCGCTCGGCGGCCTCTTCGACGTCGTCGACTCGATGTCGCCCGCGGCGGTCGACGCCGTGACGACCGCACTCGGAATCACGCCATCGGTGACCGACGCCGCGACGGCGCTCGTCGACGCCGCGGTGACCGCTCTCGTCGCGGTCCCGACGGCGTGACCGCGGCTCTCGCGGACCCCCTGTGACCGGGACTCGATCGACCGACTCCCCGAGTCCCACCGCGTTCACCCGGACGTGAGTCTTAACAACACCCGTCGTGAATTCCGCCCATGACGCATCCGAACGACATCGCCGTCGGCATCGTCGGCCTCGGCGGCATCGGATCCCACCACGCGACGAAGCTGGTCGAGCGCGGCGCGAATCTGGTCGGCGGCATGGACATCGACGGCGACGCCCGCGCGCGGTTCCACGAGGAGTTCGGCCGCCCCGCGTACGAGGACGAGGCGGCCCTCTACGAGGAGTGCGACGCCGTGTTGGTCACCACGCCGAACCGCTTCCACGAGGAGTACGCCACCTCGGCGCTGGGAGCCGGCCTCGACGTGCTCTTGGAGAAGCCGCTGGCGCACACGGTAGCGAGCGCCGAGCGCATCGCCGACGCCGCCCGCGACGCCGAGGGGTTCTGTATGGTCGGGTTCAACAACCGGTTCGCGGAGCCGGTCCGGGTGATCAAACACTACCAGGACGAGGGGCGGTTCGGGGAGACCACGCACGTCGAGGCGAACTACGTGCGGCGGCGCGGCGTCCCCGGGCGCGGGTCGTGGTTCACCTCCGCCGACGTCGCCGGCGGCGGCGCGCTCATCGACATCGGCGTCCACGCGGTCGACCTCGCGCTCTACTTCCTCGATCACCCCGAGGTCGTCGAGGTGTCGGGCGAGACGCGCTCGGAGTTCGGCGGCCGCGACGACTACGCGTACGTCCACATGTGGGGCGACGACGCCGGGCCGGAGGGGTTCGACGTCGACGACTCGGCCTCGGCGTTCATCCGCGCGGCCGACGGCTCCACGGTGTCGCTGGAGGTCGCGTGGGCGACGAACCGCCCGGCGACCGACGAGTTCGTCGTCCGGGGCACCGAGGCGGGAGCGACGTTCGACCGCGGCAGCGACGACCTCACCGTCCACGAGGCGGGCGTCGGCGGCGGCCACCACCTCACGGACGCGAGCGTGGAGACGCGCGAGGGGGACGCTCACGCGGCCGAGCAGGCGACGTTCCTCGAAGCGGTCGCGGCGGGCGAGGCGCCCGCGATCAACACCGTCGAGGAGGGGCTCCGCGTCCAGCGCGTCATCGACGCCATCTACCGGTCCTCGGAGGCCGGCGCGGCGGTCCGACTGGACTGACCGCGCCCCGCCCGAACCGGTCGGCCGGCGGGCGACGGCATCCGCGATGGGAACCTATTCGGTGTTGGGGACCGTTCCCGGCGACAACTCGTGACCAGCGACCCCGGCCCGACGCCGCCCTCCGAACGGATCACCAGCCTCGACGCCCTCAGGGGGTTCGCGCTGCTCGGCATCCTCGTCATCAACATCCGCGTGTTCTCGATGCCGGAGCAGACCCTGCTGAACCCCAACGTGTACGGCGACTTCACCGGGATCGACTACTGGGCGTGGTTCGTCGGCCACGTGTTCGCGCAGTCGAAGTTCATCACGGTCTTCTCGGCGCTGTTCGGCGCCGGCGTCCTCCTGTTCATCGAGAGCAAAGCGGAGAAGGGCCAAGACGCCGTCCGCCTCCACCTCCGCCGGACCGCGGTGCTGATCGCGATCGGACTCCTCCACGCGTACCTGCTCTGGTACGGCGACATCCTCGTCACGTACGGGCTGACCGGGATCTTCCTCCTCTTCGTCCGCGACCTCGACGCGCGCCGGCTCGCCGGCCTCGCGGGGATCTTCCTTCTCTTCGTCCCCGCGATCGAACTGTTCGCGGCGGTGTCGATCGGCGGGGAGGCGATCGCCGGCCAGTGGATGCCCTCGGAGGCCGCGATACGGCAGCAGGTGGCCGCCTACCGCGGCGGGTGGATCGACCAGATGAGCCACCGCGTCGACTCCTCGCTCCAGCGACAGACGAGCGGGTTCATCGGGTCGAGCTTCTGGCGGGTCGGTGGCGTGATGCTGCTCGGGATGGCGCTGTACAAGCGGGGCGTGCTGACCGCCGAGCGCTCGACCGCGTTCTACCGGCGGCTCGTCGCGGGCGGCGTCGTCGGCGTCGCGATCGTCGTCGCGGGCGTCGCCTACGTCGAGGCGAACGACTGGAGCGCGGGCGCCGCGCTGTACTGGCGGCAGTTCAACTACGTCGGGAGCCTCCTCGTCGCCGGCGGCTACGTCGGCCTCGTCACGCTGTTCGTCCGGCGGCGCGGCGAGGGGCTCGTGACCCGCGCGCTCGCCGCGGTCGGCCGGACCGCGTTCACGAACTACCTGCTCCAGACGGTGATCGCGACGACGATATTCTACGGCCACGGCCTCGGGCTGTTCGGCTCTGTCAGCCGCGTCGAGGCGATGGGGATCGTCGTCGCCATCTGGGCGGTTCAGGTGCCGCTCTCGGTGCTCTGGCTGCGCCACTTCCGGTTCGGCCCGGTCGAGTGGGTGTGGCGGACGCTCACTTACGGAGAAGCGCAGCCGATGCGCCTCGAAGGCTGACCGGCGCCGCGCCCCCTCGGCGCCCCTAGCCAAGCGCGCGTTCTCCGAACTGAGACTCGCGAGGACACGTTGAACACCCGCCCGCCGAACCTCCCTCCATGACCGGCTTCGACGTCCACGACCACCGCCACGAACTGAAACAGCTCCGCGACTCAGGCCGGACGAGCCTCTGGGAGAACAGGGAAGCGATGGCGTGTCCCGTGTGCGACGACGTCTTCTCGCGGCTCTTCGTCACGCGGCAGGCGGGGACCACGTTCCCCGAGAACGACGGCGCGCGGTTCTGTCTGCTCCGCGACGACGACGCCGTCTACCTGTTCAGGCACTGAGCGCACGGGGGATCGGGTCCCGGCGTGGTCAGTCGTCGCCGACGGGGTCGACGCCGGGGTCCGGATCGTCGATGTAGCGGTCGGTCCACGTCCCCCGCGAGAACCACGCGACGCCGACCGCCGCGCCGAGAACGTTCCCGAGCGCCATCCCGACCCACACGCCGGTCTCGCCCCAGTCGGCCACGAACACGAGGTACGCCACGCTCGCGACCCGGCCGACCCAGAGGGTGACGATGGAGATGACCATCGCGGTCTTCGTGTTGCCCGCGCCGCGGAACGCGCCTAAGATTACCTGCGAGACGCCGATGAAGGCGAACTCGACCGACCGGATCCGAACGTAGTCGACCGCGTGGCCGATGGTCGCCGGCGCGTCCGGCACGTCGCCGAGGAACGCCCCGACGATCGGTTCGGTGAACGCCACGGCGACGACGGCGACGAGGAACATCACGCCCGCGCCCGTCGTGGCGGCGAACTTCACCGCCCTGCCGGCGCGGTCGGCGCGGTCCGCGCCGAGGTTCTGCCCGACCATCGTGTCGATGGCGCGCCCGAGCCCCATCGCGGGCAGGAAGACGAGCGAGATGAGGCGGTTGCCGAGACCGTAGGCGGCGACCACCGGCGGCGAGAACGTGACGATCATCGCGGTCAGCGTGATCATCGCGAGGGCGCTCGTCGTCTGCTCGACGCTGGACGGGAGGCCGAGCCGGAAGATGTCCCGGATGAAGTCGAGGTCGGGCGCGAGGTGGCTGACGGTCACGTTCGGGCCGTAGCCGGTCCCGAACAGGATCCACATTCCGATGGCGGTCGCGACGCCCCGCGAGAGGATGGTCGCGAGGGCGGCGCCCTGGATCCCGAACCCGGTGATCCCGGTCGCCGAGAGCAGGCTCGCCTCGAGCGCGACCGGGTCGAGGGCGGCGACGCCCGGCACCGCGGCCAGCCACTGGAACAGCGGATTCCCGTCGAACCCGAAGATGAAGAACGGGTCCAGCAGGACGTTCAACAGGACGGAGGCGAACATGACCGCCATCGGCGTCCGCGTGTCGCCGTAGCCGCGCATCAGCGCCGAGAAGACGAAGAACCCGAACATCAGGGGAATCCCGGCGAATATCACCTCCATGTAGTCGGCCGCGAGCGGGATCACGGTGGCGGCCGTGTCGGCGTCGCTCGGGAGGATCTCCAGGGCCGGTCGGGTGTAGAAGTACCCGCCGATGCCGATGAGCACGGACAGCACCGAGACGGTGAAGATGGTCTGTCCGGCCACGAGGCCGGCGGACCCGTCGCCGTCGGCGCCAGTGTACTGCGCGACGAGGATCGCGCCCGCGGTCGTGAAGCCGCCGGCGACCGCGATCAGCAGGAAGATGAGCGGGAACGCGAGGCTGATCGCGCCGACGGCCTCCGCGGAGAGCCGGCCGAGGTAGAGGGTGTCGACGATGTTGTACGTGACCTGTAGCAGCTGGATGACGACGATCGGCCACGCCAGTCGGAACAGCGGGCGGAGGAGGCTCCCCTCGGTGATCGACTCGTCGTCGAGGGGACCGTCGTCGTCGGGACCGCTCGACGGCCCGGCGACGACGTCGTCCGGCCGGTCGCCGGAGGGATCGTCGGGCGAACCGTCGGCGGAGGAGCCGTCGGAGTCGGCAGCGGGCTCGTCGCTCACTGCCGTAACACGCCGGGGGCGCTCTATCAGGCTTCCGATTCGGTTACCCGGCCCCGCCGCCGCTCACGTCGCCGCGGTCGGGCTCGGAGTCGACGCCGCCCCGGGCGGCGCCGTCGCCGGCGGCGTCCGAGCCCGGGCCGTCGCCGACCTCCGACGCATCTGCCGCCGGCGCGTCGGGGTCGACGGCCCTCGGCGCCTCGCTCCCGGCGTCGACGCGGGCGACGCCCGACGTGTCGTCGAAGACGAGGTGCCGGTGCGGGTACGCCATCTCCACGTCCGCGTCGGCGAGGCGCTCGCGGATCAGGGTGTTCACGTCCGATTGGACCTTCGCGAGCTTGTACGGCTTCTTCACCCAGTACCGCAGCCGGAGGAGGATCCCGTCGTCCGCGAACTCGTGGAGCCGACAGTCCGGGCCCGCCATGTACCGGGCCACGCCGATCCGGATGTCGGGGCCGCCGTCGATGACGGCGTCGCAGTCGCGCGCCGCCATCTCGATCAGCCGCCGCGCCTCCGGGATGTCGCTCTCGTAGGTGACCAGCACGTCGATAGACCGGCGCGTCCGCTCGTCTTCGGCCGAGAGGTTCGTCACGTCGCGTTCGCGCATCGTCCCGTTCGGCACGACGAGGAAGGTGTTGTCGACGGTGAAGATCTTCGTGTACCGGATGGTAATGTCCTCGACGAACCCGGCGGTCCCGTCCTCCAACTCGATCATGTCGCCGATCTCGAACGGCTGGTCGGCGAGGACGAACACGCCGTTGATGAAGTTCCCGACAAGCGGCGCGAGGATGATACCGATGACGGCCGAGAACACCGCCGTCCCGAGGAGGAGGTCGGCGAACTGGAACCCGGCGGCGCCCAGTCCCACGAGCAGTGCGGCCCCGATCGTTCCCGCCCGGACGCCGCGGACGATCGTCTGTGCGACGCTCTGGCGGGACACCCGCTGCGCCACGGGGCGACCGATCAGCCGGACCAGGAAGTTTGCGAGGACGACGCCCACCGCGACGGAGGCGACCACGGTGAGGAGCCCCGCTCCTGGCAGCTCGGCGAGCCGAGAGCCGAGACTGGCGAGCCGGGAGACGACCCCGACAATCGGCGTCACCTCCGGGAAGACCATGATGACTCGCGGACGGCCATCCGAAAAAGCGTTTCTCCCTGCGGACGCCCCGGGCGGAGAGCGCGAGCGCGGCGCCCCCGAGCGCGCTGAACGTCAGCGCCGCGGTGCCGCTCGTCGACACGGCGAACGCGACCTACGACCTCGGCGTGGACGCGACCCACTTAGAGGCGTTCGCGGAGGAGATCCGGCGGCGCTACGAGGACCTCGCCGAGCGGATCGAAGAGCGGGAGCCGGAGGGGAGCGACGACCGGATGTATCTGTGACCGGTCGGTCGTCGCGGGGGTGGAGGAGCGAACTCTGAAAACGCGTACAACTCGACTCATAGTAAAAAGCTATAATCCCCGCCCCCCTTCGTCGGACTATGACAGACGATCTCCGGGACACCCTCGACCGCGTCGGGGACCGGTTCAACCTCGGCGAGTACGAGATCGACGCGTACCTCGCGGTGTTGGAACACGGGGAACTGACGGCGAGCGACATCGCCGACCGGACCGACATCCCGCAGCCGCGGGTGTACGACACGGTCCGGAGCCTCTCGGACCGCGGGCTCGTCGAGCTCCGCGAGTCCCGACCGATGAAAATCGTGGCCGTCGACCCCGACGACGCGTTCGGCGAGCTCCGCTCGTCGTTCACGGAGATGGTCGACGAACTCGAGGCCCGCTACACCGCGCCGACCAGGGAGACCGAGGCGGTGTCGCTCGTGAAGTCGCGCTCGACGATCC
This sequence comes from Halorubrum sp. ARQ200, assembly GCF_005435115.1. NCBI lineage: Archaea > Methanobacteriati > Methanobacteriota > Halobacteria > Halobacteriales > Haloferacaceae > Halorubrum > Halorubrum sp. ARQ200. The sequence goes on along the minus strand of NZ_SGTZ01000002.1, from coordinate 53,562 downwards.
TCCGGTACATCGAGGAGGTGATCGAGAACGCGGAGTACGAGCTCGCGGTGTCGCTCACGCCCGGCCTCCTCCGGCGGTTCCGCGACGAGCTCGCCGCGAAGGTCGCGGCGGGCGTCAGCGTCGAACTGCTCGTCACGCCCGCGTCGAACGCGCCGGACCCGGCGGAGTTCGACTACCTCGAGGTCGCGACCATCGCGCGCGCCCGCCGCGGGATCACCACGCCGGTCCTCGCGGTCGGCGACGGCGAGTACTCCGTGTACGCCACGCAAGACGCGCTGCGCGACGACCGCGAGCGCTACGGCGTCATCTTCAACCGCTCCGCGCTCGGCTTCCTCGTCTCGGGCTTCTTCGGCACCGTCCTGTGGACGACCGCCGAGACGCTGGCCACCGACGGCGCGGAGCGGCCCTTCCCGCGCCGCTACGCCTCGATCCGCCGCGCCGTGAAGGACGTGCGGGAGTTCGACGGCGAGGAGTTCTACGCCACGGTCGAGGGGCGCGACATCGAGACCGGCGAGGAGGTGACGGTGCGCGGGAAGGTGGTCGACGTCGCGTTCGTCGACACCGAGGAGGTCGCCTCGCTCGTCGTCGAGACCGACGAGGGGCGCGTCGAGATCGGCGGCCGCGTCGCCGCCTTGGAGGACGTCGAGGGCCAGGAGATCGTGATCGGGCGCGGCGAGCCGCCGGCGCTGTGAGGCGGACTTCGGTCGCCGCGCGGTCGCCGTTCAAGTGCGTGCGGTCCGAAGCGTCCCCGTGACCGACGACGCGTCCCTCGACGACGACCGGGCGGTACCGACCGTGTCCTGCGAGCGGTGCGGCCGCGAGTGGGACCTCGACCGCGAGATCGACGGCCTCGACCCCGGCGGCCACGCGGTCGAGCAGTTCGCGATCGACCACGAGCGCCACACCGGCCACTACCCGGACGACGTGACCCCGTGGATCGCTCGGTGCGAGCGCTGTCCGGACGGCGAGCGCTTCCTGGCGGAGCGGCCCGCCCGGCGCTGGGCGCGGACCCACGCGCGACACGCGAACCACCCGGTCCGGCTCGAAGCGCCGAGGGGCGACGACGACCTCGTCGCCCCTGACGGCGACCGAGACGGGGCGTGAGGGGCTGACCGCCGGCTCCGGTCACGGGCCGAGCGCCGCGATGTCGGCGCCGACCGCGGCCCGCGCGTCCGCCGGGTTGGGGTCGCTGTCGGCCAGGTGCGTCCACTCGCAGGCGGACAGCGCCGCGATCCGCTCTTGGATCGCCGTCCTGTACGGCGCGGCCGACGCGACGCCGTCACCTGTCCCCCAGACGTCGTCGATGACGGTCCGCGAGTCGATCCGGACCTCGACGGCCGCCGGGTCGCAGCGCGCGGCCAGCGCCTCCAGTCCCATGTGGAGCGCGGCGTACTCCGCGGCGTTGTTCCCGACCCGGCCGACCGGTCGCCCCAGCCGGACCGCCGGTTCGCGGTCGGCTCGCAACACGGCGCCCGCCCCCGCCGGCCCCCGGTTCCCGCGGGCGCTCCCGTCGACGTAGAGGACCACGCTGCCGTCGTCGTCGCCCCACGAGCCCTCCCGCTCGCCCGGCGGGTCCGCGGCGAGTACCGCCTCGACGGCGGTCCGGATCTCGCCGTCGCCGGTCCCCGGGTCGAACAGGCCGCCGTAGCCGGACACGGCCGCGTCGATCGCGTCGATGGCGGGGCCGATCTCGTACCCGTACCGCGCCAGGACCTCGTCGACGCGACTCGCGAGCGGCGAGAGCCCCTCCGTGGGGAGTCGGTCCATCACTCCTCCGTCGTCCGGCGCGCTCCCTGTCGGTCCATCACCAACGGGTTCGACCGACGAGACAAAAAGGCGCGGGCGCCCCGGCAGCGCGGCCGCGAGCGGGACGGCTTCGTCCATGCCGCGCGTGGCCGCCGTAGGGAGTACGCGACGCTCGGCGGGTCCGGAACGAAGGCGAGTCGGATCGGCATCGGGACGAACACCTTCGGCGGCGACGCGGACCGGCACCTCTCGGACGAGGAGGCGCAGGTGGTCGTCGACACCGCGATCGACCACGGGATCGCCTTCATCGACACCGCAAACGCCTACGACGCCGGCGAGCGCGAGCGCGTGCCCGGCGAGGCGCTCGACGTCGACCCCGCCGACCCGGACCTCGACTGGCCGGCCGAGCCGTACGAGCCGGTGCCGGTCGACGGCCCGAGCCGACGCGCTCGCGCGGCCGCCACATCGACAGCGTATTTACGTCCCGAGCGCGACCGGTCTGACATGACGCTCGTCGTGGTCCCCGTCCGGTTCCCTCCCTCGTCGCATTCGGCGGCGACGCTGCGAGAGGCGACCCGCGTCGCCGAGGAGCGCGACGCGGACCTCACGGTCCTCCACGTCGACCTCTACCAGCGCTCCGGCGGGGTCTCGCGCAGCGACCTCAAGCGCGCCGTCGAGGAGCGAATCGGTCGGGTCGACCGCGCGCGCTACGTCGTCCGCCGCGGCTTCCTCGTCGAGGAGACGATCCTCGAAGAGGTCGTGGCCGAGGGCGCCGACGTGGTCGTCATCGGGTCGAAGCAGGCCGGCCGGTGGCGGCGGATGGTCCAGAAGCTGCTCTCCGACCCCGACATCGACTCCTTCCTCCGGGGCGAGCTCGACTGTACCGTGATCACCGTCGACGCGGACGGCGGGATCACGACCAACGAGGTCGACGACGAGGGCCCGCCCCTGCCGGAGGACGACGACTGAGCCCTCGCGCGGTCCGACCTACTGGGCGACCTCGTACCGCCGCTCGTACTCGATGACGGTCGCCACTCGGTCGGCGACCGCGGCGCCGAACTCGCGCTCGACGACGTACAGCGCCAGGTCGATTCCGGAGGTGACGCCGCCCGCTGAGAGCAGGTCGCCGTCGTCGACGACGCGGGCGTCGACGACCTCGGCGCCCGACTCGCGGAGCTCCTCGACCGCCGACGCGTGCGTCACGGCCCGGCGGCCGTCGGTGACGCCCGCCTCCGCGAGCAGCATCGAGCCCGTACACACCGAGGCGATCCGGGTGCCGGCCGCGTGGTGGCCGGCGAGCGCGCGCGGCGCGTCGCCCTTCTGCGCCTCCGCCCAGGCGCTCGCGTCCTCGTCGCGCGCGCTCCAGCCGCCCCCGGGGACGACGAGCAGGTCGGGCGCGTCGGCCGACTCGGGGTCGGGAAGGACTCCGTCCACGCCCACGCGGGTCCCGTGGCTCGCGGTCACCGTCTCGCGCTCGGCGAGCGTGACGTACCTGACGCGGCCGGCGCGCTCGCCGTCCGCGGCGGCGTAGCCGAGCGCGTAGTCGAACACCTCGTACGGCCCGATGCCGTCGAGTTCGTCGAACCCGTCGTACAGCAGCACGTCGACGTTCATACCGCTCCGGAGGGCGGCGGACGGTTTGTGCGTTCCCCCTCCGGGAGAGCGAGGTCCCGGCCGCGCGTCGGTCTGAGCCTTCGACGGGGCGTCACTCGTCGTCGAACGCGGCGACGACGCGCTCCATGTCTCCCGCGACGCGCTCCGGGTCGATCCGCTCGCCGCGGTAGGCCCGTTCGACCACGCCGTCGGGGTTGACGAGCAGGGTCACGACGATGTGGGTGAAGTCGTAGCCCGGGAGGCGGTCGCTCTCCGTCGTCCGCTCGAAGCCGATCCCCAGTCGGTCCTCGACCACCGCCTTCGCGCGAGCCGGCGTCTCCGGCCGCAGGTAGATCCAGTTGCCCGCCTCGAGGTCGGCGCCGATCGACTCGGCGTTGTCGCGGAGCGCCGCCGCGTCGTCGCGCTCCGGATCGAACGTGATCGGGATAAAGTACGTGTCGTCGGTCAGCCCCGCCGCCGCGACGCGGCGCTGTACCGTCGCCCACTGGCGGAGGAGGATCGAACACTCCGCGGGACAGAACGTGAACACGCCGGTCACGAGGGCGGTCCGGTCGAGCTCGTCGCTGTCGAACGTCTCGTCCGCGAGGGGAGCCGGCAGCTCGAACGACGGGAGCGGCTGGCCGTACGCGGGATACGCGAGGTCCTCGCTGTCCGCGAGCTGGTCCGACTGCGGATCGAGCACGACGTCGTCCGGGCTTCCACCGAACAGGCGCGACGTACAGCCCGCGACGGAGCCGGCGGCGGCCGTTCCGACGCCGGCGAGCAGCGTTCGTCGCTTCATACCCGAGCGAAGGGGCGAGCGGCGCATAACGCGTCTGGTGCGATCGACGAACGCGAGCGACCCGGGTCACGCGGGAGCGAGCGCGCGGCGAGTCGGTCGCCCGAGTCAAAACGGGGTGTAGTACGGGATCGGCGGGTGCGGCAGCGGCACGCCGAGCGTCGCGAGCCCGTGCTGGAGCGGGACGTATCCGAGGGCTACGAAGGCGACGCCGAGCACCCGGTGGATCCGCAGCCGCGTTTCGAGACGCATCGACCCGAACACCGTACCGAAAAGCAGCAGCGACGGCACGGTGCCGAGGCCGAGGGCGCCGAGCGCGACCGTTCCCCCGAGCGCGCTCCCCTGAACGAACGCGTAGAGGAAGGCCGGGTACAGGAGCGGGCACGGGAGAAAGCCGTGCGCCGCCCCCAGACCGACGATCCGCCAGTCTCCGACCCACGCGTCGACGCGGGCGACGATCCGGTCGCTCACCGCGCTCGCCGCCCGGTCGAACCCCGGTATCGGGACGGACTCCAGCCGGAGGCGGAGCGCGTAGCGCGCGCCGACGGCGATGATCACTCCGCCGACGAAGATGCCGGTGAGCGCGTGGACATCGTCGGCGACGCCGGTGACCGTCCGCCCCGTGACGAACGCGAGGCTGCCGGCGAGACCGAAGGCCCCGCCGAGGGTCGCGTAGCTCGCCGTGCGTCCGAGGTTGAAGAGCGCGTGCTGGCGCACCTGGCGGAGGGTGAGGTCGTCGTCTCGCCCGCGACCGCCGCCGGCCTGCCCGGACCGCATCCGATCGGCGTAGGTGGTGACGAGCGGGCCACACATGCCGAGACAGTGCGCGCCGCCGAGCAGTCCGACGAGCAGGAAGACGCCGAGGCCGAGCGACTCGGTCGCGTACAGGGAGCCGCTCGGCTCACAGGTCGCCGTTCCGACGGCGTCGACGAGTCGAAGCGCCCCGGTATCGATGAGGACGTCCATACCGGATCAACGACCGCCGGGTCGCTAACCGATCTGGTGTGATCGGCGAACGGGCGCGAGCCCGGCTCACACCGATCCCCTCGCGCGGCGCTCACCCGTCACCCCTCGGCGTCGAGGAGCGAGTCGACCGTGCGGACGAAGCGGTCGACGAGCCGGTCGGGCAGCGACGGCGACACCTCGTCGAGGAGCGCGGCCGTCCGGTCCGGACGCGCCAGCGCGACGGTCATCGGCCGGTCGGGGGACTTCTCGACGATCCCGTGGTCCGCGAGCGTCGAGACGTGCCACGACACCGTGCTCTTCGCGAGGTCGAGGTCACCGGCGAGCGCCGCCGGCCGGGTTGGGCCGTCGGCGTGGAGCCTGACGACGATCTCGCGGGCCGTCTCCCGCCTGAGAAACGCGAGCGTCCGCCGGTCCCACGGGTCGACCGCCGGATCGAAGTAGTGCGCGCGCCCGCCGATGCGTTCGACCGCGAGCTCGCCGTCCCGGACGAGCCGGCGGAGGTGGTACTGCGCCTGTCCGGTCGCGATGTCGAGCTCGCGGCCGATCCGGTTGAAGTGGACGCCGGGGGCGTCGCGGACGTGGCGTCGGATCCTGTCTCTGGTGTCCGCCATTTTCGGGGGATCGACCTACCCCCGCTCGGAATAAAAGGCGCCCGTGCGGTCTCTCGCTCTGGGAACGGCGGCGGGGCACGTCTTCTTGTCGGTCGGCTCCCAAGGGCCGGTGTGACGCAGTCGCTCTCGGGGTCGGTGTCGGCGCTCGCCGGATGGTCCGTGGAGGGGTCGCTGCCGATCCTGGCGGTCGTGGTCGCCGCCGGACTCGGGACGAGTCTCCTCTTCGCCGTCAGCCTCGCCGCCTACCGACGCCGCCGGCAGGCGCAGTACCGACTGATCTCCCTCGCCGTCGGCGCGCTCCTGGCTCGGTCGGTGGTCGGCGTCGGGACCGTTCTGGGAGCCGTGCCGATGCCGGTCCACCACCTCCTCGCGCACAGCCTGGACTTCCTCATCGCCGCGACCGTCCTCTATGCGGTGTACGCCCACGCGCCCGGCGCGGTCGGCGACGACGCCGCCTCGGACTGAGCCGAGCGACGCGCCTACCGGCCGACGCTCCCGCGGAGGCGTTCGACCGCGACGCCGACGCGGGGCCCGAACGCGACGGCGGCGACGGAGACGACGGTCCCGCCGACGGTCCACCCGACGAGCGATGCCACCGCCCGCCCGGTCTGGACGAACCCGCCCTCCGGCGCGAAGGCGACGCCGATCACGTGTTCGAAGACGAGTCCTCGGAACGCACCGTTCGGGGAGAGCGCGACCGACCCGGCGATCCCGCCCGGCGACGCCCCGGCCGACAGCGATCGAAGCACCGCGAGGTCGCCGGCGAGAACGCCGCCGAGCAGCGCGAGGAGGGCGAGCGCGACCGCGCTCCGCCGGCTCGTCGCGACCGTCGACACCGCCGCCGAGAGCGCGAGGTACGCCGCGCCGAACGGCACGACGAGCGCGATGAAGCGGACGAAAAGCACCGGCGAGTCGACACCGGCGTGCGTCGCGAAGATGCCCGTGTCCGGCGCGGCGGTGAGCCACACGTAGGTGCCGACGAGCGCGAACGGGCCGCCCACGAGCGCGACGAGCGCGACCGTCCGGGCGAGCAGCACCCCGAGGACGTACCCGGTCGCGCTCACCGGATACGTCCGGATCACGCTGAGCTCCCCGCTCGCGGCGTCGGCGAACAGCGAGCGGTACCCGAGCACGACCGCCAGCAGCGGCACAAGCACCTCGGCGGGCAACAGCAGGTCGACGACCGCGGGCACGAACCCGGTCGCGCCGCCGCCCCCGACCGCGACGAGGCCGGCGAGGACGACAAGCAGCCCGGCAGCGAGAACGGCGTACCCGGGCGTCCGGCGCACCGTGACCAGCTCGCGCCGGAAGACGACCCACACGCCGCCGAACGGAGAATTCACCGGTCGGACACCCCCGTGACGTGGACCGACTCGGCGTCGGCTCCGCCGCTCTCTCCGCCCTCCTCCGCCCCGCCGCCCGCGGGCGACGACGCCCCGTCGGTGCCGGCCGCGACCGCGTGGTACAGCGCCGCGACGTCGTCGACCCCCCGCTCGTCGAGGAGGCGCTCGCGGCGCCCGGCCGCGGCGACCCGGCCGCGGCGGAGGACGACGACCGCGTCGGCGTGGGCGTCGACGAGGTCGAGGTCGTGCGAGCTGACGACGACGGCGGCGTCGTCGCCCGCCCGCGCCGCCGCGCGGAACGCCCGCTCTCGCATCTCCGGGTCGAGCCCGCTCGTCGGCTCGTCGAGGACGACGACGTCCGGGTCGCCGAGCCTCGCCTGTGCGATCCCGAGCAACCGCCGCATCCCGCCGGAGAGGTCCGCGACCCGCTTCCCGGCCGCGTCCGAGAGCCCGACCGCCGCCAGCGCCGCGTCGGGGTCGCCGCCAGCGAGCGCCGCGTAGAACCCGAGGGTCTCTCGGGCGGTGAACCCGTCTCGGAACGGTACCCGCTGCGGGAGGTAGCCGACGCGCTTCTCCGACCCCGAGCGCGGACCGCCCTCGGGGTACCGGACCGTCCCCGCGGTGGGTTCGACCGCGCCGCTCAGGACCCCGAGCAGCGTCGACTTGCCGGAGCCGTTGGGACCGATGACGGCGGTGACGCCCGTCCCGACCGACAGTGAGACCTCGTCGAGCACCGCGACGCCGCTGTAGGTGCGCGTGACGCCGTCAAGCGCCGCGAGCGTACGGTCGCTCATTCGGCCCCCTCCGCGGTCGCCGTGGCGTTCCCGTCCGCTCCGGCGGCGGAGCGCCACGACGACTCGACCGGGTCGCCGTCCGACTCCGCGACGGCGGCGAGCCGGTCGGGGTGATACGGTTCGGCCGCGGGCGCCGGATCGATGATGCTCCCCGAGCGCGCCCCGGGCACGGTCCCGCGGAGCGCGTCGAGCAGCCGCGCGGCGGGGGACTCACGCACCGTTACCGCGCTCACCGTCCGGTGGAGCGCCCCGTCGACCGGCGACGTCGGGCGGTACGCCCGTTCGCCAGGACCGCGCGGTCCGACGTTCGCGCCCTCCCAGTAGTTCCCCCGGCCGCCGTCGGCCCACACGCGCAGCGCGCCGGCCCCGGCCGCCGCGTGGTCCGCGTTGCCGACGAAGTCGTTGGCGACGACCCGGCTGGAGGGGACGACCGTCGTCGCCCGCGCCCCGAGCTCGTTGCCGACGACGACGTTGTGCTCGTACAGCGACCCGCGGGCGCTCGTGGAGAAGCCGAGCTCGTTGTCGACGAGCGTGTTGTAGCCGACGTACGTCCGCGTTCCCGACGCCTGGATCCCCGCGCTGGAGTCGCGGACGTCGTTGCCGACGATCGCGTTCCCGGCCGGCCGCGTCATCACGGTCACCCCGGCGAACACCTCGTTTCGGAAGACGTTGTCCGCGACCAGCGCGTCCCCGGTGTACATGAGGTGCGTCCCGTACCGGTTGTCGACGAACGTCGAGTTCCGAACGACGGAGCCGTCGGCGCGGTGGAGGTAGATCCCGTCTCGCCCGCCCTCGAACCGGCTGTCCGTGACGGTGACGCGCGACTCCATCCCTGTGATGCCCATGAACCCCGCCTGCCACTCGTCGGTCCCGTGGACGACGAGCCCGCTCGCGGTCGCGTGAGAACCCGATCGCAGCAGGAGCCCGCTCGCGTTCGTGTCCACGACCACCTCGTCGACGACGAGGCCCGGCGCGCCGACGGCCTTCACTCCGGCGTCGCCGTGGCCGTAGCCGAGCTGGATGTTCGTGTCCCACGTACCGCCCTCCGGGTCGCGGGACTGACGGGCGGCTTCCGGGTCCCGGGTCCGATTCCCCGTTCCCGCGATTCGCAGCCCCGTGAGCGCCACGTCGGCCGCGCGGACGGTGACCACCGAGCCGGTGCCGTTGCCGACGATCCGGGTCGCGGCCGCGTCGCCCCGCCCGGCGCCCGCGCCGGCGATCGTCACGGACCGGTTCACGGTCACCGTCTCCTCGTAGGTCCCGGGCGGGACGCGGACTGTCGTGTTCGGCGGCGCCGCCGCGACCGCCGCGGAGACGGTGGGGGCGTCCTCGCCGACGACGACGGAGACCGGTCGGTCCGCGCGCCGTTCCGCGGCCGCGAGCCGCTGGTTCGCCGTCCGCCAGCGGTCCGCGGCGAGCGACCGCACGGTCGCCGCGGAGTCGACGTCGTACGACCGGGTCCGGACCGCCTCCCACCCGACGACCGACCCGCCGTGGTCGTCGGCGAACGCCGCCGCCGCCTCGCGGCCGCGGAACGGGACGACGACTTCGCCCGACGGCGTCTCGGCGTCGCTGCCGACGACGTAGAACGCCTCGTCGACCGGCGTCCACCCACCTGCCCCGCCCGCCGCGAAGAGTCCGGACTCGGTCGTGCCCGGGTCTCGGTGATCGAACGTCTCCACGTACGCGACGAGCGGGTAGCCGAACTGTCGCTCGGTCCGCCCGTCTCCGCGCGAGTCGACGAACGAGGCGATCCCGTTGTAGCCGACGACGTACTGGAGCTGCGAGTAGAACACCTGGACGCGCGGGAGCGTCGCATCGCCCGCCATCAGGGCGTCCGTCTCCGAGGAGAGCCCCAACTCGACCGCGTCCTCGAACCGCACCGGCTCGGGGACTGACTCGCTCGGGTCCGCGGCGAACGCGCCCGCGGTGCCCACGGCCGCGAGGGCGACGAGCGCGACGGCCGCGAGACGGAGGCGACGCGACCGGCCCGAGTCGGTGTCGAATACTGCCACGCGTTCGGTTCGATCGCCAGTGGCTTATGGCGTTTGGTTCGTTCCTCGAACGCGCCGCTGAACGCGTCCAGAGGGGCTAAGAGGCCAGTACCCCAACTACGACCATGACGAAACGCGACCCATCGACTCCCACGCCCGCCAGCTCGAAGAGCGTCCCGCGGCGCCGAGTGCTCGCCGGAATCGCCGCCGCAGGGATCGGTTCCGTCGCCGGTTGCGCCGGCGGTGGGTCGAACTCGATCGCCCCGGTCTCCATCGACGACGACCAGGCATGCGACCAGTGCGGCATGATCGTCGCGGACCACCCGGGAACGGTCGGGCAGGTCCACTTCGAGGACGACGAACCGGAGGGTGGTCGCCCGGCGCAGTTCTGTAGCGCCACCTGTACGTACACCTACCGCTTCGACGCCGAAGACTCCGGGCGCACGCCGCTCGCGACGTTTCTCACCGACTACTCCGCGGTCGAGCAGGAGGTGTTCGAGGAGGGCGGCGACACGATGTTCTCCTCGCACGTCGACAGCGAGGCGTTCGCCCGCGAGACGGCCCTCACCGTCGTCGCGCGCAGCGAGGTGATCGGCGCGATGGGACCCGACCTGATCCCGTTCAGCGAGGAGGGCGACGTCGAGTCGTTCGTCGCCGAGTACGGCGGCGAGGCGATGCCCGCGACCGAGGTGGACCGCGCGACGCTGGAGGCGCTCTGAGGACGACCCGACCGAGCGCACGCCGAACTCAGATTCTCGGGAACTCGCGCGCCCCGGACAGCCCGCCGACTATCGCCGAGAACCCCAACGTCGCGATCAACTGCGTGATGCCGGTAATCCCGGCGCCGGAGAGCGCGCCCGCCACTAGCACGGTGAGCGCCATCACGGCCAGCATGACCACCGCCTCGCGGGCGAGGATGCTCCGGAGGCGTGCCCTGCGCTCCGACTGTTCGGTCTTCAACGCCGGTACCACGCCCCTGATTCGCGTTTGTACAAGGTAGTTCGAGAGCCCGGCGAGGAAGCCCGCGAACAGGGACCACCCGGCGGGTAGCAGTTCGAACTGACCGCCGGCCGGCTCGGCGGTCGGACCGGACTCCGCCGAGTCGGAGACATCGTCGGCGGTACCGTCCGCCTCGCCGTCGTCAGTCCCGTCGCCGGCGTCGGAGTCGTCGTCTGCCTCGTCGGAGTCGTCGTCGCCTCCGTCCGCGTCGCCGTCGGTGCTGTCGCCGTCACCGCCCGTTCCGCTGTCGCCACCGTCGGTCCCGCTGCCACTACCGCTAGTGCCGTCGTCGCCGGTGCCATCGTCGGCGGTGTCGTCGTCGCCGCCGTCACTCCCGGCCCCACTATCATCGATTCCGGCGCCGTCGCCACCGCTGCCACTCCCGGTCCCACCGTCGTTGCCGCCGGTGCCGTCGTCGCCGCCAGTCCCGTCGCCGTCACCGCTATCGCTCGGTCCGCCGTCGCTACCGCCGCCCCCGGCACCGCCGCCGGTGCCCCCGTCACCACCGCCGGTGTCGCCACCCGGACCGGATCCGGCGTCGTCTTCGGGGACGTCGACGGTGAAGCGGACGCTCTCGGTGTAGCTTCCGACCGACGGGGGGATCGTCGCACCGAGCGTAACGGACGCATTCGGATCGAGCGTTATCTCCCCGCCGGTGACTCGCTCGCCGGTGTCCATCCGGTACAACGTCACGCCGTCGGCGTCGGTGTCGATCTCGATCGTCGCGGCGGAGTCGTTGCTCTCGTAGCCGGCGAACCCGACGAGAAACAGGTTGTCGACGCTCGTCCGCGCGTCCGGCGGGACCGAGCCGAAGCGAATCCGCAGCTCGCCGGCGTCGTCGTACGCCACGTATCGGTCGGCGTTCTCGCTGTCGGCGGGCGACAGGTAGACCCCCGAGTCGGTCGCGACCTCGTCTCCGTCGGTGAAGGAGCCGGTGGTCGCGACGCCGCCGCCGAGCAACACGACGACCACCGCGAGTACGATGAGAGCGCGGCTCATGTTCCCACCGCGTTCGCCGTCCGGGTCGGGTCCCGCCGCGCGACGACAGGGCCGAGGCTACTCGGCGTCGTCGCTGTCGTCGGCGCGGCCCGTTCGCTCACGCACGCCGGTACGTCGCTGAGCCTGTTAGTAGTGAACTGCGTTAGCCGTTTCAGCGTAATGTTGACTCGGCTAACCGGGGGCGTTAGCGCCGTTCGCCGGCTTCAATGACTGCCTGAACCCGGCTAACGCGGCCTAATAGTAAGTGGGTACCTAGCCAAGGGGTGAACGTTACAATGAAGCTGAACCGCAGAAGCGTGTTGGGGGCTATCGGGATGATCGGCGTCGGGACCGGCGCGGCGTTCGGGTCGGGAGCGTTCACGACTGTCGAAGCGCAGCGCGAAGTCGAGGTCAACGTTCTGGGCGGCGACAACGGGATCAGCAGACTGAATCCGAACGGTGACGAGGACGCCGGCAACCTTCCCGACGCCATCCAGGAACAGGAGAACGAACTCGCCGACAACATCACCGGTAACTTCGCCGATGTTCTCGTCGACACTTCCTCGGATAACATCGCCGTGAAAGACGGTAATGGCACCTTCTACGACGGCGAGGAGCTGTTCCCCGTCGGTTCTGATACATATACCAACGTCGACGAGAACTATGTGAGCCTCGTCGCGAACGACGTGACGATCGTTTTCGGACCGGACGGAAACAAACTGCCCAGCAACGCGATCCTCACACAGAACGATCTGTTCGCGCTCGTGAGCGACGGGAACTTCGATGTCGCGTTCAGCTCTGAAAACGCGACCAACGCGAGGCTCATTACGAATATCGGCGGCGAAGCTGTGGAAGATACGGGAACGACGCCGACGGCTACCGGGACCGTTAACGGCGGAACGACCCTGCTTGACACGACGGTCGACACCGGTGAGACGGCGACCGAGACAGAGGATCTCACCATCGAAATAACAGAAAACTGATTTTTTAGGGTGGGGCCAGGTGACAGTCGCCATGGGCTCTCCACAAAGTATTTATTCGTGTCATTGCTATATCAGATATGATTACGTCCGCTGCTTCTAGTTCCCTGATAGAGATTCCTGTGCCGAGAGAGAAATGAGCACGGAGGGGATTAGCGTGGGATCCGCAAGCGGTCGACCACTGTCGCGAAACGACATCTACGAGGTACTGAGCAACCCCCGACGGCGTTACGCCCTTCACGCGATCAAGATCAAGGACGGCGCCACGGAGCTCTCCGACGTCGCCGAGCAGGTCGCGGCGTGGGAGAACGACAAATCGGTCTCCGAGATCACGTCCAAGGAGCGGCACCTCGCGTACAGCTCGATACAGCAGAACCACATCCCGAAGCTGGAGCGCACGGGCATCATCACGCACGACAGCGGGACCATCGAGCTGACCGAAGAGGCGCGCGACCTCGACGTGTACGTCGACGTCGTGCCCGGGGACTCGATCCCGTGGGCCGAGTACTACCTCGGCCTCGGTGCGGTGTCGCTCGGCCTCGTCGCCGCCGTCTAGGCCGGCGTCTTTCCGGAGTCGGTGCCGAGCCTCGCGTGGGCCGGCATCATCGCGGTGTTGTTCACGGCTTCGGCGGCGTTCCACGTCTACCAGAACCGGGGGATGAACCTCGGTAGCGACGGGAAACCGCCGGAACTCAGAGATGGGCGATAACAAGAAGTGGACGCGACGCGCCGCCGTCGGCTCGCTCGTGAGCGGCGGCGGACTCATGCTGTTCGGTACCGGCGGGTCGACGCAGATCACCTCGGATCGAGACGTCGAGGTCAACGCGGGTAACGGCGAGGACGCCGTGTTACAGTTCGTCGATGTCTCTGGTAATGCGGGCGTCGTTCGGTCCGGAAGTCTGTCGGAGGTGTACAAAATAAAAGACAATATCGTTACGTTCGAACCGGCCGACATTGCGGTCAGTGCTCGCGCCGTCGGCGGTGAAAGGCTCGATGCGAAGGTTACCGCCGACGGCAACACGTTCGACGTAGCGGTGAGCTGTTCCGACGACGCGAGCGGGCTCAGGGGATCGTACACGATCGCACTGGAATTCACCGCGTCGAACCCGGAGTTCACTATCACCGCGACGCGCACGATCGGACCCGTCGAGATCGACTGCTACGACTTCGGTAGTTCGAACAACTACCGTGACAGCGGCGATGAGGGAACCGCGGCGCAGCCGGACGATCCGAAGGGGACAATCGAGAACCCCGGGAACGTAAACGACGGAAACGACGACACGTACGCGACGGCTGTTGCGGTGTGTAACTCGAATTCGAGTGGAAACAGCGGGAACAACGGAAACGGGAAGGGCGATGGTAGAAACGGAAACGGTGGAGACGGCAGGGGCGGACGCGTTGGTTACGCGTTACCTCCGGCCCAGCAGAACGGAGCATACGAACTCTACGTGAAGTACAAGAACAGCAACGGTAGCTGGAACGTTTACCTTCGGGACATCGACGGGAACGACCTGACCGGGAAGTACAAACTGACCGGGGGAGGACAGAAAGTGCGGTCGGAGACGATCGAGTTCAGTCAGTCAGAGAACTCGGCTATCAGCAAGAACGTCGACAACCTCTATCTCATCTTCGAGACGACGTCGAACGGGAACTGCGTCTCGGTCGACATCGACTACTTCGAACTCCGACGGAAAGACACGAACTCGAATTAGGTACCTTCTCGCAATCACTTGAACAGCCGCCGCAGTTGAACGCTCAGCGACGCACCGCGCCTCGGCTCTCGGACGCGCCCCGACCCCGAGCCGACGAGCGCCCCCAGCAGCGTTACGACGCTCCCGAGGACGAGCAAGTTGAACGCGCCGACCGCGACGGCCGGGTGGATGGAGTGGAGCCGGAGGATGAGGGAGGGCGGAACCACGAGGAAGTACCGGTGTTCCGAGACCGCGACCGTCGCGCGCTCGCCGGGCTCCGGTGCGGTCGTCGACAGCGTCGCCGTCACCGACTCTCCCCGCGGAACGGCCAGCTGAGTCCGGTCGAACTCGCTCTCCGGATGGGCCGTTTCGAGCACGACGAGCATCGTGATGAGCCCGTTGTTCTCTGCGATGAACTCGTTCTCGACCTCGTCGCCCGGGAGCGTCCCGGCCGGGAGGTCGTCGCCGTCGACGGTCACGTGATGCGTCCCGCTGGGAGCGATCATCGCCGCGTTGGCCGGAACGAGGATCAACAGCGCCACGAGGAGTACGACCCAGCGAGCGTCGAGCCCATCGTCTCCTCGGGATCGGTCTCGGCTCCGAATCCGTCGGCCGGCCTTCCTGAGGTCGTCGGCGAGGATGAACAGGAGCAGCGCCAGACCGACGGCGATGAAGAGCCCGCTGAGCCCGCGCCCGTCCGGCGACCAGTCGAGACCGACCGCTCCGGCCGCCCCGGCCGCGACGCCCCCGGCCGCGTCTCGGACGCCGGTGATCGCGGTCCCAAGCCCCGGAATTCGGACGACCTCACCGTTCACCTGGAGCGCCGTCGCGACGATCCGATCCTCGGTCACCGGAGGTTCGTCGCCGTCTTGGTCCCGGAAGGGGTTGTTGTCTCCCTTCGTGAGATAGCCGTCCGGCGTCGATCCGACGACGCGGTGGGTCGTCGTCCCGCCTCCGTCGAGTTCGATCGCTTCGAAGACGACGACATCCCCCTCCTCGACGGGTCCCGACACCGCTGCCGGCACGGCGACGAACCCGTCGCCGGCCTCAAGCGTCGGCGCCATGCTTCCGGAGGTAACGTACCCGAGAAGGACCGGCTGTCCGGCGAGCTGGCCGGCCACGACCGCGACAACGACGAGCACGGACACGACGGTGATGGCATCTCTCACCGTCTCCCGTGTCATGACCGTACTGACGACGTGTCGGGACTTAAAATGTCGAATACGGACCGGTCACGTGCGGGAGTACCCGCGACTACTCCGCGGCGCCCCAGTCCTCGACGCGCTTCGGGCGGTCCGAGACCGCCATCACGTCGAGGTCGTCGCCTGCGTGATCGAGGGCTTCGAGCGCCGCCTTCGCGGAGGCGTGCGTCGAGAAGTAGGTGATCTCCTCCTCGACGGCGACCTCCAGCAGGTCGCGCTGGCGCGAGACGATGAGGTCGAGGTCGCCGCGCTTGGCGGCCTCGATCAGGTCCGTCGCCCCGCTCAGCTCGAAGTGCTCGGCGTAGCCCGCGACGAGCGCCTCGCCCGCCTCGGTGTCCGGGTCCGGGAACTCCTCGGCCGAGAGGTCGACGACGGCGGTGCCGGACTCCGGGATCGGCTTCCCGGTGGCGTCCTGCGCCTTGTCGTACGCCTTGCCGAAGGAGGTCGCGGTGCCCATCACCTCGCCGGTGGACTTCATCTCCGGCCCGAGCCGCGGGTCCGAGCCCGGCAGGCGGTCGAAGGGCAGGACGACCTCCTTCACCGAGCGGTGTGCGGGGATCTGCTCGTCGGCGTCGAGGTCGGCGAGCGTCAGGTCGTCGGTCATCACCTTCGCCGCCAGCTTCGCGATGGGGACGCCCGTCGCCTTCGAGACGAACGGGACGGTGCGCGAAGAGCGGGGGTTCGCCTCCAACACGTACACCTCGCTGTCCGCCTCGGGGTCGTCGACGCCGGTCACGGCGAGCTGGACGTTGAGCAGGCCGACCGTGTCGAGCGCGCGGGCGATGTCCTCGGTGACCTCGCGGACCCGACCGAGCGTCTCGTCGCCGAGCGAGCGCGGCGGGATCATGCACGCGGAGTCGCCCGAGTGGACGCCCGCGCTCTCGACGTGCTCCATCACGCCGCCGAGCAGCACGTCCTCGCCGTCCGCGACGGCGTCGACGTCCAGCTCGACCGCGTCGTCGAGGAACTGGTCGACTAAGATCGGCTTGTCCGGCGAGACGCGGACCGCCTCCTCGATGTATTCCTCCAGCTCGGCGTCGTCCTCGACGACACGCATCGCGCGGCCGCCCAGCACGTAGGAGGGGCGCACGAGGACCGGGTAGCCGATCTCGTGGGCGAGTTCGAGCGCCTCCGCCTCGCTCGTCGCGGTGCCGCCCTCTGGCTGGGCGATCCCCAGCTCGTCCATCAGGACGTTGAACCGGTCGCGGTCCTCGGCGAGGTCCATGGCCTCGACGCTCGTGCCCATGATTTCGCAGTCGAGCCCGCGGCGGTCGATCTCCGCCTCGAGGGGTTCGCCCACGTTGACGGAGGTCTGCCCGCCGAACTGGACCATCACGCCGTCGGCGCCGGTCGTCTCGATCACGTCGGCGACCTCCTCGGCGGAGATGGGCTCGAAGAACAGCCCGTCGGAGGTGTCGTAGTCGGTCGAGACCGTCTCGGGGTTGTTGTTGATCACGTGCGCGTCGATGCCCAGCTCGCGGAGCGCGCGCACCGCGTGGACCGCGCAGTAGTCGAACTCGACGCCCTGCCCGATGCGGATCGGCCCGCCGCCGACGACCACGACGCTCTCGACGTCGGGGTCGACGCGGACCTCGTTCGCCGCGCCCGCGGTGTCGGCGCCCCGGAGGAACTCCGGTAGGCGCGCGGAGTAGTAGTACGGGGTGGAGGCCTCGAACTCGCCCGCGCAGGTGTCGACCTGCTTGTAGGTGCGGTCGGGGACGGCGCTCTCGACTTGCCCCACGTCGGCGTCGACGCCGCCGGCGGTCGCGGTCGCCGCGATCTCGGCGTCGGTGCGGCCGACCATCGCGGCCTCGGTGAAGTCGCCCTCGGCGGCCGCGGCGGTGCCCTCGGCGATGTTCTCGAAGCGCTCGACGTACCAGCGGTGGATGCCAGTCAGGTCGATGACCTCGTCGACCGAGTACCCGCGGTCGAACGCCTCGAACATCGCGTACGGGCGGTCCGGGCTCGGCCGTTCGAGATACTCCGACTCCAGCTCGCCGTCGTCGACCGCGTCGAAGTCGACGGCGGGGTCGTACTCCGAGGAGCGGAGCGCCTTCACCATGCTCTCCTCGAAGGTGCGGCCGATCGACATCGCCTCGCCGGTGGACTTCATCGCGGTGCCGAGCTCGAAGTCCACGTCGTCGAACTTGTCGATGGGCCACCGCGGCACCTTCGTCACCACGTAGTCGATGGCGGGCTCGAAGGCCGCCGTCGTCTCGCCGGTGATCTCGTTGTCGATCTCGTGGAGCCGCTTGCCCAGTGCGACCTTCGCCGTGACGCGGGCGATCGGGTACCCGGTCGCCTTCGACGCGAGCGCGGAGGAGCGCGAGACGCGGGGGTTCACCTCGACGACGCGGTACTCGCCGCCGGGGGTGCCGTCGTCGTGCCACGCGAACTGGATGTTACAGCCGCCCTGGATCCCTAAGTCGCGGATCACTTCGAGCGCCGCGTCCCGCATCTCCTGGTGACCGTCGTCGGGGATCACCTGCGACGGCGTGACGACCGTCGACTCGCCGGTGTGGATCCCCATCGGGTCGATGTTCTCCATGTTACAGATGATGATACAGGAGTCGTCGGCGTCCCGCATCACCTCGTACTCTAACTCGACCCAGCCCGCGATGGACTCCGTGATCAGCACCTCGCTGTTGCGCGAGAGCCGCAGCCCCTTCCGGACGCGCTCGACCAGCTCCTCGAACTCGTCGACGACGCCGGAGCCGGAGCCGCCGAGGGTGTAGGTCGTCCGCGCGATGACTGGGAGGCCGCCCACCGCGTCGACCGCCTCCCGGACGCGCTCGCGGAAGGCCGCCTCGTCGAAGTCGGTGACCGACTCGTCGTCGTCCAAGGAGATGGTGGTCGACTTCGGGACCGGCTGTCCGAGGCCCTCCATCCGCTGGCGGAACAGGTCGCGGTCCTCCGTCGCGTAGATGGTGTCCAGCGGCGTCCCCATCACCTCGACGCCGTGTTCCTCCAAGATCCCCTCCTCCGCGAGTTCGGCGGTGACGTTGAGCCCGGTCTGCCCGCCGAGCCCCGCGATGACGCCGTCCGGCTCCTCGATGCGGATGACCTCCGCGATGGCCTCGGGCGTGATCGGCTCGATGTACACCCGGTCGGCCGTCTCGGGGTCGGTCATGATGGTGGCGGGGTTCGAGTTCACCAAGACGACGCGGGCGCCCTCCTCTTGGAGCGCGCGACACGCCTGGGCGCCCGAGTAGTCGAACTCGGCCGCCTGTCCGATCTGAATCGGTCCGCTGCCGATAAGGAGAATCGTCCGGTCCTCGCTCATTACGCGGACCGAATACGCTCATCGTAATAAGGCCGACGATAGAATACGAATCTCGCAGCGAGTTTGCGATTTTCGCAAGGTACGTCAGACCATGGCGCACGAAACAGCGTAACACGCCTCCCGACGATTTATCAAGGCACCGGACGCAGCCCGCCAACATGGTGTTTACGACGCCGCCGTCGCTCGGCGACGACCAGGCGCTCGCGATCGTGGCGCCCTCGCGGCCGGCTGACGCGGCGACGCTCCGGATCGGTCGCGATCGACTCGCCGCGCTTGGCGTCGAGACGCGGGTCTATCCGACGGCGGACCCCGACCGCGA
Source organism: Halorubrum sp. ARQ200 (assembly GCF_005435115.1). NCBI lineage: Archaea > Methanobacteriati > Methanobacteriota > Halobacteria > Halobacteriales > Haloferacaceae > Halorubrum > Halorubrum sp. ARQ200. The sequence continues at coordinate 34,264 of NZ_SGTZ01000002.1, read as the reverse complement.
CGAACCGGCGTCGCCCGGAGCGCGCGCGGCCGACATCGAGGACGCCTTCGCGGACCCGGAGGTCGGCGCCGTGATGGCGTACACCGGCGGCGACGATCAGATCCGAGTCTTACGACACCTCGACGGCGACGCCCTCGCGGCGAACCCGACCCGCTTTTTCGGCTACAGCGACAACGACAACCTCCGGCTGTTCCTCTGGAACCGCGGGATCGTCAGCTACGGGCTCGGGGTTCACCCGGACCTCGTCTGCGACGCCGAACTCCACCCGTACACCGAGCGGTACCTCCGACGCGCGCTGTTCGAAGACTCGCTCGGCGCCGTCGACCCCGCCGACGAGTGGACGGACGAGTGGTTCGACTTCGAGACGGGCGAGCCGCGCGAGTGGCGCGAGAACCCTGGTCCGACGACGTGGGTCGGGCCGGACGCCGACCCCGAGGAGGCGGTCCGTGGCCGAACCTGGGGCGGCTCCTTCGCGATCGTGAAGTGGCACCTGCAGACGGACCGGTTCCTCCCGGACCCCGAGCGGCTCGACGGGGCCGTCCTCGCGCTGGAGACCTCAGAGGACGCCCCGCCGCCGCGCGAGGTCGGGTACACGCTCTGCGCGATGGGCGAACGCGGATTGTTGGAGCGGTTCGGCGGCGTCGTTTTCGGGCGCCCGCGGACCAACGCGCCGCCGCTGGAGTGGGACCCGGACCCCGAGGAGTACCCCGCCGACATACGGCGCGTCGCGACCCGAGAGCTCGAACGGTACGCGCCCGGCGTCGTCGCCGGCTTCGGCTACGACTTCGGCCACACGGACCCCTCGTTCCCGCTCCCGCTCGGTGCGGTCGCGACGCTCGACCCGACCGGCGGCACGCTCCGGTTCGGGCCGGAGTGAGCGCGTGTCCCTTGCCGCGGGGGCCTGCGCTCAGGTTTCGAGCCGGTACCGATAGGGCCGGTCCGCGATGACCTCGACCTCGCCGCGCTCGGCCCACCGTCCCAGCACGGTGGCGACGCGGTGGGGACTGTCGATCTCCTCGCACTCCCCCGCGAGCGCGAGGATCTCCCGCGCCGTCAGCGGCTCGTCGGCCTCGGCGAGCACGCTCCGGATCCGGTCGTACCGGTCGTATTCACCGGCGCTCATACGTCTTACGTACGGTCCCCGAATATATAGGGTTCAGTGAGACAGGAGTCGGACAACCGTCAGACAGGAGGGCTGAGAGCCCCGTTATCGGGAGTTTGAGTCGCCGATCGCGGCGAGACCGGACACGCCGGGGTGGGCGGCGGAGCCCGTCGTCGCCCGCGATCAGGCGTACGGGTCCTCGGCCTCGAGGTCGCGCTCGGCGCGGTACTGGTCGACGAACTCGCTCACGTCGAACTCGACCATCTCCCGCTCGAACGCCGAGAGCGCCTCGTCGTCGTCGGCGTGGCTCACGGCGTGTTCCATCAGTTCGACGACGAGCTCGACGACGATCTCGTGGAGCCGGCGGGAGTCGAACTCGGTGACCCAGACCATCGCGTACCCGACGTCGGCGTTCTCGCTGGCGTCGTGCGCGACGACCGCCTCGGGGAACTCCTCCAAGACGACGCCGAGCAGGTGCGGCGTGTCGAACTCGGGCATCTCCTCGCTGGTGGTGTCGATCGCCTCGCGGAGGACCTCGACGAGGAACTCCGGGAGGAACCGCTCGGGCGGGTGAACGTCCATCACGACCGCGTGCGTCTCGCCGCAGGCGCACTCGTACTCGCGCATCCCGAGGTCCAGTTCGCCGACGCCGACCGTCTCCCCGCAGGGTAGCTCCAGCGCGTTCTCGTCGCCGCCGGGGACGCGGGGCTGGGACATGCCTCCGCTTGGTCGCTGTCGAGGTTAAAAGGAGCGGAACGGGGCGATCGCTGCTCGACATCCACGCCGACGAGCACGCCGTCGGACATATCGGTCTCCGCTTCGATGCGGGAACGCAAAAACGGTCGATCGCGACGGGTCCGAGCGGGGCGATTTGCGGCTCCGCGACTCAGGCGCTCACTGGAAGCCGATCCGGCCGCCGGTGTCGCGGAGCGACTCGCCGCCGCCGCCCTTGAACTGCTCTCTGACGTCCTCGTAGTACGCGAGGATGTCGTCGTTGATGGTCGGGCGCACCGACTCCATCGCGCGCCGGAAGTGCTTCATCTCGACCTCCTCGGCGTCGTCGTCGTCGCGCAGCGCCTCGATCGCGGCCTCGCGGGCGATCCCCTCCAGGTCGGAGCCGACGTAGCCGTCGGTGATCTCCGCGACCTCGCGGAGACTCACGTCGGGCGCGAGCGGCGTGTTCCGGGTGTGGATGTCGAGGATCTGCTCGCGGCCCTCCCGGTCGGGCTGGCCGATCATCACGAGCCGGTCGAACCGGCCAGAGCGCAGCAGCGCGGGGTCGATCATGTCCGGCCGGTTCGTCGCGCCGATGACCATCACGTCGCCCATGTCTTCGAGGCCGTCGAGCTCCGTCAGGAGCTGGTTGACGACGCGCTCGGAGACGTTGTTCCCCATCTCCTGACCGCGCGAGGGCGCGAGGCTGTCCAGCTCGTCGAAGAAGATTATCGTCGGGCTCACCTGCCGGGCCTTCCGGAAGGTCTGTCTGATCGCCTTCTCCGACTCGCCGACCCACTTCGAGAGCAGCTGCGGCCCCCGCACCGAGATGAAGTTCGCGTTCGTCTCGTTGGCGACGGCCTTCGCCATCAGCGTCTTCCCGGTGCCGGGCGGGCCGTACAGTAGCACGCCCTTCGGGGCGTCGACGCCCATCCGGTCGAACTTCTCCGGCGAGGTGAGCGGCCACTCGACGGACTCTTGGACCTGCTGTTTGGCGTCTTCGAGCCCACCGACGTTGTCCCACGAGATCTTCGGGAGCTCGACGAGCACCTCCCGCATCGCCGACGGCTCCACCTCGTTGAGCGCGCCGGAGAAGTCGTCGCGCTTGACGATCATCCGGTCGATGAGGCTCGGGGGCACCTCCTCCTCGTCTAAGTCGATCTCGGGGAGGTATCGGCGCAGCGCCTTCATCGCGGCCTCCTTGGTGAGGCTCTCGATGTCGGCGCCGACGAAGCCGTGCGTCTCGTCGGCGAGGTGGTCTAAGCTCACGTCGTCCGACAGCGGCATGCCGCGGGTGTGGATCTGGAGGATCTCCTTGCGGCCCACCTCGTCGGGGACGCCGATCTCGATCTCGCGGTCGAACCGGCCCGGCCGGCGGAGCGCGGGGTCGACGCTGTCGACGCGGTTCGTCGCGCCGATGACGATCACCTGTCCGCGGGTCTCTAACCCGTCCATCATCGTCAGCAGCTGGGCGACGACGCGGCGCTCGACCTCGCCCGTCACGTCCTCGCGCTTCGGCGCGATGGAGTCCAGCTCGTCGATGAAGATGATCGAGGGCGACTCCTCCTTCGCGTCCTCGAAGATCTCGCGGAGCTGCTGTTCGGACTCGCCGTAGTACTTCGAGATGATCTCCGGCCCGGCGATCGAGAAGAACGACGCCGAGGTCTCGTTGGCGACGGCCTTCGCGAGCAGGGTCTTCCCGGTCCCCGGCGGCCCGTGGAGCAGGACGCCCTGCGGCGGCTCGATGCCGAGCTTCGAGAAGATCTGCGGGTGCTTCATCGGCAGCTCGACCATCTCGCGGACGCGCTGGATCTCGGACTGGAGGCCGCCGATGTCCTCGTAGGTGATTCCGCCCCCGGTCTTCTCGAACCCGGAGATCGGTTCCTCGCGAAGCTCGACCTCCGTGTCCTCGGTGATGAGACAGACGCCGTCGGGCTCCGTCTCGACCGCGATCAGCGGGATCGCCTGCCCGGGCGACCGCATGAACGGGTGGTTCGTCGACGACATCACGGGAACGATGTCGCGCTCGACGACCGGGCGCTTGAGGATCTGCCGTTTGACCATGCCGGCGGCGTCGGATCCGAACTGGACCGACGCCTCCTCCGGCGGGGCCAACACCAGCTTGTCGGCCTTTTCTGCCTCCGCCTTCCGGATAGTGACGCGCTCGCCGATGCCGACGTCCGCGTTCTGCCGCGTGAACCCGTCCACGCGCACGGTGTCGGTGTTCCAGTCCTGGCGGTCGGCGCGCCAGACCTTCGCGGCGGTCGTCTCCGCGCCCTCGATCTCGATGATGTCGCCGGGCGAGAGCTTCAGGTGGAGCAGGGTGTCGGGGTCGAGTCGGGCGATGCCGCGCCCCGAGTCGTTCGGGTACGCCTTCGCCACTTCGAGTTGGACTTCGTTCATGATTCCTCGCGGGGGATGGTCGTATCTGGATCCGGTCCGGGAATAAGCCTGTTGCCCGTGCCCGGCCCGCCGATTCCGCCGGTCCGATCGGCGGCCGCGATAGGCTGTGTGATCATATAGCACGATACGGAGTCCGGTCATAAAACCCCGTCGTAAGCGTGCGTTTTCGCCGTGGACTCGCGGCCGCTCTACCGGACGTTCGTTCGCCGTTCGCCGCGGCGTGTGCGTCGAAGCGACGCCGCTACCGCGGGCCGAGAACGACTTCGGGGGCGAAAACCGTGACCAAGAGCAGCCCTGTCAACAGGAGGACCGCAGCGACACGAACCCAGCCCGCCAACCGGCGACGCTCCGCCGGCAGGGACTCGGCGACCCCGGACAGCGCGAACCCGACCGCCATGACGAGCGCGTTGACCGAGGCGACGCCGCGGAGGACGCCGAAGTAGACGTAGATGCTCGCCATGAGGAGTGAGGAGGCGAACATCGCGTACGCGTTGAGTCCGCCGGACGGTTCGCTGAAGACGACCTCGCTGATTCCGGAGGGCACGGTACGAGCCGATCGCTCGGCGACGCGGATATGATTGGTGAAACGGAGAGTGTCCCGCCGGCGTTGCTCGCGGTCCCAGCCTGTGTGCGGACCCTCCGGCGACTACCGTCGGCTCGGACGTGTCACCGGCCGATAGGCTCGACGGAGCCGCCGATCCGGGGGTATTTGTCGGACAGTCGCCTCGGAGGAGCCATGCGAACGCTCGTCTTCGACGGTCGGACCGGCGCCGCCGGCGACATGATCTGCGCCGCGCTGATCGCGGCCGGCGCCGACCCCGCGGTCCTCGGCCCGGTGCGCGACGCGCTCCCGGTCCGGTACGCGGTCGGCGAGACGGAGAAGAACGGGATCCGCGCGACGACCGTCGACGTCCTCGTCGACGGCGACGACGCGGGAGACGCCGATTCGGATCGCGGCCACGCCCACGACAACGATCATAGTCACGGTCACGACCATAGCCCCGACAACGACCATAGTCACGACCACGGTCATGACCACGAGACGGACGCCTCCCGAGACGAGACGCACGCCGAGGGCGCCGGCGTCCACCGCTCCTACCGCGAGGTGGTCGACCTCGTCGAGTCGATGGGCCTCCCCGCCGCGGTCGAGTCGACCGCGCTCGACGCCTTCGAACTACTCGGGCGCGCGGAGGCGTCGGTCCACGGCACCGACCTCGACGAGACGCACTTCCACGAGGTGGGGGCGGACGACGCGATCGCCGACGTGGTCGGCGCGGCGCTGCTGTTAGCGGACCTCGACCCGGAGCGCGTGGTCACGACGCCGGTCGCCGCCGGCGGTGGGACGGTTGAGATGAGCCACGGCACGTACCCGGTGCCGGCCCCGGCGACGACAGAGATCGCGAGCCGGGCCGGCTTCCGGGTCGGCGGCGGGCCGATCGACCGCGAACTGCTCACGCCTACGGGCGCCGCGATCCTCGGGGCCGTCGCGGAGGGCGTCGACGCGGTCCCGGCCTTGACGGTCGAGCGCGCGGGCTACGGCGCCGGTGACGCCGACTTCGAGCGCCATCCGAACGTCCTCAGGGCGCTCGTCGGCGACGGGGGACGGGAGGAGAGCGAGACCGATCGGGAACGAACCGCGGGCGGCAGCCTCGTCCGCGACGACATTGTCGTCTTGGAGACCAACCTCGACGACGCCGCGCCGGAGGTCCTCGGCGGGCTTCAGGAGACGCTCGAACGGGCCGGCGCGCGGGACGTGACGATCGTTCCGACGACGATGAAGAAGTCCCGTCCGGGCCACCTCGTGAAGGTGATCTGTAAGCCGGCGGACGCCGAGGCGGTCGCGGAGCGACTCGCCCGTGAGACGGGGACGCTCGGCGTGCGCCAGTCCGGGGCGAGTCACCGCTGGATCGCGGAACGAGAGTTCGAGACGGCGACGCTCCGGGTCGACGGCGCCGACCACGAGGTCACCGTGAAGGTCGCCTCGACGACTGACGGGGAGGTCTACGACGTCAGCGGGGAGTACGACGACGCGGCCGCGGTCGCGGAGGCGACGAGCCTCCCGATCCGGGAGGTGCTCCGGCGAGCGGAGGCGGCGGTGCGGGAGCGGCTCGGCGACGAGTAGCGGGGCGCCGACGTCGCGACCGGCCCGTCAGTCGGGCGGGTCGACGCGCTCGACGCGCTCGGGGTCGACACCGAAGCCGTCGGCGAGGCGCTCCCGGACGCGGTCAGCGACGACCGACTCGCCCGTGCCGAACTCGGCCGCCGAGGCCGCCTCCTCGTCGACCGCGAGGGTGGCGACCGCCTCGACCGTGGTGTCGTTGAGGCCGGGGCGGAGGCCGGCGATATCCAGCTCCTCGACGCGGAGGCCGTCGATTCGCTCGATCTGTGCTCTGGCGCCGGCGACGAGGTCGCCGGTGGCCGCCTGCGAGACGCGGACGGTCACCGTGGCCTCGACCGACGGCGTGTGGATGGCTGCCGCCATACGCCCTCGCCGCGAGTCGAACGCGGCGCGGCCGGTCGGCGTCCCGGGTCGCGACCCCGGGACCGATCGGCCCGCGTCCTCGAACGCCGTCGGCGGCGCTCGCGAGGGTGACGGTCGTCCGACTCGACGCGCGCGACGGACAGCCGCGGCTGGAGAGAACGGGGTGCGGTCCGTCCCGCGGGGAAACCTCCCCAGCCGACGCGCGTCACGCGGTCGGGTGGACGGACCGTAGGTTCGGAATCCCGGAGCCGATCCCGCTCCACCCGAGGAACGCGACGCTCGCGGACCGCACGAGCGTCGAGGTGGTGGAGCGGGTCATAGTCGGGTTCCGCGGCGCGGAATGCGCCGTTGATCACCGCATATGTCGGTTCCATATTAAAATTATGTTAGTTATGCGACCACATAACACGGCGTGTTCGATCCGAGAGGCGCCGAGAATCCGCCGGAGCGGCCGCGGGCGTCCCGTTCCGTCGACGACGAGACGACAGGCCTATGCCGGCCGCCCGACCAGTTGCGCGTAAGCAGTCACCGCCATGATCGAGCGCATTCACACGTCGGACGTCGAACCGGACGCGGACGAGGTCGCCATCGCCGGCCACGTCCACGAGATCCGCGACCTTGGGGGCCTCGTCTTCCTCATCGTACGCGACCGCGAGGGGCTCATCCAGATCGTCTTCAAGGAGGAGCGCGAGCCCGAGCTGTTCGAGGCCGTTCAGGACGTCGGCGCCGAGGACGTGGTCCGCGTCGTCGGCGAACCGTTGGAGAGCGACCAGGCGCCCGGCGGCGTCGAGATCGCGCCCACCGAGTACGAGGTCATCGACGAGGCCGACTCGCCGCTGCCCTTAGAGATCTCGAAGGACATCGAGGTCGACCTCTCGACTCGGCTCGACAACCGCGCGCTCGACCTCCGGAAGCCGGAGACGCTGGCGGTGTTCACCCTGCGCTCGGAGCTGATCACCGCGATGGAGGAGTGGTTCGAGTCGGAGGGGTACGTCGACATCAAGACGCCGCTGATCTCGAAGGGGGGCGCCGAGGGCGGCGCGGAGCTGTTCCCGATCCTCTACTACAACCAGGACGCGTTCCTCTCGCAGAGCCCGCAGCTGTACAAGCAGATGCTGATGGCTTCCGGCTACGAGGCCGTCTACGAGACCGGCACCGCGTTCCGCGCGGAGGACTTCGCGACCTCGCGACACGTCTCCGAGATCGCGATGTTCGACGTCGAGCTGGCGTACATCGACGACGAGGACGACGTGATGGACGTCCAAGAGGAGTCGCTCCGGTACGCGCTCAGCGAGGTCGCCGAGAACGCTGAGCGCGAGCTCGACCTCCTGGACGTGGACTTAGAGGTCCCCGAGGACGACTTCCCGCGGATCACCTTCGACGAGGCGCTCGACATCTTAGAGACCGAGTACGGGCATTTCCCGGACGACCCGACCGACCTCGACACGAAGGGGGAGAAGCTGCTCGGCGAGCACTTCGAGGAGCAGGGCCACCCCGCGTTCTTTGTCGTCGGCTACCCCGACGAGAAGTTCTACTATATGCAGGACGTCCCCGACGACGACATCGCCTCCCGGAAGTTCGACCTGATTTATAAAGGCCAGGAGCTCTCCTCGGGCGGGCAGCGGGAGCACAACGTGGAGCGTATGGTCGAAGTGATGGAGGAAGAGGGCGTCGAGACGAGCAACTTCGAGTTCTACATCGAGGCGCTGAGCTACGGCACGCCCCCGCACGGCGGCTACGGGCTCGGCATCGATCGCCTCGTCCAGAAGGTCGCCGACCTCGACAACATCAAAGAGGCGATCATGTTCCCGCGCGACCCGAACCGGCTGGAGCCGTAGGCGGCGCGACTCTTCGGGTCTGGTCCGCGTCCGGTTCGCGTCGCGGGCGCGGCGGCCCGACCATCGACCAAGCGGATCTCCCTTCCCCTCCCCGGCCGCGCGGGCGGAGTTCGACTCGCCGCGCGAGCGGCTTCTCCCTCGGTCGACGTGAGCGGTCGTTTATAAGTACTCGCTGAGTACGGGTACATCCCGTTTTCAGGGGCTCTATTCTCCGTTTAACCGAATTAAATCGGGCGAAATTCGGCTGAACGGCTTGCGTCATTAAAGGGTATCGGGGCCCGAAGCCGAGTCGCAATGAACGCACTCCGAACGACGCTGCTCGTGGCGCTGGCCACGGTCGTACTGATCGGGACCGGCGCGGCCGCCGGTGCCGGCGCGGCGACGCCCGGCCCGGACGACGCCCCCGGCGACGCCGGGCCGCCGGGCGACCTCCCGGACCGGGTGCCCGACTTCGTCGGCGGCATCCTCGACAGCGTGAACGAGTTCCTCGACGGCGGCGTCGACGACCTCGGCGAGACCGTGAGCGAGGTCGCCGGGAACGGCGCCGGCGAGAGCGACGCGAGCGACGGAACGGACGCCGACGGGGGTGCGTAACGTGACGGACCGCAAGCCCGACTTCGACGCGCTCGACCGCCGGACCTACCTTCGGGCGACCGGCGCCGCGGCGCTCGGTGCGGCCGGCCTCGCCGGCTGCGTCGGCCGCGCGACCGGGACGCTCGCGACGCAGGTCACGGACCAGCCGGCGGACATCGGCGACTTCGAGTCGCTCGTCGTCACCGTCGAGGGGTTCTGGCTCGGGCCGGAGGGCGCCGAGTCGGACGACGAGGACGGCAACGAGACCGACACCGGTGACGACTCGGGCGAGGGCGACGACGCGGACGCCGGCGGCAACGAGACCGACGGGGAGGAGGACGCCGAGGAGGGTCGCGAGTACTTCGAGTTCGACGAGCCGCAGGAGGCCGACCTCGTCGAGCTTCAGAACGGCGAGACGAAGCTGATCGACGAGCGCGAGCTTCAGACCGGCGAGTACCCGTACCTCCAACTGGACGTGTCGTCGGCAGACGGGACGCTCACCGACGGGAGCGACGCGACCGTCGACCTGCCGGGCAACGCGCCCCTGAAGTTCAACGAGTCGTTCGAGATCCGCGAGAACACGCGGACGACGTTCACCGCGGACTTCGCGCCGGTGCTCCGGGGGAACGGCCGCTATCTCCTCCGGCCCGTGCCGAGCGGCATCGAGGTGGGGTACGAGGAGTCGAGCGAGTCCGACGGGAGCGGTTCGAGCGGCGACAACGAGACCGCCGACGCGTAGCGCCGCCGCAGTCCCCCGGTCCCCCGTTGGAGCCGCGGTCGCGACCGTCGCACGCACGCGCGAGCGCGGACCGCGCCGCGGCTTCGGGGTCAGGGCTGGGTCGGTTCCCGGGATTCGGGGACCGGGGGAATGCGCGCGCCGCTGCGGTCGGTCCCCGACTCGAGGCATCCCGTCGCCGTCAGAGGCACACGACCCGCACGGATCGTCCGCGCGACGACGACGCACGGACGGTCTTCGCTTTCTCCGATCCGTTCACCCGACCGCTCGCGGAGCGGCGTCGCTCTCTATTTAGTCAGGCGGCCGCCGCGTCCGACCGCACGAACGTCCGGTACAGGGGGCCGGCCAGCACCAGCGCGCCGACGCCGGCCATCCCGAGGATCACCGCGGGGTCCACGAGCGACCCGCTGCCCGCCGCGAGGCGGTCGAGCGAGACGCCGACGGCGACCCCGCAGAGGACCCACGGCAGCTCGCCGAGCGCGGTCCCGAAGACGAACGGTCGGGCCCCGACCCCCGCGGCCGCGGCGCCGACCGTCACCGCGTCGGAGGGGAGCGGCAGGAGTCGCGTCCCGGCCACGGCGCGCACGCCGCCGGACTCGGCCGCGAAGCGCTCGCCGGCGCGACAGAACCGCGCTGCGACGCCCGAGTCCTCGACTGTGTCGAGGTCGCCCCCGAGCCTGAGCCGCCCCGCCCGAGCGAGCGCGTACGGGGGCACGGCGGTGCCGACCACGAGCGCGAGCGCGAACGGCGTCCCGACCCAGCCGTATCCGAACCCGACGACGACGGCGAGCAGCGTCGTCGGCCACGCGAGGAGCGGTCTGACGGCCGCCAGCACGACCACGGCGGCGCCGAAGCGGAGCGGATCGGTCGCGAGCCAGCGGAGCCGCGAGAGCGCCGCCTCCGGGGAGACCGCGAGCGCGACCGCCGCGATCGCGGCGACGGCGGTCCCGCCGAGCGCGTACCGACCGACCGTGGTCCGGCGATTCACGCTCCCGCGTCCGCGGGCGTCCGGTAAACGCTTTGTGGGTGCGTTCGAGCGGGGGTCGCCGGCGCGACCGCCACGGTCACGACAGCTTCCCGAGCGCCTCGAAGAAGTCGGAGGGCGGCCCCGCGATCCGTATCGGCGGCGCGGCGCGCTCGACTGTCACCTCGACCGGCCCGTCGAGGGTCTCGGTGTCGCGGCCGTCGCTGACGACCGTCGCTCCCGCGTCGCTCTCGACGGCGACGGTGACGGTCGCGTCGGCGTCCACCACGAGCGGCGGCATCCCCTCGTCCGCGACCATCTCGTTGACGACCAGTCCCCCGACATCGGGGTGGACCAGCGGGCCGCGCTCGGAGAGATTGTACGCCGTCGACCCGGTCGGCGTCGCCACGAGGACCCCGTCGGCGTGGCCGCCGGCGTACCGCGAGCCGTCGACGCGCACCTCGTAGTCGATGCCGCCGCCCGGCCCGCGGCGCCCGCCTTGGACGACCACCTCGTTCGCCGCCGGCGTCGAGGTCCAGTCGCCGGCGCTGGCCGCGAGCCGCGGAGCCTCGCGGACGTCCAAGCCGCCGTCGCGAAACGCCCGGATCTCGGCGCGGAGCGCCGTCGCCGCGTCCGCCGGCTGGACGGCGTTAAGAAAGCCGACCTCGCCGAGGTTCACGCCCACGATCGGGGTGTCGCCGGCGTTGCGCGCGACGAACAGGAACGTCCCGTCGCCGCCGACCGCGACGACCAGGTCGCAGTCGTCGAACGCGCCGACCGGCCGGGCCTCGTCGCCGGCGTCGAGGGCTGCGGCGGTCTCCTCGTCGAGCCAGACGCTCTCGTCCGCGTCGACGACGACGTCTCTGAGCGTCGCCGCGAGCGACGCCGCCCGCTCGCTGCCCTTTCGCGCCACGATGCCCACTTCCATGGCAGACCCATCCCGATCCCCGGATAAAAGCGTGCGGACATCGGGCGGCTCCGCCGGGTTCCCGGGTCTCGGCGCCCCGCCGGAAAGTTTCAAGCCGCTCGGCCGCGTTGCTCGGGCCATGTCGACCCCCCACGGGCGGCGAAAACGATGAGCGAGGAGGACGACTGGTTCGAGCGCGCGCTGCGCGAGACCGACGAGGAGTCCGACGAGCGGCCGGTGGGCGACGCGGCGGGCGGATCCGGCGACGACGAGGGAGCGGCGGACGGCCCGGCCGACGGAGCGGCAGAAATCGATCCCGCGAACGGCGATTCGGAGGACGGCGAGCCTGATCCCGTGTCGACCGACTACGACGATCCGGCGGCCGAGCTCGGCGACTTGGGCGGCGGTGCCGACTCCGAATCTAAGTCCGAAGATGCGGGCGAGGAGGTAGGCACGGAAACGGACGAGGCGGGGGCCGCGGCCGACGACGGCGGCTCGTTCGACGGCAATGTCGGAGGCGACGACGAGTCCGGAGGCGAAGGGCAGACCCCCCCATCGGCGGACGACGGCGTGCCGGCCGACGCGTTCGGCGACCTCGACGCGGACGAGGGGTTCGACTCCCTCGGCGGGGACGACCCCTTCGGCGGGGGTGGCGGGACAGACGCTGACGGCGTCCCCGAGAGCGGCTCCGGCGCGGGGACGGACACCGGTTCGGGCGGTGGGGGCCCGTTCGGCGCGGACGACCCCTTCGGCGGGAGTCGGGGAGGAGGCGGCGGACCGAGCGGCGCGGGCGGCGGCGGGACCGAGGGCGGTGGCGACCCCTTCGGCGGCTACCGCGGCGCCGCGACCGCCGGCGACGACGACTTCGGGTTCGGCGACCTCGGGGGCGACGCGGACGCCGGCGGCCCGCCCGACTTCGACGCCGACCCGGACGAGTTCGAGTCGGAGATCACGCGGACCGACATCGGGATCGAGGGGCTCGACGACATGATCCTCGGCGGGGTCCCCAAGCGGTCGCTGCTGTCTGTCATCGGCGGCGCCGGGACGGGGAAGACGACGTTCGCGCTCCAGTTCCTCAACCGCGCGCTCGAGTCCGGGAACAGAGGGATCTACATCACGCTGGAACAGACGCGCGAGTCGATCCTCGACACCGCGACCGAGAAGGGGTGGTCGTTCCGCGAACACGCCGACGAGGACCGCCTCGCGGTCGTCGCCATCGACCCGATCGAGATGGCCAACTCACTGTCGTCGATCCGCAACGACCTCGTCCGGCTCATCTCCGAGTTCGGCGCCGACCGGCTGGTGCTCGACTCCGTCTCCCTCCTGGAGATGATGTACGACCACCCGGCGAAGCGCCGGTCGGAGGTGTTCGGGTTCACGCGCTCGCTGAAGGAATCGGGCGTCACCACGCTGCTCACCTCCGAGGCGAGCGAGGACACGCCGTACGCCTCGCGGCACGGGATCGTGGAGTACCTCACGGACGCCGTCTTCGTCCTCCAGTACGTCCGCGGCTCCGACTTCCGCGAGACCCGGCTGGCCGTCGAGATCCAGAAGATCCGCGACGCGAACCACTCCCGCGAGACGAAGCCGTACGACATCACGGACACCGGAATCTCCGTGTACGATCAGGCGAACATCTTCTGACCGCGAGCGGCCGTGTCGGCACCGAGTTTCCGGAGCGGATTCGGCTACGGTTCCTGCGGCTCACGGATTGTTCGCCGCAGGAATGCACCGTCCGGGAGTCCCGTGAGCGGAGTGAACGGGACAACGGACGGAGCACGACCGAAGAGTGTTTACCGAGCGAAGCGAGGCAAACGCTGACTGACAAAGTCCGTCAGAAGTGCACCGTCCGGGAATTGAACCGGAATCAGACGTGCTCGCTCGTTTCACTCGCTGCGCGCGTCCGATAGGGTTCAATTCCCCTGCTGATTCCTGCGGCTCACGGATTGTTCGCCGCAGGAATGCACCGTCCGGGAATTGAACCCGGGCTATTAGCTTGGGAAGCTAATGTCCTACCACTGGACCAACGGTGCTCAAGTCGAGATACCTGACCGTCCCACTTGAACGTAGCGTTTCGGCGGACGCCGGCCGGCTCCGAGCCGCGGTGCCGCGAGCCACACGCTTAAGCCCTCACCGACGGACGCACGCCCATGACCGACGACGCAGCAGACGCGGCGCGACCCGAGGCGGCCGCGGCGGTCGACCGCGTCCGCGAGCGCGCGGACGAACTCGCCCCCGCCCTCGGCGCGACCTGGACCGACGACGATCCGTGGCGCTTCCTCACCGACCTCACCGCGATCGGGAGCCGGATGGCCGGGAGCGAGGGCGAGCGCCGGGCGGCGGGCCTCGTCGCCGATGTATTCGAGCGCGTCGGGCTCGCGGACGTGCGCACGGAGCCGTTCGACCTCCCGGTCTGGGAGCGCGGGTCGGCGTCGCTCGACGCGACCGTCTCGGGCCGTGACGGCCAGCCGTCGACGCGCTCGTTCGGGGCCCTGGCGCTGCCGTACTCGCCGTCGGGGAGCGTCTCGGGCGAACTCGTCGACGTGGGCTACGGCACCCCCGCGGAGATCGATGAGCGCGACGTCGAGGGCCGGATCGCGGTCGCGTCGACGACCACGCCCTCCGGCGGCCGGTTCGTCCACCGCATGGAGAAGTTCGGCTACGCGATCGACGCGGGCGCCGTCGGGTTCGTGTTCGTCAACCACCTCGACGGCCAGCTGCCCCCCACCGGGTCGCTCACGTTCGGCGAGGAGGCCGAGGCCGTGGCGGTCGGCGTCTCGAAGGAGACCGGCGCGTGGCTGCGCGAGTACGCTGTGGGCGTCGAGGCCGGCGCCGTCGGGGCCGCGAAAGACGACGTCGCACGGGCGGAGCTGTCGGTCGAGGCGTCGACGACGCCCGGCGAGAGCCGCAACGTCCTCGGGAGCACCGGGCCGGGCACCGACGAGCGGGTCCTGCTGCTCGCACACTACGACGCCCACGACATCGCGGAGGGCGCGCTCGACAACGGCTGCGGGATCGCGACGGTCGCGACCGCGGCCGACATCCTGGCGGACGCCGACCTCCCGATCGGCGTCGACGTCGTCGCGGTGGGCGCCGAGGAGGTGGGGCTGCTCGGGGCGGAGCACCTCGCCGACCGGCTGGACCTCGACCGGGTGAAGGGCGTGGTCAACGTCGACGGAGCCGGGCGGTTCCGGGACCTCGTCGCGCTCGCGCACGCCTCCACGGCGGCCGCGTCGGTCGCGGAGGCGGTGTCGACCGCGACCCGGCAGCCGATCGAGGTCGACGCGCAGCCGCACCCGTTCTCCGACCAGTGGCCGTTCGTGCGCCGCGGCGTGCCGGCGCTCCAGCTCCACAGCGACTCGGGCGACCGCGGGCGCGGCTGGGGGCACACGCACGCGGACACGCGGGACAAGGTGGACGACAGGAACGTCCGCGAACACGCGATGCTGGTCGCGCTGCTCGTCGCCGAGTTCGCGGCGCCCGAACGCGACCTCCCGCGGCTCGACCGCGACGAGCTCGCGGCCGCGTTCCGCGAGGCCGACTTCGAGACCGGGATGCGCGCCGCCGATCTCTGGCCGGCCGACTGGGACTGATCGAGCGGGGGGACGGGCCCGCCGGTCGTTCACTCCAGGTCAGCGTCCGGCGTCGGCGCGGGAAGCCGCTTATGCGCCGACGCGCGGTGACGCCCGAGCAGGTCCGCGACGAGCTCGCGGTCGACCGCGCCGAGGTCGGTGCCGGCCCCGGCGTCGGCCGCGGGGGATTTGCCCTCCGTGAGCGCCGCCGCGATCCGCTCGACGACGGACTCGGGATTGAGCCCGCGGTCGACGCCGAGGTGGAGGACCGGGTCGATGACCTCGTACGGCGCGCCCAGGTCCTCCGCGTCGCGCTGTCCCGGGAGGAAGCCCGCCGTCGGCGCCTTCTCGACGACGAACTCCGGCACGTCGAGCTCGCTCGCGAGCGCCCGCACGTCGGACTTGTAGAGGTGGCCCAGCGGGAACAGGTCGGCCGCGCCGTCGCCGTGTTTCGTCAGGTAGCCGAGCAGGAGCTCGCTCCGGTTCGCGGTGCCGCAGACGAGGCGGTCCGTCGCGCTCGCGGCGAGGTAGGCGACCGCCATCCGGAGCCGCGCGACGGCGTTGCCGGACCGCACCGGCTCGTCGTGGAGGTCGAAGCGGTCCGGGACCGCGGCGCCGAACTGCGCGAACAGCGGCTGGAGGTGGACCGTGTCGTGGTCGATACCCAGCGCTTCCGCGAGCGCCTCGGCGTCGCGGGCGTGCGGCGCGCCGATCTTGTTACACGGCAGGATCAGCCCGTACACGCGGTCTGTCCCGAGCGCCTCGACCGCGAGCGCGGCCGTCGCCGTCGAGTCGAGCCCGCCGCTCATGTTCACGACCACGCCGTCGGCGCCCGCGGCGTCGACCCGGTCGGCCACGAACGACCTGATTCGATCGCGTTCGAGCGCGGGGTCCCGGTCCGGGAGCAGCGAGGCGGGGAGGACCCGGCCGGCGGCCGCTCCGCCGTCGCCTGAGCCCGTCGCTCTCCCCGAGCGCTCGGTGGCCGCATCGTCCGGGTCGAACGCCGACTCGCGGTCAGCCATCCTCGCCTCCGCGGGCCGTCCGCCCCGTCCGCTTCGTGCGCCCGCGGGAGCGTCCGACGGTTCGGCGCGGAGCGCGGGCGCGTCTCTGCGAGCGATCGCGGGCGTCGCGTTGGATCGTCATTCGTCGTCCGCCGCTTCCGGTCGCGGTGATAAATACTTGCGGTGTAGATAATATAAGGATGTAGTATATTTACTAGTGTCTCGTGGGGATAGAGAAGAAAAACCACATACACATGCAATTATAGACAAATATTTTCAAATAATTGTATATGGGGAATCTCGATCGGTGCCGTGACTTGTATATGAAGTCTTGTATCCAAAATCATTGCTTGTTTTTGTAGGAACAGCGCAGATAACCACAGATCTAATCATATAATGTCGTTATACGCAAACATTTATTATCCGCATCTAGTTCTATCTTACCATGTCGAAGATCCAGTTAAGTTCGAGTCAGGAACGCGTGCTCACAGCGCTCGTGAACCTCTCGGAGGGTCGAGAGGCGCCGGTACAGGGCCGCGAGATCGCGGACGCAATCGACCGCAACGCGGGGACGGTACGGAACCGGATGGGGAGCCTCAGCACCCTCGGCCTCGTCGAGGGCGTCGCCGGGCCGGACGGCGGCTACATCCCGACCGACGGGGCCTACGACGCGCTCGGCATCGAGCGCTTGGAGGACGCCGCGACGACGCCGGTCGAGCGCGAGGGCACCTTGGTCGAGGACGTCACCGTCGCGGAGATAGACCTGCCGAGCGTCGCGAACCCGGAACTGTGCCGCGCGGAGCTCGTGATCCGCGGTCCGGTCGGCCCCTTCGACGCGGGCGACCACGTGACGGTCGGGCCGACGCCGGCCACCGGGCTGCGGCTCTCCGGCGTCGTCGACGCGACGAACGTCGACGGCAACAGCCTCTTGGTCCGCGTCGACGGCATGGAGACCCCGACGGGCGGCTCGGCCGCCTGAGCGGCTCGGTCGGCGCCCGCGGTCAGTCTCCCTCGACCGCCGAGAACAGCCTGTCGCGGACCGCGCCGGTGGCGGACGCGGCGTGTCGCGCGTCCCTGTGTCGCTCGCCGAAGGCGACGCGCGCGCTCTCCGCGGCCTCGCGGTCGACGGCGAACGAGGCGTCGGGGTAGGTCACGTCCCACAGCACGAGCGGCTCCGGCGGCGCGGGACCGATCCCGCGGTCGCCCGGTATCGGCTCGGCGGCGAGCAGTCGGTCGATCCACGCGAGGTCGGCGGTCCCGCGGCCGACCGCGCGGGCCGCGGCGACGACCCGCCGCACGAGCGCCCGCGGAAAGCCGTCCGCCGAGAGTTCGACGACGAGCGTGTCGCCCCCGCGGGTCGCGCCCGCGTCGAGGTCGCGGACCGTCCCCGTCTCGTCGGTCGTCAGGTTGTGGAAGTCGCGTTCGCCGTCGAACCGCGCGAGCGCCTCCCGGAATCGGTCGTCGTCGACCGCGTGCTCGGGGTCCTGCCGCGCGCGGTCCGAGGCGGATTCGGCCCCGGACTCGGGGGCGTAGAGGTGGTACCGGTACGTCCGCCGGGCCGCGTCGTGGGTCGCGTGAAAGCCGTCGCCGACGTCGGCAGCCGCCCACGTGCGGACCGACCCCGGCAAGTGGCCGTTGAACGCGCGGGGCGTGAGCCAGGTCGGCGCCTCGAAGGCGACGGTCTGGGCCACAGCCGAGACGCCGGCGTCGGTCCGCCCGGCCGCGGCGTAGCCCGTGGGCGTGGCGTGCGTCGACCCGTCGCCGCGCTCGACGAGGCCGTGGTCCGCGAGCGCTTCGAGGAGCGCGTCCGCGACGGTGCGGGCGTGGGGCTGGCGCTGGAAGCCGGCGTACGCCCGCCCGTCGTACGCGACGCGGAAGGCGCGCGTGACCGTGTCGCGTCCGTTCGACGCGCCCGTCACTGGGCGCCGGACGGCTCGGGGTCGCCCGCCTCGCCGGTGTCCGGCGGGTCCGCCTCGGCCTCGTCGGGGTCGGCCATCGGGACGGTCACCACCGGCACCGACGCGACGCGGACGACCTTCTCAGTGACGCTGCCGAGGAGGAACCGGCGGATCCCCCGACGGGTGTGGCTCGGCATGACGACGATGTCGGCGCCGTCGTCGATGGCGTTCTCGATGACTTCCAAGGGGTCGCCGCGGACGACGCTGCCGACCGTCTCGACGCCCCTCGCCTCCAACTCGGCGGTCACCGCCTCGACCCGTTCCTCGGCCGCGTCCGCCAGTCGGTCGGAGAACACGCCCGCCCGAGGGCCGGCGAGCGTGTCGGCGGCGGTATCGGCGGCCGAGAGGACGTGGACCGTCGCGTCGTACCGCTCGGCGAGGCTGGCCGCGTGCGGGATGGCGTCGTTCGCCTCGCCGCCGGGGGCGACGGGCAGGAGGATGTCGTCGTACATGCGTGGGTACGGAACGCCCACCCGCAAAGTCCTGTCGGCCGGGGAACCGGTCGGCGGACCTGTCGGCTGACCGGTCGGGAAGGCGGTCAGCGACGGTCGATCGAGGGTGTCGCCGGGCGGCAGTCGGGCGCCGGATGGGTAGGGTTTTCCGGCGGGCGGCCCTCCCCGTGGGTATGGGACGCGACGTGTCCGACCCCGACAACCCGCAGGTAACGCTTCAGACCAACCACGGCGACATCGTCGTTGAGCTGTTCGCTGACCGCGCGCCCCGGACGGTCGAGAACTTCCTCGGCCTGGCGCGACACGACCCCGCCGCGGACGCCGAGCCCGCGCCGGAGACGAACACGTGGGAAGACCCCAAGACCGGCGAGGTCCGCGGCGACTCGCTGTACGAGGGCAACGTCTTCCACCGCGTCATCGACGACTTCATGATCCAGGGCGGCGACCCGATGGAGAACGGTCGCGGCGGCCCCGGCTACCAGTTCGACGACGAGTTCCACGACGAACTCACCCACGACGGGCCCGGGGTCCTCTCGATGGCGAACTCCGGTCCGAACACGAACGGCTCGCAGTTCTTCATCACGCTGGACGCGACCCCGCACCTCGACGGCAAGCACGCCGTCTTCGGGCAGGTCGTCGACGGGATGGACGTCGTCGAAGAGATCGGCGCGGTGCCGACCGGCCGCAACGACGACCCCCGCGAGGCCGTCGAGATCGAGCGCGTCGACGTCGACGAGTAGCCCTCGCGGTCGGGCGTCGGACCCCTCCCCGGCGCGTGGAGTTGAGAAGAGTTAAATTGCCCCCGGCGTAATCACCGGTTGCGCTCGGTTGGTGTAGTCCGGCCAATCATGTTGGCCTTTCGGCGGACGCGGCGCCTCGGCGCCGGTTCGGAAGTCAGCCGACGACCAGGGTTCAAATCCCTGACCGAGCATCCATTCTCACCTCGCGAGCGGCGCGTCCGGATCCGCCCGCACTCCGAAGGGGAAGAATCACCACCGTCGGTGACGGAGAGGCGGATATGATCGACCGATCCGACGACGCCGAGGGCGACGACAGGCGGTTCGAGACCCGCGCGATCCACGCCGGCCAGGAGCCGGACCCGGAGACCGGCGCGCTGATGACGCCGATCCACGCGAACTCCACCTACGAGCAGGACGCGCCCGGCGACCACCGCGGCTACGAGTACAGCCGGACCGGGAACCCCACCCGGACCGACCTCGAAGCGAACCTCGCCTCGCTCGAGTCGGGCAGCCACGCCCGCTGTTTCTCCTCGGGGATGGGCGCGATCAACACCGTGCTCAACCTGCTCTCGGCGGGCGACCACGTCGTCGCGGGCGACGACGTGTACGGCGGAACCCACCGAATCTTGACGCAGGTGTACGACGAGTACGATCTCGACACGACGTTCGTCGACACCACCGACCACGACGCGGTCCGGGACGCGATGCGTGACGAGACCGAGCTGGTGTGGCTCGAGACGCCGACGAACCCCCTGATGAACGTCAACGACATCGGCGCGCTCGCCGACATCGCCCACGAGGGCGACGCGCTCTGCGCGGTCGACAACACGTTCGCGACCCCGTACCTCCAGCGGCCGCTCGAACACGGCGCCGACATCGTCTCGCAGTCGCTGACCAAGTACCTCGGCGGCCACTCGGACACGATCGGCGGCGCCCTGATCGTCGACGACGAGGAGCTTGACGAACGGCTCGGCTTCTACCAGAACTCCGTCGGCGCGACGCCCGGCCCCTTCGACGCCTTCCTCGTGCTCCGCGGGACGAAGACGCTCCCGGTGCGGATGGACCGCCACTGCGAGAACGCGATGGCGCTCGCGGAGTGGCTGGAGGGTCACGACGCGGTCGACCGCGTCTACTACCCCGGGCTGGAGTCGCACCCTGACCACGAGCTGGCGGCCGAACAGATGGACGACTTCGGCGGCATGCTCTCGTTCGAGCTCGACGGCACCCTCGAAGAGGCGTCGACGGTCGTGAGCGAGACCGAGGTGTTCACGCTGGCGGAGTCGCTGGGCGGCGTCGAGAGCCTGATCGAGCAGCCGGCGGCGATGACCCACGCGGCCATCCCGCGCGAGGAGCGGCTCGCCGCCGGGCTGACCGACGGCCTCGTCCGCGTGTCCGTGGGGATCGAGCACGTCGACGACATGAAGGCGGACCTCCAGGCGGCGTTCGACGCGGCGCTGTCGTAGCCCGCCCGCCCGGGCTCCGGGCCGCTCCGTCGGCACGCCAGGTTCGCGGCCGGACGACTGGTACCATTTTTGTCGCCGCCGCCGAGACTGCCTCCATGAGCGATCCAGACGTCTTGGTGCTTCGACAGACGATCCACGGGCTCGGCCCCGACGAACTGGCGGCGGCGATCCGCGAGCGGCTCCCCGACGCCGAGGTGGCGCGGGCGCGGACGCCGGCGGAGGAGCGGGAGCTGATCCGGACCGCCAGGGTCGCCGTCGGACTCAGCATCGACGAACACCTGCTCTCGGTCGCCGACGACCTGGAGCTGTTCGCCTGCGTGTTCGCGGGGACGGGCCACCTGCCGCGGGACCTGCTCGCGGACCACGGCGTCGCCGTGACGAACGCCTCGGGCGTCCACGGACCGAACATCGCCGAACACGTCGTGGGGTCGATCATCGCGCACGCGCGACAGTTCCACCGCGCGTACCGCCAGCAGTCCCGCCGCGAGTGGCGCACCTACGAGACGACGGAGGTGTACGGCTCGACGGTCGCCGTCGTCGGACTCGGCGCCATCGGCCGGTCCGTCGTCGACCGCCTGGAGTCGTTCGACGTCGACACGGTCGGGGTGCGCTACACCCCGGAGAAGGGGGGCCCGACCGACGAGGTGTACGGCTTCGACGAGTTCCACGACGCCGTCACCGACGCCGAGTACGTCGTGTTGGCGTGTCCGCTCACGGAGACGACGCGGGGGCTGGTCGACGCGGACGCGCTCCGGACGATGCGGTCCGACGCCGTCCTCGTCAACATCGCGCGGGGGCCGATCGTCGACACCGACGCGCTGGTGACGGAGCTTCGGAACAACCGGATCCGCGGCGCGGCGCTGGACGTCACGGACCCGGAACCGCTCCCGGAGGACCACCCGCTGTGGGGGCTGTCGAACGCGACGATCACGCCGCACAACGCCGGCCACACGCCCGAGTACTACGAGCGCGTCGCCGACATCCTCGCGGACAACGTCGCGCGGCTGGACGCCGGCGACGACCCGCGCAACCGCGTGGTTTGAAGCGGCACCGAGGATGGACTGTCTGAAAATATACAATACTATATATTCCTAATTGTTTCTTAATACCGATTTAGAAAACGCTGAACGGGACAGAGCGAGCTGAGTCGGCGGGGTTGTCCCGTACTCTCTGACGGAGGTATATATTTTGATCAAAATTAAGGCGGTCCGCTCCCGAGGGCCTGATATGGAAACGCGGAAGGTCCAGGTCACCGGCGGCTCGACGTACACCGTTTCGATTCCGAAGACGTGGGCGACCGACAACGACGTCGAGGCCGGGACGGAGATCGAGTTCCACCCCGACGGCGACTCGCTGTTCCTCACCCCGCGGTCCGAGTCCGAACGGACGCGGGGGTCGCTGGACATATCCGGTCTGAGCGGTCAGGCGCTCCGCCGAGCGGTCACGACGATGTACGTCAGCGGATTCGACGTCATCGAACTGGAGGCCGCGGAGATCACCACCGAGCAGCGCTCGACGATCCGCGACGGAGTCCAGAGCCTCGTCGGGCTGGAGGTGTTAGAGGAGACGCGCGACCGCGTCGTCGTCCATGACCTGCTCGACTCCTCGGAGCTTTCGATCCACAACGCGGTCACGCGGATGCGACTGATCTCGCTGTCGATGCTCGAAGACGCGATCACCGCGCTCTCGGAGCGCGACCACGACCTCGCGCGCGACGTGATCGGCCGCGACGACGACCTCGACCGCCTGTGGCTCGTCGTCTCGCGGATCTTCCGCGCCACCCTGCGGACGCCGAAGGCCGCCGAGGAGCTGGGCCTCCCCCGCGAGGAGTGTTTCGATTATCACTCCAGCGCCCGGCAGCTGGAGCGGATCGGCGACCACGCGACGAAGATCGCGCACCTCACGCTGAAGATCGACGAGGCCCTCCCCGCGGACGTGGTCGAGGCGGTGAGCGACCTCCACGGCGACGCCGTCGACGTGATCGACGCGGCGATGGACGCGCTGTTCGACGACGACACCGAGGCCGCGACCCGCCGGGCCAACGAGGCGCGGACCGGCGTTCGAGCCATCGACGAGCGCGTGCGCTCCATCGACGAACTGCTCCGCGACCTCGACCCGACGCGGGCCCAGCTGCTCGGGCTCGTCGTCGACTCCGTGCTTCGGTCCGCCGACTACGGCGGGAACATCGCCGAGACCGCGCTCCAGAAGGCGGCGCCGACGCCGTGAGGAATTCCCTCGACTCGATCGCGCGCCGACTGCCCACGCGCCGGACGCTCGCGCTCGCCGCGGGCGCGGTAGTCCTCCTTTCTGCCATCGTCGTCGCCGCCGGTGCCGCGTACTTCGCCGCCGGACTCGGGCCGAACGCCGACGCGGTCGCGGCCGCCGAGGCCGACCCGGACGTCGCCGTCGATCGGACGCCGGTCGGGACCGCGGTCCGCGACGGGCCGGTGACCGCGTCGACCGTCGGGTTCGTCTACTACCCCGGCGGGCGAGTGTCACACGAGAGCTACGTTCCCACCGCCGCCGAGATCGTTGCCGGTTCCGACCGCGCGGCGCTCGTCGTCGTGGTGGACGCTCCGCTCAACCTTGCCGTTCTCGCGCCGGACCGCGCCGACCGCGTCCGGGAACGCTACCCCGATGTGGACGCGTGGGCGGTCGGCGGCCACTCGCTCGGCGGCGCTATGGCCTGCCGACACGCCGCCGGTAATGCCGGGGCGTACGACGCGCTCGTCCTCCACGCCGCGTACTGCGACCGGGACCTCTCACAGAGCGGCCTCGACGCGCTCGTGGTCCTCGGCGGCGCCGACGGAGTGATCGACGCCGAGCGCGAGCGCGCCTCTCGGGAGAACCTCCCGGCGGACGCTCGGGTCGTCGAACTCGACGGCGTCAACCACGCCGGCTTCGGAGCTTACGGCCCGCAGCCCGGCGACGGTCCCGCATCGCTGTCGCCGGCGGCCAGCCGGCGAGCGGTCGGGAACGTGACGGGAACGTGGCTCTCCGAACGGGGAGCGGTGACCCGTGAGCGCCGGTCGCGATCGGTTTCGCACCGTGGCTCCGCGGGCGTCCTTACCGCCGCTCCCGTCGCCGGGTGAACGGGTTTTTTCAGCGCGCTCCCCCGAGGTGTTCCCATGCCAGAGATCGAACTCGGCGTGCCGAAGGGCGTCGTCGAGTCGCTTCCGGAGGACGAGGGGACCGCCGAACGCGACATGCGACGCGCCATCGCGGGGATCCAGTCGCGGCTGAACGAGGCGCTCGACGAGGCGGACCCGGACGAGGCGGCCGAGGTCGTCGCCGACGCGGTCGAGCGCATGGAGTCGCAGGCGAGCACGTACCACGAGTTCGTCCCCGAACTCCGCGCGTGGGGGCAGTCGCCGATATACGCCATCGCGTGGCGGAACCTCTACCTCGAACTGATCGGCCAGCTGTACGACCACGAGTGGCTCGCCGACGACCTTGACCGCGAGCGGAACTTCCGGCTGGTCGAAGACGGGATCCGGCTGTCGGACCTGTAGCGGGTGCGACCTCGCGCGGGCCGCGAACTGTGGGCCACGGATCGCCGTCGTCGCCGCGCGTCCGCCGTCGGTTCGGTTCCGCGGCCGACCGCTTTTAAGCCGCCGCGACACGACGTACGGGTATGGAATTGGAACTGCGGTTCTTCGCGACGTTTCGCGAGGCCGCCGGCGGGAAGACGGTGAACGCGGAGTTCGCCGACGGCTCCTCCGTCGGCGACGTGTTGCGCGAACTGGAGGCCGAGTACGAGGGGATGGAGGGCCGGCTGATCGTCGACGGCGACCTCGCTCCCCAGATCAACGTCCTGAAGAACGGCCGCGAGGTGCTCCACCTCGACGGGCTCGACACGCCGATGGCGGACGGCGACCGGCTCTCCGTCTTCCCGCCGGTCGCGGGGGGCGCATGACCGACGACGCGTCGGCGGCGACCGAGGGGGGCGTCGACGACGAGGCGGCGGGGGCCGACCTCCCGCCCGCCGAGGAGGGGTGGGAGCGAAAGACGGTGGCGTACCGCGGTATCTCTCGACGGCTCGCGGCTCACTACCTCCGCAACCTCGGCGGGGAGCTAGTGGGGACGGACGACCCCGCGGCCGCGACCCGGGTGGACGGCGACGGCTGGCGAGTGACCCTCAGCGCCGAGACGGTGACCGCCGCGGCCGCCATCAAGCTCACCGAGGTGACCGCCGAGTTCGCGGGCGACCCCGAGGTCCTCGCCGAGCTCCTGCCGAGGTACCGGCAGAAGGCGATGCGCGCCGGCGGGTGATGTCCGACGACGCCGACGGCGGGGAATCGGGGGGGCGGGACGGCGCCGAGGAGGACCCGGGTCCGTACCCGATCGAGGGGACCGCGCTGGTGAAGACGGCGGCGCTCGCGAGCGTGCCGGCCGCCCGCGTCCCGGCGCTGCTCACGCGCGTCCAGGCCGATTTGGGGACAAGGATCGACGAGTACCGCCGGCGCTACGAGCGGGTCGCGACCGAGCCGGACCGCGAGACGTTCCTCGTCGAACCGGACCACTGGGAGGCGGTGGCCGACCGCGTCGGGCTCTCCGAGCGCGAGCGCGACGCGGTCGTGCGAGCCCACGAGGCAGCGGTCGAGCGGATCGGGTCCGGGAGCGGTCGCCGGGAAGAGTTCGACACCGCGCTTGAGATCCGGTCGGGCGTCGTCATCGGCGTCGAGGTAGAAAGTGAAGAAACCGACGACGCAGCGGCGAGAACGAACGGCGGCGAGTCGGGGTCGGACGGCGGCGAGTCGAGGTCGGACGGCGGCGAGTCGAGGTCGGACCGAGACTGACCCGGGCGCTGCCGTCACCGACGCCTTTTCGAAGGCCAGCGCAGACGTTCTGGCATGCGACTCGCTCGACTGCTCACGCCGGACGGCCCCGTGGCCGGCCGCTACGACGACGGCGCGGTCGTCGCGGACGACGGCCGCTACGAGGTCGGCCGCGACGGTCGGTTGCTCCCGCCCTGTGACCCCAGTGCGCTGTACTGCGTCGGCCGGAACTACGCCGAAACGCTCGACCAGATGGACTACGAGCGGCCTGCCGAGCCGGACTTCTTCGTCAAACCGCCGGCCAGCCTGCTGGCGCACGGCGAGCCGGTCCGGTACCCGGAGTGGACCGATGAGCTGACTTACGCCGGCGAACTGGTCGCGGTGATCGACGAGCGGTGCCGCGACCTCGCGCCCGATGAGGTGCCGGACGTCGTGCGCGGCTACACGGTCATGAACGACGTCGACGCGCTCGACCAGCAGGGGCGGACCGCCCGCAAGGCGTTCGACGGCTCCGCGCCGCTGGGGCCGTGGATCGAGACCGACGTCGACCCGACGGCCCTCGATATCGAGACGACCGTGGGCGGCGAGACGCGCCAGGACGCCAACACGGAGCTGATGCTGTTCGGTCCCCGCGAGATCGTCTCGTACCTCTCGAAGCGATTCACCTTCGAGCCCGGCGACTGTATCGCGTTCGGCAGCCCCGCGAACCCCGGCCTCGTCGAGCCGGGCGAGCGCGTCGAGATCACGTACGAAGGGGTCGGGACGCTCTCGAACGCGGTGGTCGCGCCCGGCGAAGACTGACGCGCCGCGTGCGGCGGGCGGGCGAGCGGCGGGCGGCTCAGCGATCTGTCGGGTCGACGCCGTCGACGCTCGCGTCGTCGATCAGGTCGGTTGCGGTCCGCAGGCTCCCCTCGTCGCCGGTTCGGACGTAGGCCCCGAGCGCGGCGGCGGCGTCGACGAGGGCGTCCGCGGTCGCGGGCGACACGTCACCGCCGAGGGCGTCGACACGCGTGACGCGGTCGCGGAGGCGCTCGAAGGCGTCGCGGGCGGGGGCGATCCTGTCTTCTGGGTCGGGGCCGTCGACGGTGACAGTCGGCGCGTCGTCAGCGTCGGTCCCGTCGTCGCCGTTCGTTTCGGCCCGGTTCCCCCCAGCGCCTGATCCGAGTTCGTCGAGGAAGTCGAGCACGTCGCTCCGGTAAGCCTCGACGGCGCGCACGGCGGCCATTCCCCGCGCCTCCCGGAGCGCTGTCGGGACCTCCTCGGCCGCGGGTCGGGCGCCGTCGTCCGCGCCGGCGAGCAGCGCGAGGAGGTACTCGCCGTCGGCGTCGGTCGGGTCGCGCAGCCGCTCGTAGCAGTCGACGGCCTCAAGCAGCTCGCGGGCAGCGAGGTACGTCCCGTCGAGCGGGGCGAGCTTCCCCCCGTCGATGAACCCGCGCTTCCGGCAGTACTCCCGGAGGTCGGACTGGAGCTCGTCGACGCCGGATCGGGGGAGGGTCTCCTGTGCCTCTCCGAACCGCTCGCGGTGAGGGGCGAGGTCGAGCGAAACGGGGGCGTCCGTGTGGGCCGTGCGGTCGTCGACGCCGACGCTGCGCAGGTCCCCGCAGCTCGGACACGCGACGGAGCCCGTGTCGTAGTACGACCACCGCGCGCCGCAGGACTGGCACTCGCGTTCGCCGCGGACCTTCATGGCGACCGGTTCGTCGCGTCCGCCCTAAACGGCTGCGGGTCGCCTGGTGGCCCGTGACACGGTGCCCGGGGTCAGCCGCTCTCCCCCTGAACCGTCCGGGACCAGTGGCCAGCCTATTTCACGCCCTCGGGCGAACGGTCAGTATGAGCCGGCACGCCGTTGAGGCCGTCGACCGCGCCGTCCGGGTCACGCGCCGGTTCCTCTTTCCCTTCGAAGCGGTTCGGTGGGCGAAGCTCGGGTTCCTGGCGCTCGTGATGGTGAGCGGCGGCGCCGGGGCGTCGGGCGCGACGACGTCGTCTCTCGGCGGTCCCGCCGGCGGCGGTGCCGGCGATTGGAGCGACGCCGGGGTCACAGAGCCCGTGTCGGTGCCCGCGGGCGTCGAACGCGCCGCGAACGCGGGGGTCGAGCGTCTCGCCGGGTTCGACACCGCGCTACTGGCCGGGCTCGACACCGCGCTGCTGACCGGACTCGCTCTCGGGGTCCTCCTCGCGGGGATGGCTCTGTTCGCGTGTTCGATCGCGTTTCGGCTCGTCTTCTACGAGGCGCTCTCGACGACGGAGGTCGCGCTCTGGCGGCCGTTCCGCGACCGCTTCCGACAGGCGCTCGGTCTCCTCGGCGTCGCGGTGCTGAGTGCTGTCGCCGTCGGGCTTCCCGCGGTCGCGGTCGCGATTGCGATCGATCCCGACCTGTTGCGGTTCCTCGGCGTTTCGGCTGGGGGATTAGCTGCGCGGTCGTCGGTGATCGGTCCGGCGTTCGGCGTGCTGGCCGTGATCGGGGCCACGGTCGCGGTCGTCGGGACCGTCGTCTCCAGGATCACGTTCGAGTTCGTCGCTCCGGCGATGGTCGCCAGAGACGTTGGCGTGATCGACGGGTGGCGAGCGGTCTGGGCGTCGTTCCGCGGGTCGTGGGCCGACGTCGTCTTCTACTTTGCGGTTCACCTCGTCCTCGCGGCCGGCGTCGGGATCGTTCAGGCCGTCGCCGCCGCGTTCGTCGCCGGCGTCGTCGGGGTTTCGGCGCTCGTCGCGCTCCTCCTCGCGGCGGTGGCGCTCGGCGGCGTCGGGGCGTTGATCGGGACGACCGCTGGGGCGATCGCCCTCGCGGCGGTGCTCGTCTGCGCGGTCGTCGCCGTCGTGGTCCTGACGCTCCCGGCCACGCTGGTCGTGCGGACGTACCTGACCGCGTTCGAAGTCTCGACGCTGGCCGGCATCGATCCGACCCTCGCGCCGCTGGCACCGACGCTCGCCGCGAGCGACGACCGGGAACCGACCGGCGAGTGAGTCGGCGGCGGTCGATAGCGATCGCGTGTCGTTGGCGGGCTCGGTCGTGATGATCGCGGTGGCCGAGGTTCTCGGCACCGCGTACGAGTCGCCGAGTGATCGTCGAACGTCGAATTGCGTACTCGACACCATCGGATAGCTTTTTACTCCGTTCACGAATGGAGAGAGACATGGGACTAGACGACGACGCGCGGGAGTACCACCGACAGGAGCCGCCCGGGAAGATCGAGATAGAGACGACGAAGCCCACGAACACGCAGCGGGACCTCTCGCTGGCGTACTCGCCGGGAGTCGCGGCGCCGTGTCGCGACATCGCGGCCGACCCCGAGTCCGTCTTCGAGTACACGGCGAAGGGGAACCTCGTCGCCGTCGTCTCGAACGGCTCGGCCGTCCTCGGGCTCGGCGACATCGGCGCCGCCGCCTCCAAGCCCGTCATGGAGGGGAAGGGAGTGCTGTTCAAGCGGTTCGCCGACATCGACGTGTTCGACATCGAGCTCGACATCGACGCCGTCGACCCGTTCTGCGAGGCGGTGAAGGCGATGGGACCGACGTTCGGCGGGGTCAACCTCGAGGACATCAAGGCGCCCGAGTGCTTCAAAATCGAGGAGCGGCTCCGCGAGGAGATGGACGTCCCGGTGTTCCACGACGACCAGCACGGCACCGCGATCATCTCGGGCGCGGCGCTGATGAACGCGGTCGACATCTCGGATAAGGACCTCTCGGAGCTCGACATCGTCTTCTCTGGCGCGGGCGCGTCCGCCATCGCGACGGCCCGGTTCTACGTATCGCTGGGCGCGCGCAAAGAGAACATCACGATGTGCGACTCCTCGGGGATCATCACCGAGTCGCGCGTCGAGGACGGCGAGGTCAACGAGTACAAGAGCCAGTTCGCCAGCCCGGTCGAGGGCGGTGACCTCGCGGACGCGATGGAGGGCGCCGACGTGTTCGTCGGACTCTCCGTCGGCGGGATCGTTTCACAGGAGATGGTCCGCTCGATGGCCGCCGATCCGATCATCTTCGCGATGGCGAACCCCGACCCGGAGATCACCTACGAGGACGCGAAGGGCGCGCGCGACGACACGGTGATCATGGCGACCGGCCGATCGGACTACCCGAACATGGTGAACAACGTGCTCGGGTTCCCGTTCCTCTTCCGTGGGGCGCTCGACGTGCGCGCGACCGAGATCAACGAGGAGATGAAGGCGGCCGCCGCGGAGGCGCTGGCCGACCTCGCCCGCAAGGACGTTCCGGACGCGGTCGTAAAGGCGTACGGCGACGACCCGCTCCAGTTCGGCCCCGAGTACGTGATCCCGAAGCCGCTCGACCCCCGCGTGCTGTTCGAGGTGGCCCCGCGCGTCGCGGAGGCGGCGATGGAGTCCGGGTCGGCCCGAACCGAGATCGACCTAGCGAAGTATCGTGAGCGGCTCGAAGCACGTCTCGGGAAGTCCCGCGAGATGATGCGCGTCGTCTTGAACAAAGCGAAGAGCGACCCGAAGCGGATCGCGCTCGCCGAGGGGACCGACGAGAAGATGATCCGGGCGGCGTACCAGCTCTCGGAGCAGGGGATCGCCGACCCGGTGCTGCTCGGCGACGCGGACACCATCTCGCAGACCGCGGCCGAGCTCGGGCTCTCGTTCCGACCCGAGGTCGTCGACCCCGACAACCGCGACGTCTCGAGCTACGGCGACCGGTTGTACGAACTCCGGAAGCGGAAGGGGATCACGAAGCGCGAGGCGGCCGACCTCGTCCGGCGCGACACGAACTACCTCGCGAGCGTGATGGTGGAGACGGGCGACGTCGACGCGATGCTCACCGGGCTCACCCACCACTACCCGTCCGCGCTCCGGCCGCCGCTCCAGGTCGTCGGGTCCGCGGTCGACACCGACACCGTCGCCGGCGTGTACATGCTCACGTTCAAGAACCGCGTCATCTTCTGTGCGGACACGACGGTCAATCAGGACCCCGACGCGGAGACGCTCGCGGAGGTCACGCGACACACGGCGGACCTCGCGCGCCGGTTCAACGTCGAGCCGCGCGCGGCGATGCTGTCGTACTCCAACTTCGGGAGCGTCGACAACGAGGGGACCCGGAAGCCGCGCGAGGCGGTCGACATCCTCCAGTCCGACGAAACGGTCGACTTCCCCGTCGACGGGGAGATGCAGGCCGACACCGCCGTCGTCGACGACATCCTCAACGGGACCTACGAGTTCTCTCAGCTCGACGAGGCGGCTAACGTCCTCGTGTTCCCCAACCTGGAAGCCGGGAACATCGGGTACAAGCTGCTCCAGCGCCTCGGCGGCGCCGAGGCCATCGGGCCGATGCTCGTCGGAATGGACGAACCGGTCCACGTGCTCCAGCGAGGCGACGAGGTGAAAGACATCGTCAACCTCGCCAGCGTCGCCGTCGTCGACGCCCAGGAGTAACTCGTCCAGCGGAGTGCGGCGAAGGCCCTCGTCGACTGCCTTCCGCCACTCTTCGCCGTTTTCTAGCAGCACTCGGGGCCGACGTGGCGTACTTCTTTCGCGGGGCCTCCGTTTCCCGCGACCGACTCCCCGTAATTTCTCGTAATTTCTTCGCGGCTGGCACCGCGTCGTTCTCCCCGACCAACGTGAGTCGCGGTGTGAGTGACACACCGTGTTTCCGGTGAAATCGGGTGTCGTCGCGTGGGGGTGTACTGCCGGCTGGGGGAGGCGTGCGAGACCCGCCGAAGTAGAATCGCGGACCCTCCACTATTCTGTCTGTTTTGAAACAACGGGTTTATTAGTTAAATGTGAGTATAGCTCGCCAAGCGATAGAAGCGAAGGCTCGCCGAGCGAACTATGTCGTTCACCGGAAACGCGGTCTCCGCCGTGAGGGGAGCTTCGACACGACACCGTACACCGTGTTTCCGGTGAAATGCTGAGACGTGTCACCGCCGTGCCTCGCTCGGATTTTCCGAACTGACGGACGTTGTCGCCCGGTGTCGCTCTCCGATGTCCTGTTTCCCTCGGTCACAGGACTCACTCCAAGATCGCACCACCGACCGCTCACCCCGTTTCACCGGAAACGCGGTGTGTGTCTCGACCGGTCGAATTACGTGCGGACCTCGCCTCCCGCCCGGTCGCGAAACAGAACGCATTTCACCGGAAACCCGGTGTCTCTCTCATGGACGCAGCGGACGACCTCTTCACGAGAGAGGATCCTATCTTCGCGAACAAGGAGCTCCTCGAGATCAGTCATCTACCCGGCGAGGGACGGATCGTCGGCCGAGATGACGAGATATCCGACTTGGCGACGGCCGTCAACCCGGCTATCTTCGGACAGAGCCCGAGCAACGTCCTGATATACGGAAAGACGGGCACCGGGAAGTCGCTGTGCGCGAAGTACGTCTCCAAACGGCTCGTCTCGACCGCCAGCGAGGAGGGCGTCACCGCCACGTTCGCCTACGTCGACTGCGCGCAGGACACCACGGAGACCCAGGCGGTCCAGACCATCGCCGAGGGCGTGAACGACCCCGAGCAGACCGGAATCAACGTCCCTGACAAGGGACTCTCGACTTCCACCTACTACAAGCGGCTCTGGCGCATCCTCGACCAGCGGTACGACGTGGTGCTGATCCTGCTCGACGAGATCGACAAGCTCGACGACGACGCGATCCTGATGCAGCTGTCCCGCGCGGGAGAGGCGGGGAAGATCACCGACTGTAAGCTGGGTGTCGTCGGGATCAGCAACAAGATCCAGTACAAAGACCGGATGGACGAGCGCGTCAAGTCGAGCCTCTGTGAGCGCGAGTTCGTCTTCCCGCCGTACGACGCGAACCAGCTTCGGGAGATCATGCAGGCGCGCGCGGACGCCTTTCACGACGACGTGCTCGAACCCTCGACGATACCCCGGGCCGCGGCGCTCGCCGCGCGCGAGCACGGCGACGCCCGGAAGGCCATCGACATCCTCCGGTACGCGGGCGAGATCGCGCAGGCGAACGGCGAGCCTACGGTTCGCGAGGAGTTCGTCACGCAGGCGCGCGAGCGAGCCGAGACCGACCGCTTCCGCGAGCTCATTCGTGGCTCCACGCCGCACTCGCGGTACGTGCTCCAGGCGCTCGCGCTGCTGTCGCTGTCGAACGGTCGTCAGGACGGGTTCCGCACGAGCCGCGTGTACGAGATATACGAGAACATCTGCCGCCAGGAGGGATCCGACAGCCTCTCGCTGCGCCGCGTCCGCGACCTCCTGAAGGAACACGCGTTCCTCGACATCATCGAACAGTCGAAACACAGCGGCGGCAGCGCCGAGGGGAGTTACACGAAACACCAACTCCTCGAGGACCCGAGCGTCGTCAAGGAGGTGCTCACCGAAGACGACGCCGAAACGTAACCGGACCGCACTCAGCCGCTCGACAGCGACCCACGGCCGCTCGACACCGGTCGCCGCCCGTCTCCGAGACGGCGGGAACCGAACAGACCGATCGATTCGACCCTCAGCCGAGCAGGCCGAGCCCTTCGATGCGCTCGACGATCTCCTCGACCGCTTCCTCGGCGTCGTCGGTGCGCTTGCCGCCGGTGATGACGATCTTCCCGCTCCCGAACAGCAGGATGACGACCTCGGGTTCGTCCATCCGGTAGACGAGGCCGGGGAACTGCTCCGGCTCGTACTCCACGTCCTCGAGTCCGAGACCGATAGCCAGAGCGTTGAGGTTGAGGTTGTGTCCGAGGTCCGCGCTCGACACGATGTTCTGGACGGTGATCTCCGGGTCGTCCTCAACGGGGATCTGGAGTCCGCGGAGCTTCTCGAAGATGATCCCGAGCGCGTCGTGGACGTCGTCGATGCTCTTCGCGCCCGTACACACGATCTTCCCCGAGCGGAAGATGAGTGCGGCCGCCTTCGGCTCCTGGGTCCGGTACACGAGGCCGGGGAAGTTGTCCGGGTTGAAGTCCGCACCCGGGAGGTCCTCCGCCAGCGCCTCCAAATCGAGCTCCTGACCGATACCCGTCGATGCAACAACGTTCTGAATCTCGATCGAGTCTGCAGGGTTCGTCATCGTTCGCTTTTATATGTGTTCCCCTCCCTTATAAACGCCCGTGGTATAAATGACCGGCTGCCCCCGAGTTCTTCTTTTGTCGATGTTGCGCACGCGCGTGTGCCTCCGAGTCGTCGGCAGCACTATGATATAGTTCTGATATGTCTGCCGGTCACGCGCTCCTCTCCAGTCGCTCGCTCTCGTGGGCGAGCTCTACCCGTCGCGCCGCGTCGACGAGTCACTCGGTTGTGAGTTGCTCCATGAAACCGCATGACGTGGTGCCGATAGTTCGACGAGGTTAAGTACAACCCGGGCATTCGATGAGATGCGAGGCGCCCCCGCCGAGGGGGCACCGACCGGCCGTCGACGCGGCCGGTCGAAGCGTTCCGACGTGCTTAAGTGTATAAGCCCGTTCGGTCAAGACGCGAAGAACGCACCGCGGACTCGGGCCGTTCAACTCGGCCCGGTTTCGCAGAGTCGGTTCATCCGACTCATCCGATGAGGATCACGCCCCCTGCGCTCCGGCGTAAGCGGTGATCTGATGTGAGCCGTGGTCGTTCGGTGCCATCCAAGCCGTTGGCTGGCCCGGACACCACACAGACCAATGCAATGGTGTG
The DNA here is from genome assembly GCF_005435115.1 of Halorubrum sp. ARQ200. Taxonomy (NCBI): domain Archaea; kingdom Methanobacteriati; phylum Methanobacteriota; class Halobacteria; order Halobacteriales; family Haloferacaceae; genus Halorubrum; species Halorubrum sp. ARQ200. The sequence goes on along the minus strand of NZ_SGTZ01000002.1, from coordinate 7 downwards.
TCAACAC